>JABSPQ010000127.1 GCA_013214205.1 Flavobacteriales bacterium
AATCAAAGATGGCCAACAGCCAATAATTTTTCTTCGCAGTTTTAGGTGGTCACTTTGCTCCGTCGCAGGTGGTCACTTTGAAGCGTCCTGGGGTGGTCAGTTTTATCCGCCGAAGGGTGGTCTAGGATAGCGTCGTATCCATCTGCGATCTGCTGGAAGTTTCCCTTGGTTTGATAGGCCAACCGCTCAATCGCTTCTTCATCCGTTCCATCGGCATCAATTAGGAATTCGATACCTGACGGGTTGGATGCTATGCAATTAGAGAATATATTTCTACCTTTCTAGATAACCCCAGAATAGAAGGAGAGATAGCAGAAAATGATTTTGAAGATTCATTTTTCGAATCTATGGCACCTCAAATACCTTTTGTTAAAGACAAAAAAGATGTGGGCAGAAACAAACGTTGCCCATGTGGCAGTGGAAAGAAGTATAAAAAGTGCTGCCTGAATTAATGAGAATACACCATTTAATGATCATATATTCAGCATCTAATCATTTATATGAACCAATTCTTGCAACTCGTTATTCGACAAGTCTCCAATCCATTTTTCGCCAGTTGCAACCGTTAGGTCTGCCAACTGTTTTTTATCCTGTAGCATCTGATTTATCTTCTCTTCAAAAGTTCCTTTACAAATTAAACGATGTACCAACACATTCTTTTGTTGCCCAATACGAAAAGCTCTATCTGTTGCTTGAGACTCAACAGCGGGGTTCCACCACAAATCGTAATGGATAACATGATTGGCTGCCGTTAAGTTTAATCCCGTTCCCCCTGCTTTTATTGAAAGAATAAAGAATTTCACATGTTTCTTATTCTGAAACTCCTCAACCATATCATCTCTTTTGTGCCGTGCAACACCTCCATGCAGAAATAGCGGTTTGGTACCAAAAACATCTTCGAGAATACGAGTAAGTATCTGTCCCATTTCTCTGTATTGGGTAAAAATCAACACCTTTTCATTGTTATCATAAATGGAGCGAAGCAGCTGCAATAACATTTCTGTTTTACCCGACAAGTCAGCTCGGGCATCGTCTTTCTTAAGAAATTGAGATGGGTGATTGCATATCTGTTTTAAGGCTGTCATCATTTTAAGCACCAACCCTTTCCGCTCTATTGAGTTTTCTTCTGCATTATCGAGCGACTTAAGCATGGTATTAACAACATTCTGATAAAGAGCTGTTTGTTCTTTTGTGAGCTGAATAAAACAATCGTGTTCAATTTTTTCTGGCAAATCGGATATAATTGACTTATCTGTTTTTAAGCGTCTAAGAATAAAAGGTTCCGTTATCTTTTTAAACCTTTCAAGTTGCTGCTGACTACTGTACTTTTCGATTGGAGTAGCAAAGGTTTTCTGGAAATACTTAGCCGACCCAAGGTAGCCCTTGTTTACAAAGTCGAACAAACTCCAGTATTCACTCAATCTATTTTCAACAGGTGTTCCACTAATTGCTATTTTCACTTCGGCTTTCAATTTCTTTACAGCCTTTGTTTGTTCTGTTCCTGGGTTTTTAATGTTTTGTGCTTCGTCAATAGCTAACACTTCCCAATTAACCTTTTGAAATTTTGCTGCATCGCTGCGCAGCATGCCATAAGAAGTAATTACCAAATCACAATCGATGGTTTTAAACTCACGCTTTACGCCATGATAAATATGAGTAATTAACTCTGGTGCAAATCGTTCAATTTCTTTTTGCCAGTTAGTAATTAAGGTTGTAGGCACTACAATTAGTGCTTTCTTATTATCGAAACGACCTTCTTTTTTAAATTGAAGTAGTAAACTGATTACTTGTATCGTTTTTCCCAACCCCATATCATCTGCAATGATACTTCCAAAACCTACCTTACTATTGTTGTACAGCCATTTATACCCACGTTCCTGATAAGGCCGCAAGGTGGCGTTTAAGGTTGTAGGTATCTCTTTCTGGTCGCTATGTAATAATTCATTAACGATTTCTCGTGCGGCGGCTGAAAGCGAAATTTTTGCTTCTTGGTATTCTTCCGACAGTGCGGATTGAAGTAAATCAACCCGAGAAAGTTCTTTTTCTTCATCTAGGTTGTTCAGTAGTGTTTGAATCTCTTTTTGATCAATCAGCACATATTCTCCCTTAATATTAACTACTCCAGATACGTTTTTAACAAGTTGTTTAAATTCACTTATAGGAATGGTTTTATCGCCGATGGCTATTTGCCATTCAAATTGAAGCATTTCATCAAGGTTTAAATAGCTTTTGCCTGATGCATCAGATTGCTTGCTATCCAATCTTAATGAGGCTTTGGGTTTGGCAAGGCCTCTTAATGAATTGGGTAATAAAATACGAATGCCCAACAGTTTAACCAAGGGCAAAATTTCCAACAATACTTCAGCAAAACTATCTCCATCAAACATTAGCGGTTGTGCACCAGAAGAAGAGATTAACGGTTTTATGGCTGGAAAATCGCGCGATAAACTGGCCAAGGATTGGAACAATGAAGTTTTGAATTGATTGTATTTCTTTTTCTTAATAAAATCATGAAGCATCAATGGTTCCAGCATAGAGTCTTTACGGTTCTCAACCCACAGCTGAAGGTGAAATGTGTTCTCTTCTGCATTGTCTTCTATTTTAATTAGCGGCACATATACCTTATCACTAAGGTAAAATCGTTGAAGGTATTGATGTATGGCCTCTGGTATCTGATTTTCACCAAGTTGAGTAAATGAATGAACCTGATTGTTGAAAAACAGCTCTTCTATTTTTGATTCTGTATTCTTGTATGAGCTAATTGGGGTAGCCGGTAATTGATTGATGAAGTGGGTTAAAAAAACGGATACCAAAGCAAACGTTTGATCTCTAGGTGATAAATATTTTTGCTTGCCTTTACCGATTTCTATTTGCACCAAATCTTTTGATACATGGCGCTGAATCATGGTAAATAAATGATTCACCTCCTCGTTTATCACTGCAGGAATCCAACGGATTACATATTGATTTTTCTGCAACTCGAGCAACTGAGGAATAAAAGCTCCACATTCAGCTAATTTTACACTTAAATGGTATGATCGGTAAAGAACTCTTAAATCTTGAGAGAATAGTTGTTCGTGCTTTGGGGGTAGTCGGCTTAAGAAGTTAATTAGCGAATCACTCCCATCATCTAGTGCTTCAAATGTTAAATCTCCTTTGTCGGCGTGTAAAATAGCCTTATTAAAAAAGCTGTTTTTGCTAATACACAACTGCAGCTTTTCGATACTTTCAAAATCTACTGGCTCTAATTGCTCAACATCGTCACTCAACAATGTTTTAGAATGGCGACTTACTGCTTTGTAGTTTTTAAGCAATAAAGCCACTAAAGACTTGTCGTAAAAAACTGTTTTGGTTTCTAGTAGAGATAATAGATTTTGGCTTTGCTGTGTTATTTTAGAGAGGTCAAAATAACCCTCATCAATATTGTTCTCATATATTACATCAAGCGGTTTGTTGCGAAATAATTGTTCGAATTCTAAAACATTCATTTCTTTTTTTAGCGTCATTCCGACTTCTGTAAGCTCTTTTAGAATATCTAAACCATGCAACTGAAAAATTAAGAATGGGTTTCTATCAATTTCTGCCGACAGCATGTAAATAACTGAAGCAAGATGTTTACAGGGTACTGCCCAATCAGGGCAGGAACAATGCATGTCAAAATCGGACCATTTATTGGGGAAAATGGCTATGTGATGTTCTTGTGCGATTACATCCAACTCATGCGGCAATTCACGATTCAAAAGCATCGAAAGCACTAATGGGTCATCTACAATTGCGTCTATTAACTTCTTTTTCTGGATAGCAGTAAACAATGGTAAGATAACTTCGACCCGATATGGTGTTCTGCGACTTCCTTTAACTTTTGCATAAATCCCGTTTTTTTCGGTATCAATCTCTGTCACAGACCCATTACGCGCATAGGTTCTTCCTCTGGGTAATCTATTAGAAAAATCAATATCTCTTAATGCTGCTAAAAAGTGTTCGCCCCACCATGTTTTGCCAAATTGCTGCGCCATAATAATACCTAAAGAGAGTTATTTTGATCTATGTTTTTAAATTACTCCTGAATAATTGTTTTTAACATTGTTTTTCGAGATCTATTGTCAATGTTTTTTACCGCTATACCGAGTGCCTTTCTTGTTCCTACAAAAATAGCCATCTTTTTGGCTCGTGTTAAAGCAGTGTAAATCAGATTTCGGTACAGCATGGTAAAATGCTGCATCACCAAGGGTATGATCACCACATCAAATTCACTTCCCTGAGATTTATGAATGGTAATTGCATAGGCTAAATCGAGGTCTGTAATGTCCTGCTTTTTATAGTGAACACTCCGTGAACCAGTTCCGGTTTTGTAGGTAACCTCCAATGTAATTTCCTGATTATCTACTGCCGATATCTTTCCAATATCGCCATTAAATACTTCCAAGTCGTAGTTGTTTCTTCGCTGTATTACTCTGTCTCCAAGTCTAAACAAAAGCTCTCCCATTATCAAAACAGGTTTGTTATTACTTGCAGGGTTAGAGGTTGCTTGTACTTGAAGGTTGAGGTTTCGGGTGCCCATGCTTCCAACTGTCATTGGAGATAAAATTTGAATTTCCAACTCCTTTCCTACACGTTGTTTAATGGTTTTTGCATACAATCGAACAATCATTTCGGAAGCGGTAAAACCGAAGTTTAATGACGACCAAGGATGAATACGATTCAATACTTCTTTTAATGCAGATGCATGGCTGTTAGAATTTAGTAGGGTATTGAGGTTGGTATTGAGGTAATCTTCTGGAATAGAAAAGATGTAGGAGCGCACTCCTTGTTTTCTTATGTCTTCTATTTCTTGCTGAGAGGTTGCTTCCACATAGTAATCGTCCTCCATGGTAACTGATTTGTAATTATCGGCTACATCATCGGGGGTGGTTTCCCGTAAAAAAGCTACTCCTTCATTTTCAATGATGTATTTCATCGAACCACGAATTTTCTTTATGAAATTCATTTGGTCTTTGGTTGCTTCTTCCGAGTCTACAAACAAACAATCTTTGTTGTCCTTCCAAATTTCAGGTTGATGAACTGGAGATTCAATTTTCGGTATTATGCCGTTGTTTATTTGATGTGCATATTTAATTATTTGACTTTGTTGAGCTTGCCGAAACACCTTAACCAACTCAAACAATGGCACTTTACCGCTATCAATTAAGTCTTTCAACACATTGCCTGCTCCTACAGATGGTAATTGATTGGCATCACCAATAAACAAAACTTGGGCGGTAAGTGGAATGGCTTGTAATAAACTAGCTGCTAAAGTGATGTCCAACATAGAACATTCATCAATGATGATGAAGTCTGTTTCCAGTTGGTCGTCTTTATTTTTTTTAAACAGACCCGACATGGGCTGCCAAACCAACAAGCGATGAATGGTTTGTGAATCATCACCTATCACTTCTGCCATTCGCTGGGCTGCTCTACCAGTTGGAGCCGCCAAGGTGATTTCCTTGTTCATTGCTTTTAGCAATTTAACCAAGGCTTTGGTTGTGGTTGTTTTACCACAACCCGGACCACCTGTTAAAATAGAAAACCCATATTTGGTTACACCTAAAACAGCATTGTATTGTTCTTGGCTTAAGGGGAACTCTTGTTGCTCGTTGTATTTTTTTAGCCATTTTGCTACACGTTTATCATCCACCTTTACCTTTTGCGCGATAAACTTTTTTACCTGCTGTGCTGTATGCAGCTCGTCGTAGTAAAGCGATTTAGAATAATAGCATTTTATGGGTTCTGCTTCAGCTTTTCTTAAGCGGACTCTTAGCTCATTGTCCTTTTCCATTCCAGAGATTTCTGTTGCCACCAATTCTTTAAAATCTTCTTTAAGCAATTTGTCTACCTCTACCACTATAAGCTCTAGTTCCAAATAACAATGGCCTTGATCTCTACTGGCGGCCAATACATGAGCAATGGCAGCGCGTATTCGTTTCGGGCTGTTTTTCTCTACTCCCATACTCAAAGCAATAGTATCTGCCGAGAAAAATCCAATACCATAAATATCTTTGGATAGTTGATAGGGGTTATCCTTAACTATTTTTATTGCATTGTTTCCGTATTTTTTAAAAATCTTAACTGCAAATAAGGTGCTTACACCATATTCTTGTAAAAACAGCATTACATTTCTAATCTCCCTATGCTCTATCCAAGAAGATGTGATTTGCTCCAATTTGGTTTGCGCTATTCCAGGCACCTCGGTTAAGCGTTCCATATCGTCTTCAAAAACGTTAAGGGTGTCTTTACCAAAATATTTCACAATGCGTTTGGCTATCTTGGGGCCTACGCCATAAATGAGGCCTGAACCAATGTATTTTTCCAATGCAGAAGCAGAAGCTGGTTTTTTCTCTATAAAGTTATGTGCTTTAAACTGCTCACCATATTTAGCATGTTGCATCCATTCGCCCTCAAATTCTACGGTAGCACCAGCAAATACATTGGCTTGATGAATGGTTACGGTTTTTACTTCGTGTTGACTTGCAATTGGGTTAACGCGCAAAACCGACCAGCCATTCTCAGGATTGTGATAAGTTACGCGCTGTATTATTCCGACTAGTTTCTCCACAATTACAAATTAACGGTAAACTTCTTATATAAACCTGAATTCTATTGCTAAATGGATTCCAAAACAAATTTAAAGTGGAAGTGCTACATTAGACTGGACGGTTAGTTAAGATATTGTTGCTAAGAATTAAATTAGCAAAATGTCAAAACAGAAAAGAAGTTACACAGCTGTCTATAAACGTAATGCTGTGAAGTTATCAGAAGAAAAGGGTAATGTTGCCAAAGCTGCAAGAGAACTGGGTATCGGTGCTCAGTTGATCCATCGTTGGAAAAAAGAGCAAGGCGAGTTTAAACATAACAGCTTTCCAGGTCATGGAAAAGCAAAGCTTACAGATGAAGGTCGTGAGATCGCACGTTTAAAGAAAGAGCTACACTATACAAAAATGGAAGCTGAGATCTTAAAAAAGGCGATCGGCATCTTCTCCGCGAACGACAGCAAAAATTTGGGTTCATGAAGCAACACAAATTGAAATACACTGTTGAGATGATGTCAGAGGTGCTTGACGTGAGTAAAAGTGGCTACTATAACTGGTTAAGGTCTGGTCCATCAGGTCGATGGTTAGAGAATCGGAAAATCGTTGAGCTGATCGAAGACATTTTCGAAGAAAGTCATCAAAGTTATGGCTCTCCCAGAATGACTGTCGAGTTAGAAAAACGTAGATATAAAGTGTCTAGACCTAGAACTGCTAGAATGATGAAGGCTTTAGGTGTTGTAGCTAGAAGAAACAGAAAGTTCAAGAATACAACGGACTCGAATCACAACTATCCCGTATCCCCAAATCTGCTGAACCAAAATTTTTCAGTAGAAAGAAGAAATCAAGTTTGGGTATCCGATATTACTTACATCGAAACGACCAAAGGATGGGTTTATTTGACAGTAATTATTGACTTATTTGATAGAAAAGTGATCGGATGGTCGCTTAGTGAAGACATGACCGCTGAAAACACCGTCATCAAAGCATGGTATACCGCAGTTGAAAATAGACCTATCAGGAAAACGTTGATTTTTCATTCTGACAGAGGTTCTCAGTATGCCTGTATTACTTTCAGAAACATCCTAAAAGCTACAAAGGGCTTGTGGATCAAAGTATGAGTAGAAAAGGAAACTGTTGGGATAATGCAGTTGCTGAAAGCTTCTTTAAAAGTCTGAAAACAGAATGGGTCTACAAAAATCACTACAATGTATACTCTGATGCTGAAATCTCAATTTTCAAATGGATCGAGACTTGGTACAACAGAAATAGAAGACACTCAGCTTTGAATTACAAAACTATTAATGAACTTGAATTAGAAATGAAGTATAAACAATTAGCAGCATGATCTTAACCTAGCGTCCATTTTTTTGTTGCAAGTCCACTCTTGCTTCTGCTAGTGCTACTGCCTTCTCTTTGAAAGCAGAATCAAATGTTCTTCGTTTTTCCATTTTGTAAAGTTAATAATGGTGACATTCTCTTAACTAACCCTCCACTCAAATGTAGCAAGTCCATAATGCGACAGAGTGTGGAAAAAACGGAGCCGTTGAGCACCTTATTTCGGAAATCTTTGAGCAGATCCACTCCAACTCAATAATATCGTTAATGATTCATATTAAGGTATTTTAAATATGATTTGTATTTAATTTGAGTGCTCACTTTAAACCGATAATAGGTGCTCACCTTGTCCGACATTTCCACTGACGATTTACAAACAAAAAAAACCTGAGTCGAAATAAGATTATTATTCAACTCAGGATCATTAATATTTCGGATAAACTAGTCTATTCTTTTATCACTTTATAAGAAGATGTATTGTCTTCTATAATAACATTAATAATGTAAATCCCCACTGGCCCGTCTAAAGTTACTTCTATGCTATCCGAACTTGAATAAGTTGATTTACTCACTTGGTTACCAAATAAGTCCAATACAACCACTTCCGATTGACCTGATCCTTTGGGGATTGTAATAATTACCTTTCCAGTTGTAGGGTTAGGATAAATGGCATGGTTAAATGTCATTAAGTCATTAATGGCAGTGGCATTATCCGCTTCTCCAAGCCTTTGTATGAATAACGTACCACCAGTAGCGTCAGTAGTTAATTCATCAACAACAGAGGTAGGATCAACATCCACTATAGAATTAAATTCCCCTGTATAGTATAAGTCATCACGATATCCAGCAGATAACATAACAATTTCCTCACCACCCAGGTTTAGCTGAAGGCTATAAGCTGTTTCGAAGGTGCCACTTGTATCAAATTTAGAGACAAAAGTATATCCGTCGTTATTAAATAATTGTAATGCGTTAATAGTAGGATCAAAGTCGCTGTTACCAGTGAATTCTCCGCTAATGTACAAACTTGACCCGTTTGGTTCTACGGACATTGAGTTTATATTAATTCCCGCGTTTACACCATATTGGTTTACCCATTCAAAACCACCATTCTTATCATATTTAACTAAAAATGTTTCCCCTCCTACATATTGTAACGTATAACTTCCGCTGTCTAAATCATAGTCCGCAGTACCATAGACGTACCCACTGATATAAAAGCTACCAGATTTATCCATTGTAAACTTTTGCGGATAGACTTGTGTTGTAGACTCAAGCACTCTTCCCCAAATAAAGTCACCAGCATCACTATATTTAGCAATAGTTGTAAAAGTATTATTGGATGATGTAAGAACTGAATCGTTAGTACTTGGATCATAATCCCCTGCTCCTTGGACGCTATTAACTAAAATCAAATCACCTTCGGGTGTCTGACCCATTCCAATGTTTGATTCACCCGAGCTACCACCTAATTGCTTTACCCATTGAAAATCTCCTGAAGCATCCATTTTCATTAAAAAGATATCAAAATCTCCAAACGCTGTTAGTACCCCTCCTGTTCCTAACGAGTCAAAATCTTGAGTTCCCCTAAAGACTCCAGATACATAAACTTCTTGATTATCGTTAATGACGATCTGCGATGGCGAAATATCATCATTCCCAATAGCGTCGAATAACTTAGTCCAAACTGGATCACCATTAGCGGTAAGCTTTATAACGATCCCACTTGAGTTCCATGATTTAGTATCGTATAAATCCTCTGACGCAGTATGATCTAAATCAATTTCACCAGCGATGCTGCCTATAAAATACACATTCCCTGCCGAATCAAGTTTAATGTCTTTTGTCCAAAAATCACCGGTCGTTTCATAAAGTCTCGCCCACAGAAACTCTCCATCAACATTGTATTTGCTGATCACTGCACTCCTGCCTTTTGTGATTGTTATCATAGAATCGTTTTCTGAAGGATCGAAGTCATACGTCCCAGGGTTCATGATACTCGTAATGTACACGCTTCCATCAGGCGCTGCTATTATTGGTCCGGGATAGCAATATGAGGCCCCATTTGTATCAGAAAGTGCATGTGCCCAATTTAATGGAGGGATGCCTGTTCCTAAGGAATAAAATATCGTAACAAAAAACACTGATAACGTGAGTAGTAGTCTTTTCATATTTTTAAATATTAGCCCAATGTACCTTTTAGATGAGTCTTTCTATTGTATATTCTGTGAAATGCATCCTTTTTTTGATGAATGACGGAATACTTCGTGTAGATGAAAATTCGATAGGTTGGTCTACAACAAGGGCATCATTAACATGGCAATAAATAATTTTTTCATACATTTAAATTGCAAGTGATAAACGTTGCGCCATAACATTGGCTCCCATAGTGGAGCCGAAAAGCACCACTACCAATATTTTTAAAACTTGATTCCTCACTTTAATATTTTGTCTTATTCTTCTAGTCTAATTTCCTACTGTTATATTAAGACGATTAATATATCTGAATATTACATTCTTTCACCTCCCTATCCAACTTTCTAGCATTACCAGATACCGAATCAAGCAAACTCCAAAATTCCTTGCTATGGTTCTTTACTTTGGTATGTGATAGTTCATGAAGTATAACGTAATCAACCAACCGATCTGGTAAACGCATTAGATGCAAACTGAGATTGATATTATTATCCACGGAGCAGCTTCCCCAACGTGTCTTGGAGTTTCTTACAGACACCTTTTTATACTTAAAATCATGTTTACTAGCTAATTCTTGAACTCGAATTGGCAAGAATATTTTAGCTTCCTTTTTCCATGCTTTTTCAATTCCATGCCTTACCTCTAATTGAACCTTCTCGTTTTCAAAAGGTAATGCCTAGGCACCAAAACAGTAATACGATTATCTTTTACTATCGTATTAACTTCTTCGACGTCTGCATGACTTACGTCTAACAAGTGTTCTCTAGTTTTAAACCTGGACTTAGAATCAAATAAGGTAAAGTCATTCTCGGCCAACTTCATTTTTGATAAATGGCTCTTAATCCATCCCATTCTCTGCTCGACTGCCTTTTTCGCCTTCTTGAAGCTTATTAGCTGAGGCACTGATACACGCACTCCTTCAAAAGGCTTAATCGTAATGTTTATGCTTTTAGCCCTATTGCTTTTGTAGAATAGTAAATCTATGCCATCGATATGTTCGAGTTGTTCCGGCATCAATAGTATTGGATTACATATTTCATTAATTGCTTAGCAAATGGGATATAATCAACTTTCTCTTTTGTAATAGCAGAATGAACCTTAGCCCGACTAACCAGCTTCTTAATTATTTCAACCCTTATTTTGTCTTCTACTGAACCTTGTTTCTGCCAACCTTCAAAGTCTTTGGTAAGTTCTGTAGCTATTGAGTTTATTTCCTTTGTTATTAATTCAACCAGCTCCTCATTATCAATTTTTCGGGCTAACATCTGACTTATTGCCCTTTCTCCCATTGATAAATCTGACGCTAACTCTTGCTCTTGTGCATGGTTTACGTCATTCATAATTGTACAGAGTAGTGAGTATGTATCATCTACTTCTTCATCTCTACGTTTAATAATGGATTCCAAACGCTCCTGTAAGGTCTTGTATATTGGTAAATCTTCGGCTTTAATTCTTAACGTAGCTCTTAGTGGTCTAGGTTCTCAAGAAATACTCTTGGAGCATTACTAGTAATAGAAATCTTCGAGAAGCTTAATATAGAAATAAACAGTATTGAAAATTGGATAGATTACGAAGACCCTAATCAGAAATTAATGTAATTAATGTATCTCGGAATACCAGAGGTAGATAATAAGATCAGAAGCAACAAAGTTAGAACAGGAATGAGACAAGGCCTAAAAGAAGGTCGCTGGAATTGCTCACAACCTAAAGGTTATATCCCTGGTCGGGATGAACAAGGTAAAGTTCTAATGCAATTAGACCCTATTAAAGCCCCTCTAATAAAGCAACTTTTTACAGATTTTGCTGTTGGAACATTTTCTCAAAGTGAAATCTTAAAGATGCCTAAATATGGACTTCTTGGCCTATCAAAAAGCCATCTAAGTAGAATGCTACAGTTTGAGATTTACACTGGAATTATAAAAGTTCCTGCATATAAAGATGAACCAGAGCAAATAGTTAAAGGACTACATGAGCCAATCATTGATGAAGACACTTTTAACAAAGTACAAATTCAACTAGGACTACGTAAAAGACAAAAACAGAAGCCATCTAAACTTAACGATAACCTACCTTTAAGAGGTTTTCTTGAGTGCCAGTCGTGCGGAGGAAACCTAACAGGTAGTGCATCAAGAAGCAAAACAGGTAAAAAACACTACTACTATCATTGTAGTAACGGATGCAAAGAGCGCATTAAAGTCAGTGACGCTCATAATGCCTTTAATAGCTTATTGAACGATATAACGCCAACAGAGGAAGTTTGCGAACTATTTAAAGCAATCCTAGAAGACAAATACAAGTCTTCTGCTGAAAGCAAACACAATCAGATTCATTAATTAAAAGGTGACATAAAGAAGATCGAGGGCAGGAAGCAAGTACTGACTGAAAAATTGGTTGATGGAATAATTGATGATAACACTTACACAGGCAGCAAGAAGGACTTTGACAAAAAACTGTTAAAATTGAAAGGACAATTGTTTCAACTCGGAGGAGAAGATAATGACATACGGGACTTTGTACAATTTGGCACCAACCTATTAACAAACATCCATTATTTCTATTCAAAATCCTCTGTAGTACTAAAGCAAAAGTTGTTGAGTTCGATATTGAAGGGTAAATTGATATTTAATGGAGAAAAGTATCGAACCGCTATCTTTAAGGATGCAATCTCATTTATTTGTGGTAGTGTCAAGGCTTTGCAAGGAATGAAAATAAAAAGAGGAAACACTCTTTCGAATATTTCCCCTCAAGTAGTCCGTAGGGGAATCGAACCCCTGTTACCAGGATGAAAACCTGGCGTCCTAACCCCTAGACGAACGGACCATTATCCCCTTTTTCTCAAGGGAGTGCAAATTTAAAAAACTATATAGTATCTCCAAAGTTTTATTGAAAAAGGATTCAAGATTTTACATCATTCTCTGATTGCATCTTGAAACCGAGCCTTTTAGATGTTTTTAATCCCATTTTTGAGATTGAATCCACTATTTCTTTAAGCGTCACTTCTTCAACTTCATCATACGGAGGCACATAGAGATCAAAATTGATACAATACAGTATCGATGACTCTATTATGTCTTTAATATCTTTATTTTTTATCTTACTATTTACAAAATCGTTGAACAAAACGCCCATTTGTCGCTTGCCTTCCACAAAGTAATGACCGTCCATATTAACAAAGATTCGAGCCACCAAATACCCCGAATCATTGTGGCGCTGAAATTTGAATGAATCAGCTAAAAAATTATAGACGTTTATTATTCCACAATAGGCTCTTAAAGGCTCATCTTTAACGTATGAAGTGTTCCAAACATGATGATCTTTATCAAATAGAAACGCGTTGGTATGCATCTGAAAAACGATGATGTCACCCCCTATTTTAATCTCGGCCTCGTAATTTCCTTTCTCTCTAAATTCAACAGCCAACTTCTTATCAACTTTACCCGCCTTTTTCCCTAGAGAAATGGCGCTTTTTTCCAACTCGGTTTTAAAATCTGCGAAGATTTCATACAACTGAGTATATACGTTGACTTTAGTAAGTGTTTTTTCTGTGAGTGTTTCGAGTATAAGTTCTGTAGCGGACTTTTGTTTTTCCATAAGGATTAGTAGGCTTTCGCGAAGATCACCCTTCTTTTAGACGGTTTTTTGGTGAGGATACATTCCCCATCTTCATCTATAACGTCTAAAGGTATACAACGTATTGTGGCCTTCGTTTGTTCCTTTATTTTTTGTTCGGTTTCCGCTGTTCCATCCCAATGCGCTGACACCATGCCCTTTCCCTCTTTCATGACTTTTTTGAACTCATCAAAATCGTCAATTTTTTGTAAATTATTTTTTCTAAAATCGAGTGCTTTATCAAATAAGTTCTGCTGAATCTCTTTTAAAAGGTCATCAACATACTTATCAATTGTTGCTCTTTCAACAGTAGTTTTTTCTTTCGTATCTCTTCGAGCTACTTCTATAGTTCCGTTTTCTAAATCTCTTTTACCTAACGCCAACCTAACTGGCACGCCTTTAAGCTCATAATCAGCAAATTTCCAACCTGGTTTATGGGTATCTCGGTTGTCGTATTTAACCTCTATACCTTTTGCTTCCAACTTGGATTTAATTTCAAAGGCAACTTCGTTAATCTCTGCCAACTGCTCTTCTCCTTTATAAATAGGAACGATAACCACGGGGTAAGGAGCCAATTGAGGAGGTAATACCAAGCCAGAATCATCTGAATGAGCCATAACCAATGCGCCCATCAATCTGGTAGAAACGCCCCATGAAGATGCCCAAACGTGTTCTAATTTTCCTTCTTTAGTAGCAAATTTTACATCGAATGCTTTGGCAAAATTCTGACCTAAGAAATGAGATGTTCCCATTTGTAAAGCCTTTCCATCTTGCATTAATCCTTCAATACAATAAGTTTCTACTGCACCTGCAAATCTTTCTGTTGGTGTTTTTAGTCCTTTAATAACCGGAATCGCCATAAATTTTTCGGAGAAGTCGGCATATACATCCAGCATTTTTTCGGTTTCCTCTAGCGCTTCCGATTCTAATGCATGTGCAGTATGGCCTTCTTGCCAAAGAAACTCGGATGTTCTTAAAAATAATCGCGTTCTCATTTCCCAACGCATTACGTTGCACCACTGATTGATTAAAAGTGGTAAATCTCTATAAGATTGAACCCAACCTCTAAAAGTGTTCCAAATAATGGTTTCTGAAGTTGGTCTTATTATTAACTCTTCCTCTAATTTGGCATCTGGGTCAACAACTACGCCAGTGCCATCTTCGCTTGTTTTTAATCGGTAATGGGTTACTACGGCACACTCTTTTGCAAATCCCTCAATATGATCTGCTTCTTTGCTTAAATATGATTTAGGAATCAATAATGGGAAGTAGGCATTTTCGTGACCAGTCTCTTTAAATTTCTTGTCTAAAATGGCCTGCATTTTCTCCCAAATAGCGTAGCCATATGGCTTAATTATCATGCATCCTCTTACCTCCGAATGCTCCGCCAGTCCTGCTTTAATGACAATATCATTGTACCATTGCGAAAAGTCTTCTCTTGATGTTATTCCTTTGTTTTCCATTCTGTAGATTTATGGTACGATTTTTGGTTTGTTGCAGCTAATGCTATAAGAAACAAAATTAAAGAATAAGGAGGCTCGATTATGAAAACAACAGTAAAAATATTGATTTTGATGTGCGGCACGCTAAATATGCTGCCTGTAAACGCTCAAAATTATTACGACGACATCTATTATACTCCAGCAGATGATTACGGGCAAGACCATGATTCTTATTACAGTAACGACGAAACACAATATTCCGAATATTATGATTCATCGGAGTATTATCAAGAAGGTAGCAATACTTATATCACCAATAATTATTATTCTGATGAGTATTACGATAAATCTTATGCAAAAAGGTTAAGAAGGTTTCATAGCTACAATTACGATCCTTACCGTTACAACAATACTTATTTGCATTTTAATAATTATTATGATCCTTACTACTCATACGGCTACAACCACTATAACTCTGGATGGAATGTAGGCTGGAATACCCACACTGGGTGGAATTATGATTTTTCTTATGGCGGAGGCTATGGAAGCTACTATCCTTATAGCCAGGCTTTCAATTATGGTTATGGTTATGGTTATGGTTATGGTTATGGAGGTCATCACCACCACAACCAATGGGGCCATAACAGTTACTACAATGGATATGCTTATAACAGCGCTTACAATAATGGTTATAGCGATGGCTACTATTCAAATTCAGGGTATTATAAAACAACCGCTTCTACTTCCAATACTACTTACGAACCTCGAAGTTCTTCAATAGGTAGCACTAGATCTACTACTTCACCTTACTTAAAGAAAAGAATGATGGAGCAGCCACAGGATAAAAACGGTACAACAAGAACAATTGCTCAAACTCCACGAACTAGAAATAATAATAACGGTGCACGAGCTCTTATAGCAAATGAGGTTAGAAATAATAACAAAGGCCCTCAAACACGATCTGGATCAAGAGCAAATACGACTGGGCTAAACGACAAGCCGGGTGCGGTTACCAGAACCAACCCTAATGCTAACAGAACGCGTGAGCAAAGAGGTACAACTGGCAGAACGTATGTAGCCAAAACACAAACTCCATCCGCTAACACAAGAACGGTAAATCGCCCACCGGTTAATAGAAACAACAACGGACAACGACCTAATGTGCAGAGCAATGGTGGTAACAAAACATCCAATAATGCTAAGGTAACACCGCGTCCACGTTTGCAGTACACAAACCGGCCCGATGCAGTGGTGCCTAGAAATAATAGTCAAAAAACTACTCAATCACAATCTCGTCCTAAAGTTACGGCTAGACCAAAACAACAGTTGGCACCTACGTACAACAGACCAAAAGCAACACCAAGAAACAACAGTACACCAAGGCCTAAAACTTATTCTGCACCTAAAACTTACAAACCAGCTCCTAGGTCTACTCCTCGATCTAATTATAGCAAACCCAAGGCCCCAAGTAGACCAAGCGGTGGTAACAGATCTGGCGGTAGCAAACCTCCAAGAAAGAAAGTATTGTAATTCTTAGAAGGCCCAAATAAAATAGATGAAAAACTTAATTCGCATATCCTTTACCCTGCTTTGCGCTGCAATAATTCAGCCAGCTACTGCTCAAAACGAGTTTGATGTTTTGAGATATTCTCAGCAGGAAATTAACGGTACTTCTAAATTTACAGGCATGGCAGGTGCCGTTGGTGCACTTGGTGGAGATATCACTTCTATGTCGTACAACCCAGCAGGTTTGGCAATTTACCGAAAATCAGAATTTACTTTTACGCCCCTGTTTTATAGCAACCAAAATTCAACTTCGTACAACGAGTCGCAAAACGACGCTAACCAAGCAGGGCTCTCCATAGGAAACTTAGGAGTGGTTTTTCACGCTGGCGAAAACACAGGAAAATGGATTGGAGTGAATTACGGTTTCAATATGACGAAAACGGCTTTGTTTACTGAAAATATATTTATTCAAGGTACTTCGGAAGGCAATTCATTGGTAGACCAATACCTTAATGAAGCAAACAATGCTGGTATAGGTAACATGGACAATTTATCTTCAGGAGCGTATGGCGCATTTCACACTTACCTTATCGATACGTTATTCGGTGAGTTTTTTATTGAGTCTCCACTAGAAAAACCGCTCCAAACAAAATCTACTAAGCAATATGGTAAAATGGCTGAATATTCGTTTGCTCTTGGCGGAAATTATGATGATCGTCTTTACTTAGGCGCTTCATTCGGATATACCGTGGTTAAATATAATTCTCGTACCGAATACTTAGAATTTGATCAAGATTCAATTTCTGCAATCAACTTTTTTGAGATAAAAGAAGAGCTAGGCGTACTAGGCCATGGCTTAAATCTTAAGATCGGCATGATTTACAAATTGAACAAATGGCTTCGAATGGGTGCGTCGTTGCATACGCCAACCAAATATTACTTGCACAACGAGTTTGAACTGAGCATGGAAGCACAATATGATGATGTCGATGAGGATTATATATTTGATCCAGACAGGTCGGAATTTGACTATACCATTAAAACTCCATATAAGGCTACTGCCAGCACTGCAATCATTTTTGGGAAGAAAGGCTTAATTAGTGCCGATTTCGAATTTGTAGACTACTCTACCGGCTCACTAAAGGCATTGGGGTATTCTTTCTCTGATGCAAACAATATAATTGAAGACGATTTTAAACCTGCATTTAACTTAAGAGTAGGTGCGGAATGGAGAGTTCATAATTTCTCTCTTCGAGCTGGCTATGCAAATTATGGGAGTCCGGATGTGTTAAGTTCTGCACGTACCACTTACACAGGAGGTATTGGCTGGAGAGAGAAAGATTTTTTTGTTGACTTGGCTTACGCATTAAGCTCATCGTCTAACACGCATTTACTATATAATACTGTGAGTTCTAATACAGAAATATCATCTGTTAGGCACAAAGGCATGTTTACTGTTGGAATCAACTTCTAACAAACCCAATTAGATTATACGTCAATAAAAAAGGGATACTCATTTCTGAATATCCCTTTTTAAATACAGTTTATTAAACTCTATTTTTTTGCTTTTTGCTTTTTTGTAGTTGCTTTTTTTGTAGTTGCTTTTTCTTCAACTTCAGCAACTTCAGGTTCTCCGTAAATATTATCATCAACAAGTACTCTACCACAATGCTCACACACAATAACTTTTTTGTGCATTCTGATGTCTAATCTTCTTTGTGGTGGAATTTTGTTAAAGCAACCACCGCAAGCATCTCTTTGGATGGTTACAACAGCTAGACCATTTCTGGCATTACCTCTAATTCTTTCGTAAGCAGTTAACAATCTTTCTTCGATGATTGCAGAAGCTTTTTTAGATTTTTTAGCTAAACTCTCTTCATCTTTTTGTGTTTCAGCAACAATATCAGAAAGTTCGCCTTTTTTAATTTTCAAATCGCTTTTAAGCTCTTTAAGCTCTTTCTTAGATCCATCAACTCCGTCACCTTTCGAATCAATCTCGAATTTAACTTCTTTGATTTTCTTTTCAGACAATTCAATCTCCAACGTTTGAAATTCGATCTCTTTATTAAGTGAGTCGTATTCTCTACTGTTTCTTACTTTCTTTTGCTGAGACTCATATCTTTTAATTTCGGCATGAGAATCTTTTATTCCATTCTCTTTATCCGAAATTTTAGTTTGTAAAGCTTCAGTTTCTTCAACATGATTTGCAAGTCTAGTTTCAAGACCTTCTACTGCATCTTCTAGATCCTTAACCTCTAAAGGTAATTCCCCTCTTATGGTTCTTATCTTATCTATCTGACTATCTATCCTTTGCAAGTCAAGTAACGCCCTTAACTTCTCTTCTGTTGACGCTTCTTTTTTTTCTATTGTTGTTGACATCTTAAATCAAATATTTAATTGGATTCGTGTTTATCCCTGAAAAACGGATGGCAAATTTAGGAAAATTTTCCTTAATTAAGTCATAAATCACCTCGCTTGTGTATTGTTCGCTTTCATAGTGTCCAATATCAATAATTACTATTTCATTATTGGCATCAAAGAACTGATGATATTTGAAGTCTCCGGTGATAAAAACATCAGCGTTTTCAGCAATTGCATCAGACAATAAAAAGCTTCCCGAACCGCCACAAACAGCAATCTTCCTTACTTTTTCTTTTATTATCTCGGTATATCTAATGCCTTTAGCTTTGAAATCATTTTTCAGTAAATCAAGTAGGTCATCAAGCAACATTTCCTGCTTTAACTCCCCTATCATTCCATCACCTACATTATCCATACCGGGCTTAGGTGCTAATATTTTGGTATTAATCAATCCGATTTTCTCACAAATCTTGGTATTTACGCCATTTATCACATTATCTAAATTAGTATGAACTGCGTAAATCGATATGTTGTGCTTAATTGCTTTTATTAGTATTCTACCCAGCCAATCTGAAGAACTTACTTGCTTTATGCCGCCAAAAATCAAAGGATGATGTGCAATAATCAAGTCGGCGCCAATAGAAATTGCTTCATCTACTACCTCCTCCGTACAATCCAAACAAACCAAAGCCGATTCAACTTCATCATTTAAATTTCCTACGTTTAAGCCAGCATTATCGTATGCCTCTTGATATCCTAAGGGCGCTAAAGTCTCAATTACCGACGTTATATCTTGAATTTTCATAATTCAATATTAGGGAAATTTACATTAACCTAAATTTGTACTTTTATTTGCAATGACTCCATCGCAGTTTTTATTATTACCCATCTCATTTGTTTATGGGCTAATTATCCGAACAAGAAATTTGTTTTACGATTTGGGCATCCTAAATTCTAAAGGATATGACTTGCCCATAATTTGTGTTGGCAACCTTACTCATGGCGGTACAGGTAAAACGCCACACGTTCAGTTTATAGCAGAATTATTAAAGGAAAACAAAACCGTTGCCGTGTTAATGAGGGGCTACAAGCGAAATACGAGTGGGTTTTTATTGATTAACGAAAACACGCCTTACACCGATAGTGGCGATGAGGCCAAACAACACAAACAAATGAATAAAGATTTGATTGTAGCGCTTGATGAAGATCGCAGGAATGGCATTGAACAATTACAGGCTTGCACGCCTAATTTAGATTGCATTATAATGGACGATGGATTTCAACACAGAAGGGTTAAACCTGGATTTTCGATTGTTCTTCGCGATTACCACGAATTAAAATCGAATAATTTTGTTGCTCCAGCAGGCACATTGCGCGAACCGCTTTCAGGAAGCAAGCGAGCTGATGTAATAATTGTGTCGAAATGCCCCCCAAATCTTTCCAAAAACGAAAAGCATATGCTTACAAAACAACTCAACTCTACAGAAAATCAAGCCATCTATTTCACTCAGGTTGTTTACGACGACATAACTTCATATAATTTATCCGATACCATTGCAAACATTTCCGATTACAACATTGTTTTGTTTACAGGAATTGGCAACGCTGCACCTTTGGTAGAACATTTAAAATTAAACGCTAAAAGCGTTTTACATGTTGATTTTAACGATCATCACAATTTTAATGCTAACGATCTGAAAAACATTAAAAACAAATTTGATGCAATTGATAGCAATAAAAAAATCATGCTTACAACACAAAAAGACCTTTGCCGTTTATCGCAAGACATATTAACCGAAATGAACATCTATTTTATTCCAATCTTTATTAAATTTCATAATGAAAGTAGTGCTGAGTTCATCGAACAAATCAGTAATTTCGTGTCTAAACCGACCAACTAGCATGAGAGTATTTCAATTTATTATTGTTTCAACAGTTCTTTTTTTGGCTGCCTGTCAAGGAGAACTAGAGTACAGCCTTAAAGGCAAATTTAAAAATGCCGAAGGCAAATCATTGTATATTGAAAAAGCTGGCGTACAAGGCTTCCAAACAATTGCCACAGCCGTTTTAGATTCGGATGGTGAATTCCTTTTCACTTTTCCTGTTAGAGATGCTGGGTATTATAGAATAAGAGTTGGTTCTGATCAGTCGATAATTTTAATAATCGATAAAGGAGAATCTGTATTAGTTAATGGAGATGCAACCAACCTTGGACAAAATTATACTGTTGAAGGCTCTAAAAATTCTGTTTTATACAAAGAGTTCTTCTCCTCGTATCAAAAAAACATGGTATCCATCGATTCTCTTAAGCAGATGTATACCGTAATTATGCAAACTACAAGAGATGCTATTCAGATTAGACAGATTCAAGAACAGTTTGGCGAATTGAGTTCGGCACAAAGTACTTTCAGTAAAAACTTTATCGACGCTCACATTAATGATTTCGTGGTTTTAAGTGTGGTGGAAAGTTTGGAGCCAGAACCCAATATGGAATATTACAAGAAGGTTGAGAGTAGTATGTCTAAAAACTTCCCCAACTCTGTACTTGCACAAAACTTCGTAAAAAAAGTGAGCGATTTAAACAGGATTGCTATAGGATCAATTCCTCCCGAAATTCAAATGTCGGACCCCAATGGAAACATCGTTGCACTTTCTTCTTTAAAAGGCAAAGTGGTTTTAGTAGATTTTTGGGCGTCGTGGTGTAGACCATGTAGAATGGAAAGCCCCAATTTAGTCCGACTTTACAACCAGTTTAATAGTAGTGGTTTCGAAATTTATAGCGTTTCCCTCGATAAGAATAAAAACTCTTGGCTTCAGGCAATTCAACAAGATCAATTGAATTGGATTCATGTTAGTGAGTTGGCTTATTGGAATACCTCGGTTGTTAAAACTTACGGATTTTCGGGAATTCCTTTTACAGTTTTACTAGATAGAGATGGGAAGATTATCGGAAAAAATCTACGAGGCGCACAACTGGCTCAAAAGGTTCAAGAAGTTTTAAGTTAATTTAGTCTTGGAAGGAATTAACACTTCAAATAAAATTTACTTCGCGTCAGATTTCCATCTTGGGATCCCTAGTCATGCTAAAAGTTTGATTAGGGAAAAGAATATTGTTAAATGGCTAGATGAGATTAAGCATAATGCAGCGGCCATTTATCTTATGGGAGATTTATTCGACTTTTGGTTCGAATACAAAACTGTAATTCCGAAAGGTTTTACACGGCTACTGGGAAAAATTGCAGAACTCACAGATTCGGGCATTGAAGTAAACTTCTTTATTGGCAACCACGATATGTGGTGCTTCGATTACTTTGAATATGAATTAGGTTTGAAAATTTTCAGAAACCCAATTACCAAAGAATTCAATGGCAAAAAATTCTATTTGGCTCATGGCGATGGATTAGGACCCAAAGACTACAAATACAAATTCCTAAAAAAGGTATTTCGCAACCCTATTTGCCAATGGCTGTTTGGTATAATACCGCCACAAATTGGTATTGGTTTAGCATTACATTGGTCGGGTACAAGTAGGGCAACAAATCCTGTTACAATTGCAGATACGTACGGAGAAGATGGAGAATGGCTAATTATACATTCTAAAGAAGTGTTGGCGAAAGAACACCACGACTTTTTTGTTTATGGCCATAGACACATACCTCTTGATTTAAAAATTGGAGATAATTCAAGATACATCAATTTAGGCGATTGGATAATCCATTTTACGTATGCGGTATTTGATGGAGAAAATTTAGAGCTTAAGACTTTCTCTGAGTAATTTTCCCGATCAAATCGGACAATCTTGACGAATAGCCAATTTCGTTGTCGTACCAACCCACCACTTTTACCATATTACCTATAACAGAGGTAAGTTGCGAGTCGAAAACACATGAATGTGGATTTCCTATTATATCTACAGACACAATAGGGTCGGTAATATACTCTAGGATGCCATTTAAGCCGTTTTTAGACGCTTTCTCAAATGCGCTGTTAACTTCGTCAATAGACGGCGAATTACTCAGGATACACGTTAAATCTGTAAGTGATCCATTTGCAACCGGAACCCTCATGCCACAGCCACCCATTTTATTTTCTAAATGCGGGAATATCTTAGTAACTGCTTTGGCCGCTCCTGTTGTTGTAGGGATAATGGACATAGACGCAGCCCGTGCTCTTCTTAAATCATAATGCGGTGCGTCGTGCAATTTCTGATCGCTAGTAAATGAGTGTATGGTGGTGATGTATGCCGTTTCTATATCCCAATTATCATCCAAAACTTTTACTAAAGGCGCAGCACAATTGGTTGTGCAAGAAGCATTAGAAATAATGATATCATTGTCCTCCAAAACTTCATCATTAATACCCAATACCACCATTTTTACATCAGATTCGGATGGCGCGGATATTATAACTTTCTTGGCTCCTGCAGTTATGTGCTGTCCATTTTTCTTGAGGCTTTTATATTTACCTGTACATTCTATAACTACATCAACATCTAAATCTTTCCAAGGAAGTTGTAACGGAGTAGCGCATGAAAGGAATTTAATTCGCTGATCCTTTACGAGCAAACTATCACCCTCAATGTTCACTTGTTGATTAAACCGGCCATGAACAGAATCGTATTTAAATAAATGGGTTAATGTGTTGATGTCACTCAAATCATTAATAGCTACTATTTCATAAGTATCTTGTTCAAGCAAAATCCGAAGCAGTGCCCTACCTATTCTTCCAAAACCATTTATTGCAATTTTAGCTTTAGTCATTTTAAGCTATCGGTAACAATTAAAATAGCTGCATGAAGCAGCTACTTTAATATTATTTATTTAGGAGTAACGTATTAATTGATCACAACCATTTTGGCTGCCAATACTTCTTTACTAGTTGTAGCACTTACAATATAAGTACCAGCACTTAATCCAGCAACACTAAGATCAAAATTGTTGGTTCCCTTAATTAATGTTACTACATCCGTATAGATTGAAGTACCGCTTAAGCTATATACATTTAATCGAACACCTTTCTCGCTTTCACCAACAGTAATGGACACATTGGCTACATCCGTAACTGGGTTTGGATAGATAGAAAGACTTGACTCGCTAGTTTCAACAGTTACCTTCTCTTCAACTCCAACAACATCTTGAGATGTATATACACCTCTACCATACGTACCAGCAACTAAGTTGCCATATGTGTAAGAGAATTTCCAATATTGTTGGAATAAATCTGTTACAGGAACTTGAGGAATTATATCACCGTCAGTATTCCAGCTAGCTCCAGCATCATCTGTACTATAAACGCCATACTCTGTACCAATTATTATTTCAGCACCAGTAGAATCGTTCAAGTTAATCAATACCGAATAAACAGGCATTGCCGGTAAATCAGACTGAATGGAAATAAACAAAGGAGTCGCGTCAGTAGCATTTTGAGACTCATATACATAATCCGCGTTACCATAATTACCTAAAGTAACCACAACATGCGACGATGTTTTTCTGCTAGTAGCAATATCAGTAATATACCTTCCTTCGAAGTCGTGAACCAGTGATATCTTCAAATTCTCCACATCTTTTCCTCCTCTCAAAGTAAGTACTTTTGAAATCCGGTAGAGTCTTCCTCCCATTCCTACCCATATTTCATTCCCATCTGCAGAGAATCTTATTGCTGTTGCAGGATGCATTGCCGCCGTATCTAGCTCAACAGGCACATAATAATGCTGTTCGTAAATAGAACCAAATGCTACAGGAATTGTTTTTATATCTAATGGATCGTTAGCAATTAAAATGCTACCATCTTCACCAGATACAGCAAACCTCGAATTAATTACATCCGTAAACCAAGCTGAATCTTTATCTCTGTTCGATAGGTCTTCTGTTAAGGTAGTCCAGTAGTAAATAAAATCGCCACTGCCAGCCATAACAGTATTACTTTTTAACTGAATGGTTGAACCAACTATTTCAGTAGGGTCTCCTGAAGTAAGATAAGGAACACTATCAACGTTCGTTGTATCATACAGACTTTCCCATAAGTCCATTTTAACAACAGACGAATAAACCTCATCCTGAGTAATATCGATTACAGTAATCCCTCTGTTTTCAGAGCGATAAACTGTATTTATAACCTCGTAGCCATTGTAACCAAACTTAGTACCTGAATAAAAGATAATACTTGGGTCAATTTTAGAAATTACAACATCTCCACCACTCATAACTTCTCCTAGGTCGGTATATAGCTGCGTTCCTCGATTAGGGTTTATGTCGAAACCAGAATTGTATATAACACCATTTCCTACGGTACTCATAAGTAACTCACCATCAACGTCCATCTCTGCACCTAGCATTTGTGTGCTCACATAGTTTGCATTTTGTTTTGAGAATGAACTACCACCATTTCTAGTATTGTATATCCCTGCATCCGTTGCTATGTAAAAGGTTTTAGTATTTGTTGGATGGTATACTATATCATGAATTCCCGTTGATACGTATAATGGATCATTCAACTCTAATTCTGCTGATGACACTTTGTTCCAATTTTCATCAAAAGTCCATTTCCAAATATCTAAACCTGCAACCAATATATTTTCTCTATCATTTGGATTAACAACAATTGTATTTGCATACATACCGTCGAATAATGGATAAAATTGAGATTGAGAAAGTCCTCCAGGGCCTATTAGATCCCATCTTGCTCCTTTATCAGTAGATTGGTAAACACCTTCTAACAAATATTTTTCCTCAGTATCTCTTTCCTCTGCGGTATAGGCAACTGATGCATAAACATAATTAGGATCAGAAGGCGCAATAGCTACTTCAATTCTACCAACACCCTTAATTGGTAGCAAGTTACTCTCAAAATCATTTGAACGTTGTACATATGTACCTGGATCTCCGTTAGCAGAGGTAAAGCATACATTGCCTACAATGGCAATTACCGAACCATCACTTCCAACTTCAACGTCTGTAGCTCGAGCAACAGAATCAGAATCAAAAGAAACAGCATCTAATCCAGTTACATTACCAATTAGTGTTTCAAATGTGCCAGAAAGTCCAGAAACATTTGCTGGATCAGAGAAATAACTTGATCCTAAATTAACAGAAGTAATATTGTCTATTACGGTATACCTATTTCCTGTTAAACCACAACTTGCGTTTTCATGTGTTGTTTCCTGATCAGCTTCGAAGTCTCCTGCTGGAACTGCCTCTGAAATCACTTCATATATCGCATCAAGGTCCGATGGCTTATCAACAGTAGGCGCTTCAGATTCGAAAGTACCACCTTGAGTACTAGAAGTAAAATAAATAGAAGTTCCACTTCTGTTAGCTGTTATGTTTTGCTTATTCCAAGCATCTTTAGCATTAAGATCCTTTTTAATAAATTTATTTATCTTCTCAATCAATGTTGGTGCGTCAGCCTTGTTTTCCCATTTAAACGTTGTTAAACTATACTTTGATCCAACATTCAATATAACTTTGTCAATCCCCGGTGTTAAGTCACCAACCATATGATATACAACTTGTTTAGACAATGGGAAATTAGGAACCAAAGTGGTAGCAAGTACCTCCAATTCGCCACTTTGAGATGTTAACAAACCATCAAATCCAGGAAAATCATTCCCTGGTACTTTAGCAGTAAATGTTATGAGGCTGTCCTCTTGTGTCATTATAATACCTTCTACAGTATCTAGTTTAGCTTTGTAATCAGCATAGAACTTTTCTGCAATTTCGGTAACCGAACCATTATCGAGAAATTTATACTTATCCTTGTTCATATAAAGTGTTACTTCACCCAAATTTCCAGTAACTACATATTCAACCACTTTAGCCCTTGCTTCCAAAACTTCGGTTGAAGCAGTAAACCCTACTCCTGCTGTTGTAGAAGTTAAAGTCAATACTGGACCAACAGATGAAACAGAAACACCTTTTTCATATAATTCAATAAATTTCTCTGTAACAAAGTCTGCAAGAGATTGTTTTATATCTCCATTTTTAAGTGCAATAAAATATGCATCTTCTATTGTATCAGATGTGATTAATGTTAACAATACAGCTCCACCCATACCGTCAAAACTGAATACTTCTTCTTGTTTAGAGTATCCGCTATCATTAATCATTGTGTATGTTGTAAACGGATCACCCGCAGTAATAGCTGTTAATGTAATTACACTATCTGTAGCCGTAACAGCAACTGAACCATCTATTATTGGATTTGCAGCTGCAAAGTTTGCCAATGTAGTAGCAAGGTCTGTATCAAAATCAATTGAATAATCTGTACCGTTAACAGTTATATGTCCTTTACCGCAAGTCCCTTCAATATGATGCTCTACAATTTGTGCAACTGGAGTTTCTTGCACCAACGTACTAGTAAATACCACACCAATTTCTCGAGAAGTTAAAATTATTGTATCTCCACTAACTGATAGATCCGTATTGGTATAACTGGAAATATTCGCTGAATCAGTATCGAAAAAATTTGAAACCGTAGTTGCAAGGTCTGTATCGTATACTACTCTAAATATCGAACTGTCAGTAACACTATTAAAAATGGTAAGTGTTGCTGAACCCGAGTCTCCTGTTAGTACATATTTATCAACTTGATTAACACTACCAACTGCATTATTAATTGAATCTATCGTAAATGGCTCGCCTTCTTCCGCGGCAGTTAAAATAATTACGCCTGTATCAGCAGTTACTTCAATTTTCCCCATTAACCCAGTTAGCCCTGCTGCGTTTGCTGTAGCAAAATCATCGGCACTCGTAGCCAAATCACCATTAAAAGTTGCTGTATATATTGTATCATTAATATAAAAATTTGCTGTTCCTTCAGTTCCAGTTAATGTTATTGCAGTAACCTGTTTTGTTCCCCCATCAAAATTATCAAAAATGACAGCTGGGTCAGTTCCACTTAAATCACTAAATATTAAACTTTCACCAATATTTGCAACACCTATATTGTCATCTGCTTCAAGATCTGCACCAAATGCAATAACAAAATTTGCTGCTGTTGTTTCTAGATCAGTATCAAATGTATGTGTATAAGGTGTTCCACTTCCAACTTGCAATGTCATAGAACCACCCGTTCCAATTAAAGTTAATGTAGTTGAGTTGATTGCGTTAGTCCAAGAATCACCGCCATCAGAAGAAACCATTAGACCATGATGAGTTGCTGCATAAATCCTTTCAGAGTTAGATGGATCTGCTGCCATTTCGTTTACATATTGCCAAGCTTCTTGATCTCCTGTTGTCCAAGTAGAAGCAAGTTGAGTAAATGTAGCTCCGTTGTCTTCCGATTTAAAAACACCTTGTCCTGGCAAACCTGTTTCACCATCACCCATTGGGTACATAAAGCTTTCTCCCGTTCCTACATAAATATCGTTGTCTGCACCTTGTGTAATGCTTGCAATGGCCAAACTCGACATATTATCGGCAGCAGGCTCCCAAGTTGTTCCTCCTGTTTGAGAAACAAATAGGCCACCACTAACTGATCCTGCAAACATTCTTGAAGAATTACTTTGGTCGTATAAAATGCTTCTGGTTCTTCCTCCAAAGTTATTTGGCCCTCTAGATTCCCAAGTTAAGTTTAAACTCTTACGAATAGAACGTCTACTATTCGTTCTAGCCTTATCCACATCAGCTTTATCAATTTTTCCAGTTATCTGATTCTTACGAACATCAAACAAAAAACTTTCTGAAGTAGCAGACTTTGATTCCTTTTCTTTTAAAGGTTTGTTGCCAAATCGTGGATCTTGATGGAGTTTAAACGCGAATGTTACAAAGACAAATAACACTCCTATTACTCCGATAATTACACTTAAATTCTTTCTCATCCCTATCTTTTTGTTTGGGGTTTTTAATGGTCGACCAAATTACACTAATAATACATCATAAAAAAGATTTCAAATTATAAAATTGACGATCTATTTTACAAGATGAAACTCATCTCGCAACGCATTAACTCTGAGTAATTTGAATATTTTAAAAATTGACAAACAAGTTCTGTTTTTTTCAATTCAAGACTAATACCCTAAACGCTTGTGAGCACCCTGAATGAAGAACAATAAAAAACAGATTATTTAATAAGGATATTAGGCCATATGGCGTTCTGCATGATATGACGACCTAACCAGCGGGCCTGATTCGACGTAATCAAAGCCTCTTTTTATTCCTTCAGCTTTAAGTGCTTCAAATTTATCTGGATGAATAAATTCTACAACAGGAAGATGTTTAGATGTTGGTTGAAGATATTGCCCCATAGTAAGCACATCGCAATTAACTGAAACCAAGTCATCCATGGCTTCATATATTTCGTCATCGGTTTCTCCTAACCCGAGCATCAAACCAGATTTAGAACGAATACCAGCCTCACTTACTCGCCTTATTACCTCCATGCTTCTATCGTATTTAGCTTGGATTCGAACTTCTTTTGTTAACCTTTTAACCGTTTCTATATTGTGAGATATTATTTCGGGAGCGGCTTCAATTAATCTTTGCAAATTATCCCAATCACCCTTAAAGTCTGGAATTAACGTTTCCATGGTAGTACCTGAATTTAACCTTCGGATAGACGCGATAGTTTTAACCCAAATATCAGAACCGCCATCGGCCAGGTCATCCCTATCTACAGACGTTATCACACAATGTTTAACATTCATCAACTTTACAGCTTTGGCCACCTTAAGCGGCTCATAAATATCAACATCATCCGGTCTGCCAGTAGATACGGCGCAAAACCCGCAAGAACGTGTACAAATATTACCCAATATCATAAAGGTTGCGGTTCCCTCACCCCAGCATTCTCCCTTGTTTGGGCAATTGCCGCTGTCGCAAATAGTATTCAACTTATTGTCTCTTACTATCTTTTGAAGGTCGGTAAACTCAGGCCCACTAGGCAACCTTACTTTAAGCCAATCAGGCTTCTTTTTCTTTTCTTTCGAGACTATGCTACTCATTAATTATGGAATTTTTTACCCATATAAAAACTTATGTAATACGACAGGATAAAGCTTTGGTTTTCCTCAATCGCCATCAAAGGAATTTTCTTTAGATACATATCTGCCGTTAAGCCCACTTCTATTGCCATCACTCGATCGTAATAAGAAGAAAAATCAAAATTCAAACCCAGTTTTGTATACAGGCCTGGCATTACTTTGGTTTCCAATAATCCGTTATTATAAGTGGCTCTTCCGTAAATATTACCAGGGTTATGTTCATCCGGATCATACCTTTCAATAATTCTATCGCTGCCATTATCCACAATTAAATATACTGGTTTTAAAAAAGCAATAGATGGCCCCACATGATAGTTGCATTTAATCTCTATATTTCTCAAAGACTCCTTTGCAGCTAGTGTTTTTTGCCAAAAAATACCCGATCGAAAAACAATCATTGAATTCAATTTACCATATCGATATGTTTTATCCTCGGCCACCCCATTTCTTGCAAATTTAACTTCCTTAGGGTGTCGCATGTTAAGCAATTCAAAAGAATACATTGACTTTTTCATCACTGATTTACCCTTCCGAGTACGATATCCCATATGAAATCCAATCCGATGAACTCCACCACCGAACATTTTTTCGCTACGGTACAAAACATCTTGCCCTGGATCACTAACTTCCTTCTGACAGAAGCCATAACCTACGTTTGTGAGTAGAAAAATGAAGAAAAGGAATGATTGCTTCAATTCAAATGGATATAATGCAAATATAAGTTTATATACGATCTAAGATAGGGAAAAGTATATGTATGCAATGATTTTACAATACTTTAAAAGCATCATTTATTCTCAGCTAAAATCTGGATAAACAATAAGATTTAACGAATTTTCCTGTTTAAGAAGGAATTTCTGCTTGATTAACAATAACATGTCCGTAAGCTGGACATCTATATGCAGAACCATGACCACCTCCACACGCACTTAATAATGAAATTGCGGCAACAGCTACGAGAAGTAAAACAACAAGTTTTTTCATTTATTGATAAGCCCTATCTTTTATTAGTGTCTAATACTTAAATTTGATTCACTGTTGTACAAAGTTAATCTTTTAATCAATTTAAGCAAATATCGTCTTATACGATTACACTTATTATAAGTTCTCTGTATATACTATTTATTGTTAATGTTACCTATTATGGAGCAAGATTCAAGCATCCCCAAGATCCATCAAAGTTGGAAGAAAGTTCTTTACAACGAGCTTAATTCACAGTATTTCAAAGACTTAAATATTTTCTTATTGAAAGAGAAAAAGCATCATACCATATTTCCTGCGGTCGAAAATATTTTTTCGGCATTTAACAAAACAACCTTCGAACAGGTAAAAGTTGTAATAATCGGACAAGACCCTTACCATGGTGATAATCAGGCGCATGGATTGTCGTTTTCCGTTCCCGAAGGAATTAAGCTTCCGCCTTCATTAAAAAACATTTTCAAAGAGATAAACGTCGATCTAGGTAAAGGTATTCCTGAATCGGGTAATTTAGAAAGATGGGCAGACCAAGGCGTGCTCTTACTTAATGCCACCTTAACAGTAAAGGCACACGAAGCCGGCTCGCATCAAAAAAAAGGATGGGAACCATTTACAGATGCAGTAATTAAAAATTTATCGGATGGCAAGGAAAACCTCATTTTCCTTTTATGGGGCAGGTTTGCCCAAAAGAAGGCAAGCTTAATTGATGCCGATAAACATCACATTTTAGAAGCAGCACATCCATCACCCTTCTCGGCGTACAACGGTTTTTTTGGATGTAACCATTTCTCAAAAACTAACGAAATTCTAAGTTCTTTAGGATTACCTGCGATTGAATGGTAAGAACAGATATTTTACTAATCAATATTAGACCACTAACTTCGTTAGACTAAAAAATTCAAACAATTTTGACCAGGTCGTTTTATACTGCTGTTTTAATATTGGGCTTAAGCTTCTCTTTGTTTTCGAAAGACGACTTCAAGCTCACCATGCACATAAACGACTCTACAATCAATTTATCCAACATCAAGAGTTTAGAAACTCCAAAAACAAAATTTAATAACCCCAAACAACGACTGAGCTACCTAAGATCAATCAGGTCGGAATTGATTGCCTCTGGATACTTGGGTGCTTATTTTATGCACGAAAAGATGGACAGTCTTTTACTGGAAACCACCCTATACCCCGGCTTTCAATACAAAGTTGCACAGTTAGGCCCAGGCAATATTAATGAAGGATTATTGAGCAAAATAGGATTCAGAGAGAAGCTTTACGCCAATAAGCCTTTCAATCAGCTTGAGGTTAAAAAGTTGATTGAAAAAATCTTGGTGCAATACGAAGACAGCGGCTACCCTTTTGCCTCGGTGGCAATGGAAAACATTTCGATTAGTTCGGATACAATTAGTGCAACACTCCATGTAGATCGAAAAAGAGAAATCGTAATCGATTCGGTTATAATTAAGGGTGATGCGGATATTGAGTACATATACATCACCAAGTACCTTGGGCTTAAAACTGGCGACCAGTATAGCGAAGCGGTAATTAAAAACATCAAGCCCAAACTCAACGAATTGCCTTTTATAAAAACGATTAAACCTTCTGTTGTACGTTTTACAGAAGACAAAACGGAAATAATTTTGTATCTAGAAGATAAAAAGGCAAGTAAATTCAATGGAATCATAGGCTTTTTACCCAATAGTGAAACGAAAAAACTAACTGTTACCGGCGACGTTTTTCTTAAGTTAAACAACTCTCTTGGCAAAGGAGAATTGATTGAATTTAACTGGAGATCGCTCCAACCAAGAACATCCGATCTAACAACAAAATTTAACTACCCATTTATTTTTAAGTCGCCATTTGGAATTGATTTAAACTTTAAACTGTACAAAAAAGACACTTTATTTATTACAACAGATTATCAACTAGGCGTGGAATATCTACTAAAAGGAGGTAATTATTTTAAAGTTTTTTGGGACAGAAAGAAAACTTCGCTGCTGAATGATCAAGATGAAAATTCGAGCGATTTATATGCCAACACCGATTTTACTGTGTATGGTCTTGGAATGCGAAAAGAGAAGCTGGATTACCGGATTAATCCAAGAAAGGGCTATTCCATAGAAGGAGAAGTTGGTGTTGGAAGAAGAAAAGAAAAGGCTTTGATTAATGGCGATGAAGACCCCAAACCGAATACTCAATTTAAAACAAAAGGGAATTTGCATGTATTTATTCCAATTAAAGCAAGAAGTACAATAATGATGCGAATCAACGGGGCATATTTATCAAGTGATAAAAATTACGACAACGAGATGTTCCGAATAGGTGGTCTTAAAACCTTTAGAGGATTCGATGAAGAAACTATTTTAGCATCTTCGTATGCCATTTTTTCTTTAGAATATAGAATCCTGTTGGAGCAAAATTCCAACGTTTATCTATTTACCGATGTTGGTTGGTTTGAGTATAAAAGTGTAAATAAAGAATTTAGAGATGATATTCCTTATGGGTTTGGCGCGGGCATGAATTTTCAAACCAAAGCAGGAATATTTAGCGTAAACTATGCACTGGGGGCTCAACTAAACAATCCTATCTTGTTTAAATCGGCAAAACTTCATTTCGGGATTATAAACTATTTCTAGCCTCTATTAACCGAATCAAATAACCTAACTTTGCTTTACTAAACAAGTAGATGCTAGAGGGAGCCATTATATTTATCTTACTCATTTTAATTGCTGCGGTAGCTTATTTAATTATAGAATTAAAAAAGCAGCCTAAAGGAGCAACTGACTCTCAACAATTATTGGTTGATTTGAACGAAAACCTGAGAAAAGAAATTGGCGAAATAAGAAATAGAATGGAAGCGTCGAGTAATGAAAGCCGCAAAGAAGTTCAAAGCCAGATAGAGAAAATAAACTCAGAAATTTCCTCCTACCAAAAGGCCTCTACCGAAACGATTCAAAAACAGTTTAGCAGCAGTTATAAAATAATTACGGAGGTTACCGAAAAGCTCACCAGTATTGAAGACACCAATAAACAGGTGCTTGGTTTTGCAGAACAAATGCGAAGTTTAGAAAATATTTTACAAAACCCAAAACAGCGCGGTATTCTAGGCGAATATTTTTTAGAAGCTTTACTCAACAATATTCTGCAACCAAATCAATACAAGATGCAGTACAAGTTTTCTAACGGAGAAATAGTAGATGCGGCAATTTTTTTTAATAAAAAAATCATTCCTGTCGATTCAAAGTTCTCTCTAGAAAAATACAATCAGATGGTTCAAACGACCGACAAAGATTTAAGGATTCAATTAGAAAAAGATTTTAAAAACGACATAAAGAATAGAATTGACGAAACAGCCAAGTACATTAGGCCAGACGAAGACACCACTGAATTTGCATTTATGTTTATTCCGGCCGAAGGGGTTTATTACAACCTTTTAATATACAATGTAGGTACTGTAGAGATGAACACGCAAGATCTGATTGAGTATGCATTTGGCAAGCGCGTTATCATTGTATCACCAACTTCTTTTTACGCATATTTAGAAACTGTATTACAAGGCCTAAAAGCGCTTAAATTTGAAGAGTCGGTAAAAGACATTATAAAACGTGTAGGACTACTGGGAAAGCATTTAAATGCATACGAGATATTTTTAAATAAACTTGGGAAAAACCTAAGTACTACGGTAAACATGTACAATGATGCCTCGAAAGAATTTAAAAAAATTGATAAGGATGTTGTTCGAATTACTGATGCAAATGCCGCCAGTTCATTTGAACCGCTTACCATTGATAAACCAAATGAATTAACCGAATAATTAAGAACAATTGTGAGAAACAGTTCCATCTTATTTTTTCTTTTATTATGTGCTCTTGTTGCCTGTACAGGCCCTCGCAACATTAGCAATGTTAACTTGTCTTATTTATACAAGGACGGTTCTCTTATAAAGCCAGAGTTTAAGATCTATCATTTATCGGCAAATAAATCAAGACTTTATTTAAAACTTAAATCCAACCAATTTCTTCATACGAAAGAACTAAACGACGAGAAGTTTAACGCTAAAATTATTGTTCGTGTTGATGTTTTAAATTCCTATGAATCGTCCGACCTCATCGATAGCGTTTCGGCCAGTATTACACATTTTGGTGTAAATGAAGACAAGCACAAATTGCTAAAACACCTTGACCTTAATGTTACTATGAGTAGTAATCTTCTTCTAAAAATTACCATTACTGATGTAAAAAGGCAGCTCACTAATATTTTCTATAAAAACATGAGCAAATCCAATAAATATGAAGGGCTCAACTTCCATATTGCTAAAGCGGGAAATGAGGGACCTCTGTTTGGAAATTATGTCGAAAACAATTCAGAATATCACATTATCTGTTCGAATCAAACTGTTCAAAAGCTCTATGTTAGATACTATAAAAACACTAAAACCCTACCTCTTCCACCGCATTCAACAAATAAAATTGAGCCCTTAAGCTATAAGGCAGACAGTTTGTTTATAATCAATATGGCCACGGATTCTACTTTTATTTTTAAACCAAAGAGTCGAGGAGTTTACCATTTTCAAATAAACAAAGAGGTTAGAGATGGTTTGACCTTGGTTAATTTTACGCCTAACTATCCTAAAATTACCAGTATTGCAGAATTGGTAGAACCTCTACGATATATCACTAATAAGGATGAATTTATTGAACTGATTGAAAGTAAAAACAAAAAATCTTCTATCGATAAGTTCTGGATTTCTTTAGGAAAAGACCCTACCCGATCTAAATCGTTGATTAAAACATATTATAAAAGAATAGAAAAAGCGAACGAAATGTTTGCCGCACATGTAGAAGGATGGAGAACGGATAGAGGGTTAATTTATGCAGTAATGGGCCCGCCTAACAGTATTTACAGAGTAAACAATTCGGAAACTTGGATTTATGGTGAGGATCAAAGTCCTCAAGCACTTAATTTCACCTTTATTGTCAACAAAAATCCTTTTACCGACAACGATTATTATCTTATCAGATCAGAGGCATATAAAAATGTATGGATGATGGCTGTGGAGAGTTGGAGACAAGGAAGGGCGTTTAATGCAAAATAAAAGATGGAGTACACAAATAAAAAAGAGAAGACAGACAATGATTTAATTTATGGGTTTCACCCATTGCTTGAAGCAATAAATCAAGGGAAGGAGATCAATAAAATAATGATTCAGAAAGGGCTAAGAGGTCCTTTGTTTTCTGAATTGAACAAGAAAATCAAATTGTTGGATATACAACTTCAACATGTTCCTATTGAAAAACTAAATAGAGTTTGCAAAAAGAACCACCAAGGCATTATTGCATACTTATCGCCAATAGCATATACTTCTTTAGACATGCTACTCCCAACGATCTATGAAAAAGGCGAAACCCCTCTTCTTTTAATTTTAGATCAAATTACTGATGTAAGAAATTTTGGTGCCATTAGTAGAACAGCAGAATGCGCAGGTGTACATGGCATTATTTTACCAGCTAAAGGAGGCGTTTTAATTACTTCCGATGCAATTAAAGTATCGTCTGGTGCATTACACAAAATTCCGGTTTGTAAAACCAATAGCATTTCGGAAACACTTCAATATATTAAAGACAGCGGAATTCAAATTGTTGCATGTACCGAACATACCGAAGAAGCATATCACAAAGTAGATTTCACAGTACCTACTGCCATTATTATGGGATCGGAGGAAAGTGGGATTTCGCAGGAGGCTTTTAGGTTAAGCGACAAAAAAGTAAAAATTCCTATGGTTGGAGAAATTGAATCTCTTAATGTTTCTGTTGCCGCTGGTGTAATTCTGTTTGAAACAGTGAAACAACGCGGTTAAATATCTCCCAACCAATTTCTAAACACCTATTCTATTCACCTTCAACCAGTAAATGATTGAAGAACTCAAAACCTTGCTACAACATAGCTTTAGACTCTTTTGCGTGATTCCGCATTTTTCATGCATAAATCACTCACATACAACTGTTTATGTATTTGATAATAAATAGTACATTTATTACATAAGTAAGAATTGAATATAAAATTGATTAACCATTCCTGATTGTTGCGATTACATTTTGCATGTTATGATACTGCAAGCACACTGCGCAACGCCAACTTTAAACCCTTTTAAACTAGCAATATAATGTGGGAGCGAATTCAATATACAGAGGGCATGACCATGGAAGATTTGGTCAAAGAAATTAATGAGAATGTAATTGATAAGATGGAAATAGAATTAAAAGGTTTGGTTCTTACTTTTAACAGTAACATTGGAATGATTATTAAGAAATATTTAAAACCAATTGAAACTAAAACAGAGAGACTAGAAATTAAAATAACAGGTATAGAGAAAGGCGTTTTCTAGATTTTAACCATTTTAAAAAGCCGGAGTAAATAGGCATTATTGCAGTTTTTCGCTTGTTAAAAACAACTACTTTTAGCTTCCCTAAAACATTGCAGGGGTTCTATGCTGAAAAAAAAATTATCCCGTTTTCTTACTTACTTCTTTGCTTGGCGACTTAAGAATATTAAGCATCGACAATTCGTTCTAATTTTAAGCGGAATTGTTGGTATTGCTTCTGGCTTAACGGCTGTTGTTATCAGAAATTCAGTTCATGTTGTTGAGGGATTAATTAGAGGCGATTTCTTCGGAGATTATCACAATTATTACTTTTTCATTTTTCCGCTAATCGGGATCCTAATAACACTTTTTGTAATTAAGTATGTTTTAAGAGCCCCTGTAGAACATGGGATTCCTAATGCATTGTACGCCATTTCTCGAAGAAATAGTATCATCAAGAAAAAATCGATGTACTCTTCAATTATTACAAGTGTACTTACGGTTGGTTTTGGAGGGTCTGTTGGGCTAGAGGGGCCTACAGTTGGAACAAGTACAGCCATTGGTTCTAACATAGGCAGATGGGCTAGGCTAAATTACAAGACTAAAACATTATTAATTGGTTGTGCTGCTTCTGGAGCATTGGCAGCTATTTTTCAAGCACCTATTGCAGCAATTGTATTTGCTATTGAAGTTATAATGCTCGATTTAACTATGTCGTCGCTTATACCTTTACTTCTAGCGTCTGTAAGTGCTGCGTTAACTTCGAGGTTAATAGAAGGTAAAAGTCCCTTATTCGATTTTACTGTAGAGCCATTCGGCTTTCCTGACATGCCATTTTATGTATTACTAGGTGTAGGTGTTGGAATTTGCTCCATCTATTTTACCAAAATGTTCCTTTTCATTCACAAACTTTTTGACAAGCAAAGTAATTTGCTACTCCGTGCAGTAATAGGAGGCAGTATGTTGGGTATTTTAATCTTTTTCTTTCCTCCACTATACGGCGAGGGTTATGGAACCATCAACAGCCTAATTGATGGTACTTATCTTGAATTGGTAGATTTTAGTTTGTTTGAAAAAGCATCCGATAATTTATTCGTAGTTCTAATATTCCTCTTTCTAATCGTTTTCTTTAAGGCCATTGCAACCAGTTTAACATTTGGAGCCGGTGGAATCGGTGGCATTTTTGCCCCTACCCTTTTTATGGGAAGTACTGTTGGGTTCACTTGCGCCAAAATGTATAATTCTTTTGGATTCAACCAACTCTCCCAAAGTAATTTTACATTAGTTGGAATGGCCGGGTTAATGGCTGGAGTTCTGCATGCTCCCTTAACAGCAATTTTCCTTATTGCAGAAATTACAGGCGGTTACGATTTATTTATTCCACTGATGGTAACGGCTTCTATTAGCTATCTTACTGTTAAAATCACTGTTCCGCATTCGGTATATACCATGCAGCTTGCCGAGCGAGGTGAATTAATTACGCATGATAAAGATCAAGCAGTTTTAAGTTTAATGAATCTTGAAGCGGAGATAGAGAAAGATTTTGAGACGGTTACTCCTAATATGACTTTAGGTGAGTTGGTTCACGTAATTGCGAGATCCGACAGAAACATTTATCCGGTGCTTGATGAAGAATATGGTCTGATTGGATTGGTGCGATTGAATCAGATTAGAAACATTATGTTTAAGTCGGAATTGCACGATATAACTTTTGTACATGAGTTAATGACACCTATTGAATCGTCTGTAGCATTGCATGAAACTATGGATGCCGTGATGACGAAATTCGATAAGGTAGAAATATGGAATCTCCCAGTAATCGAAAACGGAAAGTATATTGGCTTTGTTTCTAAGTCGAAACTGTTTACAGCTTATAGGAAGTTATTGAAGGAGTTTTACGATGAGTAAATGTAAAGTTTAAAGTGTTAAATCCTGGCTCTATGTCAAATATAGTGGGTAGTCAAATTTGAGTTTTCCACGTAAGCATCCATTGACAATCTTTTCAATCTCGTCGCTTGATGCGGCATCAATTTTAACCCATGGGCGTTCTTTAGGTTGAAATACATTGGAAAGATTGCTTACACAGTGGGCAGAATGAATACATTTTTTCAATTCCCACTTTACTTCTATTTCTCCGTTCGTATATTTCATAGCTAAAGATTTAGTCGTCGGCAATGGCACCAGTGCCATACATTTGCTTACCGTATTTTATAGAAGGAGATTCGATCGGTTCTCCTAGTCCTAATTTATCCCATTTTGCGTCAACAGCCTTAATCGTTGTTGGATCTGAGCACACAACATTCGGCCAGTCGCGTTGGAAATTATCGTATTTTTTTGTCTTTCTTGTTCCGTCAAACCCAATGTGAGAAATTGATTTATCGTCTTTTGCTTTTATTACAAAACCATCTCTTTTAGGATCTAGGTTATTCGCAAATCTCCAAATTACATCTTGCATACAATCTAGCTCCAACATTTCATCAATGTAAATAACGGCCTTAATTGTTGTAAAAGCTTCATCTGCAAACAAAGCGGCATTCAATTCTTCGATGTGATTTGGTCTGTTTTTCTTTAACGATATCGCCACCAACGAAACTCCAAGATCTACCAATTCATTAGAAATATCAGCTATTTCAGGAAATTTCTCAATTATCGCTGTTTTATCTATTGCCTTAGGCACATTTACTTCGATGTAATCTGAACGTAATTCTTCCGTCATTTTAGCCGTGGCATCAATACACATTTTGCCACCAAAAGCGAATTTAGAACACGAATGATCTAACACGTCCATTGGTCCAGAACTTAAATAAATATCCGATTCAGGATCAACATTTTGTGTAAGCAATTTTGCAACCGATACATAATCATGAATATCTGTGTCGCCATCTACCACAACCAACATTTTATTAAACATCATTTGTCCTGCTCCCCACATGGCATTCATTACTTTTTGCGCATGCCCAGCGAATCCCTTCTTAATCTTTACAATAGTAAGGTTATGAAAAATCCCTTCTATCGGAAGTTCCATGTCTACCACCTCTGGCAACATGGTCAACTTAATTGGTGTTAAGAAAATTCTTTCTGTAGCCTTTCCAATCCAAGCATCTTCTTGTGGTGGAATTCCCACAATTGTAGATGGGTAAATGGCATTCTTTTTATGAGTAATACATGTTACATGAAACTGTGGATACCAATCGGCTAACGAATAATACCCAGTATGATCACCAAAAGGCCCTTCCCAAATTAATTCTTCATCAGGCTCTACATAGCCCTCAATTACGAAGTCGCAATCGGCAGGTACGTAAAGATCTTGAGTTTTGCATTTAACGAGCTCTACCTTCTTCTTTCTAAGAAAACCTGCCAACATGTATTCATCAACATTGGGAGGCATAGGAGCCGTTGCAGCGTATGTATATGCAGGATCTCCACCAAGAGAAATAGCAACTGGCATTCGCTTACCCATTTTTTTGTATTCGTTAAAATGGCCTGCAGAATCTTTGTGTTTATGCCAATGCATCGCGGTAAGGTCGTTTTCCATTACTTGCATTCGGTACATGCCAATGTTTCTAATCTTGGTATGCGGATGAACAGTATGAACTATTGGAAATGTAAGAAACGCTCCACCATCTTCTGGCCAACATTTCATAACTGGTAACTTGGACAAATCAGGTTTGTCCATTACCACTTCCTGACAAGCACCCGTTTTACTGGTTACCTTAGGCATCCAAGATGCCATCCTTCCTAACTTAGGCAAAAGCTTAATCTTATCTAAGATGCTTTCCTTAGGTGCAACTAATTCCTTGAAAATATTTTCTAAATCCTTTCCAATATCATCAAGGTCATTAACACCAAGCGCAATACAAATCCTTTTGTAAGACCCTAAAGAATTGATGAGGATAGGAAAATCGGTTCCGTTGTTTTCGAACAGAAGCGCTTTATTTCGATCGGCTGTTTTGGATATTCGATCCACAACCTCGGTAATTTCAAGGTTGGGATCAACGAATTCTTTGATTCTGATTAACTCACCAGCATCTTCTAATTCTTTAACAAAATCAGCAAGATTTTTGAATGCCATTTAAATGTGTTTAGACAATCAAAGATAGTATAAGAAACGAATTTAAACTGCTTCTGGCTGACCAGCAAATTGCTTCATAAGCAATTCTGTAGTAGTTGAACCAGGACGCTCTATAGATAATCCTAGCGCTCTGTCCCAAACCAATTGAGCCAATACACCTAATGATCTGGAAACACCAAACATAACTGTATAGAACTCATACTCGTCCATTCCATAATGCAACAATAAAGCACCTGAATGAGCATCAACATTAGGCCAAGGGTTTTTAACTTTTCCTAATGCACCCAAAACTTCAGGAACCACTTCGTACATACTGTGAACGATGTCTATAATGTCGTCTTGTTCAATGTATCTTTTAGCAAAATCCCATTGTGCAGTAAATCTAGGGTCGGTTTTTCTTAAAACAGCATGACCATAACCCGGAACTACTTTACCATCAGCTAAAGTTCTTTCAACGTACGCTCTAATTTCTTCTTTGGTTATTTTACCGCCTCCTAACTCTGCTTGAAGAGCAAGAATCCATCTCACTACCTCTTGGTTAGCCAAGCCATGTAAAGGGCCTGCTAAGCCGTTCATACAAGCAGCAAAAGATTGATATGCATCACCCAAAGCCGAACCAACTAAATGGTTAGTATGTGCAGATACATTTCCTCCTTCGTGATCTGAATGAATGGTAAGGTATATTCTCATTAGTTTTTTAAACCCGTCGGAATCGAAACCTAACATGTGTGCAAAGTTTGCACCCCAATCTAATCTTGGATCTGGCTCAATGTGCACATCATTTTTGTACGTTCTTCTGTAGATGTATGCAGCAACTCTTGGAAGTCTTGCAATCAAATTCATTACATCTTCATAAGTCGAATCCCAATATTCGGATTTATGAACCCCTCTTTTGTATTCCTTTGCAAATACCGACTCGTTTTGCATTGCGTTGATCGCAATAGCAAATTGAGTCATTGGGTGAGTAGCTTTAGGCAAGCTATCCAACACATTAAAAACGTGAATAGGAACTACCGATCTAATGGCCCAGTTTCTTGTTAACCCAACAACATCTTCGTTGGTAGGCAATTCGCCAATCAACATTAAGTAAAAAATCCCTTCAGGAAGCGGTTCAAATCCATTTGGTGCTGTTGGTAATTTTTCCATTAGTTCAGGAATCGTATAACCCCTAAATCTAATACCCTCTTCAGGATCAAGCTTTGAAGTTTCGGTTACCAATCCTAGCATTCCACGCATACCACCATATACCTGTGCCATCGTGATTTCACCAACTTTTTCGTGTCCGTGTTTTTTCACGAATTCTTTAACCTCTCCCGCCATTGGAAGAGCTATTGTTGCAAATTTTTTCTTTAAGGTTTCCATCTTATCTCTGATATTTTAAACTTAAATTAATTCTCTACTTAAGCCCAACAATTTTCAAAATTAACAGCCCTACAAATCAACGCCGTCAATGTTAAGTATATTATATAAATGGGAAACGGGTTCCCAAAAACTCTGCTGTATTTCCCAATTGCTCCTCTATTCTCAACAATTGATTGTATTTAGCAATTCTATCTGATCTCGAAGCTGATCCTGTTTTAATTTGACCTGTGTTTAATGCAACAGCCAAATCAGCAATCGTTGTATCTTCAGTTTCTCCAGAACGGTGACTCATTACCGCTGTGTAGGAATTGTTGTTCGCAATTTTTACTGCTTCAATTGTTTCAGATAAAGTTCCGATTTGATTAACCTTTACAAGGATTGAATTGGCTATTCCATTATCAATTCCTCTTTGTAATCTTTCCGTATTGGTAACAAATAAGTCATCACCTACCAATTGAACTTTTTCGCCCAATTCTACAGTAAGTTGTTTCCATCCATCCCAATCGTTTTCATCCAATCCATCTTCTATTGAAACAATAGGATATTTAGCCACTAAGTCTTTCCAGAAACCAACCATATCAGAACCGTTAAGTTCATCGCCAGTAGATTTTTTGAATTCGTAAACTTTCTTTTCTCTGTTATAAAATTCCGAACTAGCAGCATCAATAGAAATAAAGATGTCTTCGCCCGGTTTGTAACCAGCTTTTTCGATTGCTACCATTATGGTATCTAAAGCCTCATAGTTAGAACCAAGGTTTGGCGCAAAACCACCTTCGTCACCAACATTAGTTGCCATTCCTTTGTCTTTCAATACTCCTTTTAAGCTATGGAATACCTCAACACCCATTCTTAAAGATTCTCTAAACGAAGTTGCTTTGATAGGCATTACCATAAACTCCTGAATGTCCATGCTGTTATCTGCATGAGAACCACCGTTGATGATGTTCATCATTGGAACTGGTAATGTAACAGAATTTAATCCTCCTACATATCTGTATAAAGGTAGTCCTGCTTCATCAGCCGCAGCCTTTGCAACAGCAAGAGAAACACCCAAAATTGCGTTTGCACCTAAGTTTGCTTTGTTAGGAGTTCCGTCCAACTCTATCATCGCTTTATCAATGCCTTCTTGATCGAAAACATTCATTCCATTCAATTCAGAGTTTATAACGCTATTCACATTCTGAATAGCCTTTTGAACACCTTTGCCTAAATAAACATTTTCATCCTTGTCTCTAAGCTCTACAGCTTCATGTTCTCCTGTTGATGCCCCTGAAGGAACTGCAGCTCTTCCATAAATTCCATTTGAGGTAATCACGTCTACTTCGACGGTTGGATTTCCTCTAGAATCTAAGATTTGCCTAGCAAATATTTGTGATATTGATGTCATGGTTCTTAGTATTTGTTTGTTTTGTTTTGTTATGCTTCAGCTAGCTCGCCGCTACTTTTCTTCACCTTCATCATGTTGTCTATAAACTCATCGAATAGATACCTCGAGTCGTTTGGACCAGCAGATGATTCTGGATGAAACTGAACAGAAAAAATATTTTTGTCCTTTAGTCGAATTCCAGCTAAAGTACCGTCATTAAGATGTTGATGAGTCATCTCGATATTTTCATTGTCTTTAAGAGATTCTATGTCGACAACGAATCCATGGTTCTGAGAAGTAACTTCACACTTCCCTGTTATTAAATTCTTAACCGGATGATTAACCCCTCTGTGCCCATTGTGCATTTTGAAGGTTTTTAATCCACTAGCCAAAGCAAGTACTTGATGACCAAGACAGATTCCAAAAACTGCTTTACCACTCTCTGTTAATTCTTTTACAGTCTCAATTTGACTTGTCATTACAGCAGGGTCTCCTGGGCCATTTGTTAGCATATAGCCATCAGGATTAAACGCTTTCATTTCTTCGTATGTCGCGTCAACAGGGAACACTTTAAGGAAGCATCCTCTATCGGCAAGACACCTTAAGATGTTTTTCTTTACCCCTAAATCCAATAATGCTACTCTCAATTTGGCATCCGAATCACCCAATTCATAAGCTTCTTTGGTTGCAACTTTAGACGACAACTCAAGACCATTCATTGATGGTACTTCAGCTAGTTTAGCCTTTAACTTTTCTAAATCTAATTCCTCGGAAGAGATGATTGCGTTCATTGCTCCCTTATCTCTAATCCTTGTTACGATAGCCCTTGTATCTACATCAGAGATGGCAACTTTATTTTGATCTTCGAAATAAGATTGCAAGGAAGTAGTTGACTCATCATATCTAGAAAACGTAGATGAGAATTTTTTACAAACTAAGCCCGCAATTTTCATTGAATCAGATTCCTCTTCATCCTCATGAACACCGTAGTTTCCAATATGAGATGTTGCAGTTACAATAATTTGCCCATAGTAAGATGGGTCTGTAAAAATCTCCTGATAACCGGTCATTCCAGTATTAAAACAAATTTCGCCGGTAACGGTACCTATTGCACCCGCTGCTCTACCTTCATAGAAGGTGCCATCTTCTAATAATAATATGGCTGGTTGTCCACTGCTATGCTTCATGATATTATTTATTTATACAAAAAAAGGACAGTGTATAAATACACCATCCTTTTTTATATAACGTAAAACGTAGTTCAATTCTTTCTTAATCTTAGCTATTTAGACTCAGTTTCATCCGCTGCAGCATCATCCTTGCTGTCGCCATCTTCCGCTGAAGTTTCTGGTGCCGCTTCTGCTTTTGCCTCAGGAGCTGCTTCAGCTTCTGGAGCCGCTTTTCCAGCAGCAGGTGCCTCAGGAGTTGCTTCCTCTGCAGGAGCTTCTCCTTTCACTTCAGTTGAAGCGTCTGGAGTTGCATCATCAGCAATGATTTGAGCGTCTTCAACACCCGCATCAGTGGAACCTGAAAGGTAATCCATTTCAGCAACTGGTGTTTCATCAGCTTTTGCTTTACCTCTTCTGGTACGCTTTTTAGCTTTAGGAGCGGCATCTTGCATCATACTCTCGTTGTAATCTACCAACTCGATTAAACACATTTCAGCATTATCTCCCAGTCTGTTACCTGTCTTTAAAATCCTGGTATACCCACCCGGACGTTCGCCAATTTTCACTGCTACATCTCTAAATAACTCTGCTACCGCGTACTTATCTTTTAAGTAACTAAATACTACACGTCTCGAATGAGTAGAATCATTTTTTGATTTTGTAATCAATGGTTCAACGTACATTCTTAAAGCTTTTGCTTTAGCAACTGTTGTGTTTATTCTCTTATGTTGTATTAGAGAACAAGCCATGTTTGCTAACATTGCTTTTCTGTGTGGTGCTTTACGGCTTAGGTGATTAAACCCTTTCTTGTGTCTCATTTCTAACGTGTATTATTCTTCTGACTAAAATCTATTCGTCTAATTTGTATTTAGTCAAATCCATTCCAAAGGTTAACTCTTTGTTCTCAACTAATTCATCCAATTCAGTAAGTGACTTCTTACCAAAGTTTCTAAATTTCAACAAATCGTTTTTATTGAATTTTACTAAATCACCTAATGTATCAACATCTGCTGCTTTCAAACAATTTAATGCTCTAACAGAAAGATCCATATCCACTAAGCGTGTTTTCAATAATTGTCTCATGTGTAATGAAGACTCATCGAATTGCTCAACATCTGAAACATCACTTGCATCCATTGTAATTTTCTCATCAGAAAACAACATGAAGTGGTGGATCAAAATTCTAGCAGCTTCTTTCAAAGCTTCTTTAGGATGAATTGAACCATCTGTATCGATGTCAAATATTAATTTCTCGTAATCTGTTTTTTGCTCAACACGGAAGTTTTCAACTTTGTACTGAACATTTTTTACTGGTGTGTAGATAGAATCTAATGCTATCGTTCCTACAGGACCTTCTACCATTTTATTATCTTCCGCAGTTACATAACCACGTCCTTTTCCAATCACCAATTCCATGTTTAGCTTAACGCTAGGATCCATGTGACAGATTACTAAATCAGGATTTAAAACTTGGAATCCTGAAGTAAATTTGCCAACATCACCAGCAGTTAAAGTTTCTTGACCGCTAACTGAAACAGATAGTTTTTCACCATCAGCATTTTCGATTTGTCTTTTAAAACGAATTTGTTTCAAGTTCAAAACGATTTCAGTAACATCTTCAACAACTCCTTTAATAGTAGCAAACTCATGATCTACACCATCAATTCTTAACGAAGTAAGCGCGTAACCTTCCAATGAAGAAAGCAAAATTCTACGCAATGCATTTCCTATTGTAATACCGTAACCTGGCTCTAAAGGTCTAAATTCAAATTGACCTTGTACCTCCGTAGAGTTAATCATGATCACTTTGTCCGGTTTTTGAAAATCTAATATCGCCATTGTTTAAAGTTTAAATTTTATTTAATGCTTATTATTTCGAATACAATTCAACAATTAACCCTTCTTCTATATTTTCAGGTATTGCTTCTCTCTCAGGAATATTTAAATACGTTCCACTTAAACTATCGCTGTTCCACTGCAACCATTCGTATGATGTGGCATTGTTTGCAATTGATTCTCTAATTGCACTCATTCCTCTTGATTTCTCTCTAATAGAAACAACATCTCCTACTTTAAGCGCATAAGATGCAATGTTAACCATTTTACCATTTACAGTAATGTGTCTGTGAGAAACTAGTTGACGTGCACCTGCTCTAGTTGGAGCAATTCCCAATCTATAAACGGTGTTGTCTAATCTCAATTCACAATATTGTAATAAGATTTCTCCTGTAATACCTTTTGCTCTAGAAGCTTTATCAAATAAGTTAGCAAATTGCTTCTCTAAGATACCATAAGTATACTTAGCAATTTGTTTTGCTCTTAACTGAAGCGCATATTCTGACTGCTTGCTTCTTCTTTTTTTATCTGGACCGTGTTGTCCTGGAGGATAATTTTTTTTCTCCAAGTATTTGTCCTCGCCATAAATAGGCTCTTGAAACTTACGAGCGATTTTACTCTTTGGTCCTGTATATCTTGCCATAACTCTTTATTAAATCTATCTTACTTAAATTATACCCTTCTTCTTTTCGGTGGTCTACAACCGTTGTGTGGCTGAGGAGTAACATCGATGATTTCAGTGATCTCAATGCCCGAGTTGTGAATTGTTCTGATTGCAGAATCTCTTCCTGAACCAGGTCCTTTTACATATACCTTCGCACGTCTCATACCTGCATCATGCGCTATTTTTACGCAATCTTCAGCAGCAACTTGTGCAGCATAAGGAGTGTTCTTTTTAGAACCTCTAAATCCCATTTTACCTGCCGACGACCAAGATATAACTTGACCTTGTGTGTTGCAAAGCGAGATAATAATGTTGTTGAAAGTTGCTTTGATGTGAACGTGCCCTGTAGCCTCCACATTTACCTTTCTTTTTTTAGTAGTACTCTTAGCCATAATTTACTTTTTCAGATGTCTCTATTTCGTTACTTTCTTTTTATTCGCGATGGTCTTTCTCCTTCCTTTCCTCGTTCTAGAGTTATTCTTGGTTCTTTGACCTCTCAACGGCAATCCTGTTCTGTGACGAATTCCTCTAAAACAACCTATATCAACAAGTCTTTTTATGTTCAGTTGAACTTCAGATCTTAGTGTACCCTCAACCTTATAAGTATCGGAAACGATTTTATTGATCGCTTTTAACTGCTCATCGTTCCAATCTTGAACTTTGATGTTAACATCGATCTCCGCTTCTCCAAGTATCTTTTGAGCGGTTTTTTTACCAATTCCGAAAACGTAGGTTAATCCTATTTCTCCTCGTTTATTATTTGGTAAGTCTATTCCAGCAATTCTTGCCATAATCTAATAGTTATTTTTTTATTACCCTTGTCTTTGTTTAAATCTCGGATTCTTTTTGTTGATCACATAAAGTCTACCCTTCCTCCGCACAATTTTACACTCTGCGCTTCTCTTTTTTATTGATGCACGTACTTTCATAAGTTCTATTTATATCTAAAAGTTATTCTACCTTTTGATAAATCATAAGGAGACATCTCCAATTTTACTCTGTCACCGGGCAATAATTTAATATAGTGCATTCGCATTTTACCCGAAATATGAGCGGTTATCTTATGTCCGTTTTCAAGCTCTACCCTAAAGATAGCATTTGCTAATGCCTCTATGATAGTACCGTCCTGTGATATTGATAACTGCTTCGCCATATTTTAAAACTCTCTATTCTTTTTCTTTAATACTTCCTCTATGTACTCAAATGTTGATAATATATCTGGTTGCCCATTATTTATTGCCAAGCTATGTTCAAAGTGTGCAGAAGCCTGATCATCTTTCGTTCTGATGGTCCAACCATCATTTTTTTGAATGATCTCTTTTTTTCCCATGTTAATCATAGGTTCTACTGCTATCACTAAGCCCTTTTGAAGTTTCAATCCTTTCCCCTGTTTACCGTAGTTAGGAACCTCAGGTCCTTCATGAAGGTTTTTACCCAATCCATGTCCGACTAACTCTCTTACTACCGTATAACCTCTTTCCTCAACGTAAGTTTGAACCGCATGTCCAATATCACCAACTCGTCCTCCAACCTTTGCCTTTTCAAGACCTTTATAAAGTGACTCTTTGGTAGTTCTTAATAGTTGTACCAAATCATCGCTTATGTCTCCAACTGCAAAAGTAAAGGCAGAATCTCCATAGAAGCTATTTTTCAATACACCGCAGTCTATTGAAACTATGTCTCCATCTTCCAGCACTCTGTCACCAGGGATTCCATGTACTACTTCCGAATTAACAGAAATACATAATGTAGCGGGAAACCCACTATATCCCTTAAAACCAGGAATTGCATCATTATCTAAAATGAACTCTTCAGCAATTTTATTTAATGCCTCAGTCTTAATTCCAGGCTCGATGCATTTTGCCACCTCAGCCAATGTTTTACCAACAAGTAAAGAACTTTCTCTTACTAACTCTATCTCATCATCCGTTTTATAATAAACCATAATCTTTGTCTATTATAATAGTTACGCCGGATTTAGCGAATGTCGACCTTTAATCTTACCAGTCTTCATTAACCCATCGTAATGGCGCATCAACAGATGACTTTCAATTTGTTGTAATGTATCTAATACTACCCCTACCATAATTAATAAGGAAGTACCTCCAAAAAAGTTTGCGAACGATCTATCCACACTTAATATTGATGCAAATGCAGGTAATATCGCTACGAAAGCTAAAAATATTGAACCTGGCAATGTAATTCTTGACAATATCGTATCTAAAAATTCTGCTGTTTTCTTTCCTGGTTTAACTCCAGGAATAAAACCTCCATTCTTTTTCATGTCATCGGCCATTTGATTTGGATTAACACTAATTGCCGTGTAGAAATAAGTGAATAGAATAATCATTACTGCAAACAATGCGTTGTACCAAAACCCATCTATATTCGCCAATGCTCCAGTTATTCCAGACATAGAATCACCACCTGCAAAGCCTAAAAACTGAACTGGTAACAATACAACCATTTGCGCGAAGATAATAGGCATAACACCTGCTGCGTTTACTTTAAGAGGAATGTATTGTCTAACTCCTCCATATTGTTTATTCCCAACTATCTTTTTTGCGTATTGAACAGGTATACGCCTCGTCCCTTGTACCAGTAGTATTGTTACAACCACTATCAGAAGAAGTATTACTAGTTCAATTAAAAAGGTAACCAATCCACCAGCACCATCTAATTTACTAGCAAATTCTTTAATAAATGCTGAAGGTAGATTTGCAATGATCCCAATCATAATTAATAAGGAAATTCCATTACCAATTCCTTTATCGGTAATTCGTTCACCCAACCACATTACGAACAATGTACCTGTTACTAGAATAACTGTAGATGGTAGTATAAAACCTAAAAACGAATTATCCAATATTGCAATCTCCGGCACTTGAGTTGACAAGTAAGTAGGCGCTTGAATCAATGTTAAAGCTACAGTTAAGAACCTAGTCCATTGATTAATTTTCCGTCTACCGCTCTCGCCATCTCTTTGCAGTTTCTGAATTTGCGGTACAGCAAACCCTAAAACCTGCATCATAATAGACGCCGAGATATAAGGCATTATTCCCAAAGCTAAAATAGAAGCTCTAGAAAAAGCACCCCCTGCAAACATATTAATGATTCCAGCTAAGCCTTCAGCGTCACTTGTATTCGCTTCAAGCAAATCAGCATCAACACCAGGCAATATAATAAATGAGCCTATCCTATATACCAAAATTAGTCCAAGCGTATTCAGGATTCTTGTTCTAAGATCCTCAATCGTCCAGATATTCTTAAGTGTATTTAGGAAATTTCTCATCAGTTCTATTTGGTTATAATAGTTGCTGTTCCTCCGGCTGCTTCAATTAATTTTTTAGCAGTTTCCGAAAATGCATGTGCGGTGATCTCTAATTTAGCTTTAAGTTCTCCTTTTCCGAGAATTTTAACTAAATCTTTCTTTTGTACTACACCATTTGCGATTAGTACTTCAAGATCAATTTTTTCTAGTTTTTTACTATCAGCTAAAGCTTGAAGTAAGTTTACATTAACACCTTTGAATTCTTTTCTATTGATGTTTCTGAAACCAAACTTAGGCACTCTACGCTGTAAAGGCATTTGACCACCTTCAAAACCTTTCTTAGTTCTCCAGCCAGATCTAGCTTGTTGTCCTTTATGACCTTTACCGGTTGTATGTCCACCATACCCTGATCCTTGTCCTCTACCTAGTCTCTTTCTGTCCTTGGTAGACCCTTCATTAGGTTTTAAATTGCTTAAATCCATGATTACTTAACTTCTTCTACTGTTAATAAGTGCCTAATTGCATGAACCATTCCAAGTATTTGAGGAGTGTCTTCATGTATTACTTCTTGCTGCATTTTTTTAATGCCTAAAGCGATCAGTGTCCTTTTTTGACGTTCTGTTCTGTTGATCTGCGATCTAACTTGCTTAACTTTTATCTTAGCCATCTTCTTATCCGTTGAATACTTTGTTCATTTCAATACCTCTGTGTTGAGCAACTGTAACAGCATCTCTCATTTGCATCAAAGCTTCGATAGTCGCTTTTACAACGTTATGAGGATTCGAAGATCCCTTTGATTTAGCCAACACGTTCTTAATTCCTACACTTTCAAATACAGCTCTCATTGCACCACCGGCAATTACACCTGTACCATGAGCAGCTGGTTTAATTAAAACAAATGCACCTGAATATTTTCCTTCTTGAGAATGAGGAACAGTTCCATTTATTACTGGAATTTTCACCAAGTTTTTCTTTGCATCATCTATTCCTTTAGAAATAGCTGTTGCAACTTCATTTGCTTTTCCTAGGCCATGACCTACAACTCCATTACCATCTCCAACAACAACGATTGCTGAAAATCCAAAATTTCTACCACCTTTGGTTACCTTGGTAACACGGTTGATCGCTACGAGTTTATCTTTCAACTCGATTTCACTCGATCTTACCTTTTTTACATCTGTACTTGCCATGATATACTAAAATTTTAATCCACCTTCTCTAGCGCCTTCTGCTAAAGATTTAATTCTACCGTGATATAAATATCCACCTCTGTCAAAACGAACTGCAGATATTCCTGCTTTAATCGCTTTTTCCGCTATACTTTTTCCTACTGCAACTGCTTTTTCAGAAGCTGTGCCTTTTTCTGCACCTTTTGTAGTTTTAGTAGAAGCACTTGCTAGAGTAACACCGTTCACATCATCAATTAATTGAGAATAGATATTCTTGTTACTTCTAAACACGGCTAATCTTGGACACTCTGCTGATCCTTTGATCACCTTTCGGATCCTTCTTTTAACCCTTATTCTTCTTTCGTTCTTAGTTAACGCCATAATTGATAAACTTATCAGTATTATTTAGCTACAGTTTTACCTGCTTTTCTTCTTAATTCCTCTCCAACAAACTTGATACCTTTACCCTTATATGGCTCTGGTTTTCTCAATGATCTAATTTTCGCTGCCACTTGGCCGATCAATTGTTTGTCTGCAGATTCTAATATTACACGTGGTGGCTTACCTTTTTGTGTATCGGTAGTCAATTTAATCTCCTCTGGCATTTCCAAGATAATGTTATGAGAATAACCCAATAACATTTCAAGTTTCTGACCAATGTTTGAAGCTTTATAACCTACACCCACTAATTCCTGCTCTGTTTTAAAACCTTCGCTTACACCAATAACCATGTTATTGATTAATGATCTGTAAAGACCATGTTTTGCTCTGTGGTCTTTCTCATCAGTTTTTCTTGCAACAGAAATAACACCTTCTTCAACTTTAACACTTATACAAGTATCAACTGTTTCAGTTAGTTCTCCTTTAGGTCCTTTTACAGATACTACGCCCTCAGCTGAAACTTTCACTTCAACTCCCGAAGGAACATTTATAATTGCATTTCCAATTCTAGACATCTCTCTAATTTTTTAAGATACGTGACAAAGTACTTCGCCACCTACGTTTAAGTTACGTGCTTCTTTATCCGACATAACTCCTTTCGAAGTTGAAACAATCGCTATACCCAAACCATTTAATACTCTTGGCATTTCGCTGCACGCTGTATAAGTTCTTAAACCTGGACGGCTAATTCTCTTAAGCGTTTTAATCGCAGGAGCGTTTGAAGTAGGATGATATTTTAAAGCGATTTTGATGTTATCTTGGGGTTTAAGTTCTTCAAACTTATAGTTCATGATATATCCTTTCTCGAATAATATCTTAGTCATTTCTTTTTTCAAGTTAGAAGCAGGAATATCTACTACACGGTGCTTTGCACTCACTGCATTCCTAATTCTAGTCAAAAAATCTGCTATCGGATCTGTCATTGTCTTTCTTCTTTATTTTATTACCAGCTGGCTTTAGTTACTCCGGGGATTAATCCATAGTTTGCCATTTCTCTAAAAGTTACCCTTGATATTCCAAATTGTCTCATGTAACCTTTTGGTCTCCCAGTAAGTTTACATCTATTGTGTAATCTAGTTGGAGATGAGTTTTTAGGTAACTTTTGTAAACCCTCATAATCTCCAGCAGCTTTCAACGCAGCACGTTTTGCAGCATATCGAGCAACTAATTTTTGTCTTTTAACCTCTCGGGCTTTCATCGATTCTTTAGCCATGTCTTAATTATTTTTTTTTAAATGGGAAACCAAATTCCTTCAATAAGGCCATGCCTTCTTCGTCGGTTTTTGCAGTTGTAACAAATGTTAAATCCATTCCTGAAATCTTATCTACTTTATCAATGTTTATCTCAGGAAAAATTAATTGTTCCTTAATACCCATTGTGAAATTTCCTCTTCCGTCAAATTTACCAGAAATTCCTCTAAAGTCACGAATTCTTGGAATAGAAGCTGCAATCAAACGATCTAAAAATTCATACATGATCTCTCCCCTCAAGGTAACTTTAGAACCAATTGGCATTCCTTTTCTCAACTTAAAGTTAGAGATATCTTTCTTAGAATAGGTAGCAACTGCTTTCTGACCAGCTATCATTGTCATTTCTTGAACTGCAGAGTCAATCAACTTTTTATCGCTTACACCAGCACCAACTCCTTGATTAAGGCATATCTTTTGCAACTTTGGTGTTTGCATAATTGAACTGTACGCAAACTTCTCTTTAAGAGCAAGCTTAATCTCGTCGTTGTATTTAGTTTTAAGTCTAGGTGTGTATTTCATCTTTATACTAATTCATTCGATTTTTTAGAAAATCTTTGCAATTTTCCATCTTCTAACCTTTTACCTGTGCGTGTTGCCTCTCCTGTTTTAGGATCTACGAATTTCAAGTTAGAAACATGTAAGCTAGCTTCTTTCTTAATTATCCCTCCCTGAGGATTTGCAGCATTCGGCTTTGTGTGTTTTGAAACTAAATTAACACCTTCAACAACAGCTCTGTCGTTTTTTGTATCAATAAGCAACACTCTACCTTGTTCGCCTTTAGACTCACCTGAAATTACTTTCACGGTATCGCCTTTTTTTATGTGTAGTTTTTTCTTCATAACAATTATATCACCTCTGGTGCTAGAGAAACTATTTTCATGAATTTCTTCTCTCTTAATTCTCTTGCAACAGGTCCAAAAATTCTTGTTCCTCTCATTTCGCCTGAATCATCTAATAACACTACTGCATTATCATCAAATCTGATGTGAGAACCGTCTTTTCTTCTAATTTCTTTTTTTGCTCTTACTACAACAGCTTTTGACACTGTACCTTTTTTTACATTTCCATTAGGAACTGCATGCTTAACGGTAACAACAATTTTATCACCTAAAGAAGCGTATCTTCTTTTTGAACCGCCCAATACTCTAATGCAAAGAACTTCTTTCGCTCCGCAGTTATCTGCTACTCCTAACCTTGACTCTTGTTGTACCATTTTTAAATCTTTTTGTTGTGATGCATTATTTCACTTTTTCAATTACTTCAACCAATCTCCAGCATTTGTTCTTGCTTAATGGTTTGGTCTCCATTATTTTCACCGTGTCGCCAATGTTGCATTCATTTTTTTCATCGTGAGCAATAAATTTCTTAGAACGCTTAACATACTTACCGTACTTAGGGTGCTTTACTTTTCTTTCTACCTCAACTGCAATAGACTTATCCATCTTATTGCTGGTAACCAAGCCTACTCTTTCTTTTCTAAGATTTCTGTTTTCAGTTTCCATAGCGCCTATGCTTTGTTATTTTTTTTCTCCTCCATCGCTCTCTTAGTCAATTCCGTTTGAAGTCTAGCGATAGTTCTTCTATTGTCTTTTATAGTCATTGGATTTTCTAAAGGTGAAACCGCGTGGTTCAACTTCATTTTCACCAAAGTCTCTTGAATGCTTTCAAGACGTTCTTTGACTTCCTCTGTTCCTAATTCTCGTATTTCTGACGATTTCATCTTTTCTTTATCTTAACTATTCTGTATAATCTCTTCTTACCACGAATTTCATAATCATTGGTAACTTCTGAGCTGAGAGTCTTAAGGCTTCTTTGGCAGTTTCCAAGTCAACACCTTCTATCTCGAATAATATTCTTCCTGGCTCAATTCTAGCAACCCAGTGATCTAGTCCACCTTTACCTTTACCCATTCTAACTTCCGCTGGTTTTTTGGTAATTGGCTTGTCTGGAAATACTCTGATCCAAACTTGACCTTCTCTTTTCATGAATCTTGTAACAGCAATCCTTGCTGCTTCTAACTGACGCGCCGTAACGAATCCACCTTTCAGTGCCTTAATACCGAATGATCCAAATGCAATTTCAGCTCCTCTGTTTGCATTTCCTTTCATTCTGCCCTTTTGGACATTACGATATTTTATTTTTTTCGGTTGTAACATATCTCAATAAGTTCTTATCCTCTTTGACCTTGACCTTTTCCTCTAAACTTCGATTTTGGTTTTGATGCACCAATATTAGGAGACAAATCTCTTTTACCAAAAACTTCACCCTTACAAATCCACACTTTAACACCAAGTCTACCATAAGTAGTGTGTGCCTCAGCCAAAGCGTAATCTATATCTGCTCTAAATGTATGCAATGGGATACGACCTTGTTTGAACTTTTCAGTTCTAGCCATCTCTGCACCATTTAATCTTCCTGCAACAGAAATCTTAATTCCTTCTGCTCCCATTCTCATTGTAGATGCTAAAGACATTTTAGCCGCTCTTCTGTAAGAAATTCTTCCTTCGATTTGACGAGCAATACTATTAGCAACTAATTTTGCATCTAGTTCTGGTCTCTTAATCTCGAATATGTTGATTTGAATTTCCTTACTCGTTACTTTCTTAAGCTCTTCTTTCAGTTTATCAACTTCCTGTCCTCCTTTACCAATGATGATACCTGGACGTGCAGTATTAATAGTTACTGTAATAAGTTTAAGTGTACGTTCAATAACAATTTTAGAAACACCTGCTTTCGCCATTCTAACTGTTAAGTACTCTCTGATTTTTGCGTCCTCTACTAACTTTTCGCTGTAGTCTCTTCCGCCGTACCAGTTAGAATCCCATCCTTTGATGTATCCTAATCTTAAACCAATTGGATTTGCTTTTTGCCCCATTATTATGCTTTTTCTAATTCTTTTTTGATTGAATCTCCTACCACAAGCGTTATGTGGTTCGATCTTTTTCTAATTCTATGAGCTCTTCCTTGTGGAGCTGGTCTGAACCTTTTTAACTGACGTGCGCTATCAACGAATATTTCAGTCACAATTAAATCGTGATCTTCAATTCGTTCACTTTCGTTTTTTACTTGCCAGTTTGCCAATGCAGATAACAAAAGTTTCTCTAATCTTCCAGATGCTTCTTTTGGACTGAATTTTAACAATTGAAGTGCTTTATCCACTTGAATACCTCTAACTTGGTCAGCAACCAATCTCATCTTTCTAGGTGAGGTAGGGCAGTTTCTCAAGCGAGCAAATGCTCTTTGCTTGTTATCTTCTTTCCGTTTATCGGCTGTATTTTTCTTACGAGATCCCATTATTCAATAATTCTACTTATTTCTTTTTACCAGCTGCGTGGCCTCTATATGTCCTAGTCGGAGAAAATTCTCCCAATTTGTGACCTACCATATTTTCTGTTACAAAAACAGGAATGAATTTATTGCCATTGTGAACAGCTATTGTCAATCCAACAAACTCTGGAGATATCATTGATGCTCTTGACCAAGTTTTTATCACACTCTTCTTTGATGAACTTTGTGTCTCCGCTACTCTTTGAGCTAGCTTATAGTGAATAAATGGAGGCTTTTTTAATGATCGACTCATGTTCTACTTATTTTTTCCTTTTTTCAATAATATACTTGCTCGAAGCTTTCTTCTTCGATCTAGTCTTAAATCCTTTCGCTGGTATACCATTTCTAGATCTTGGGTGTCCACCTGAAGATTTACCTTCACCACCACCCATCGGGTGATCTACTGGATTCATAGCTACACCTCTTACTCTAGGCCTTCTACCCAACCATCTTGATTTACCCGCTTTACCTTTTCTTTCTAACATGTGCTCAGAGTTAGACACTGAACCGATAGTTGCTAAGCAAGTTGTTAAAATCATTCTTGTTTCACCAGAAGGCATTTTGATAACGGCATATTTACCATCTCTTGCATTAAGCTGTGCATGTGCACCTGCTCCTCTAGCAATAACTCCACCTCTACCCGGCTTCATCTCAATATTGTGAATCACAGAACCCAATGGAATATCAGCTAAAAACATTGCGTGTCCTACTTCAGGTATAGCATCTTTACCAGAAAGAATTTCTTGACCAACTTTTAATCCATTAGGACAAACGATGTATCTTTTTTCTCCATCAACATAATGAATCAAAGCGATTCTTGAAGTTCGGTTTGGATCGTACTCTACTGTAGCTACTTTTCCAGGGATACCGTGCTTGTCTCTCTTGAAATCAATTATTCTATATTTCTTTTTATGACCACCACCTATATTACGTGTAGTCATTTTACCTGTGTTATTTCTACCACCAGATCTTGCTTGAACAGCTAATAAGCTCTTCTCTGGAGTTGATGTAGTAACATCATCAAAATTGCCAACAACTTTGTGTCGTTGTCCCGGGGTAGTAGGTAATATTTTCTTAACAGCCATCGCTCTCTATAATTAAATGCTATTGTAAATATCAAGTGTATCTCCTTTGGCTAATGAAATGATCGCTTTTTTAAACGATGATCTTCTTCCAACAACCAAACCAGATTTGGTATTTCTTCTCTTCATCTTGCCCAAGTAATTCATCGTGTTTACATCTTCAACAGCAACACCATACATTTTTTCGACTGCGTCTTTAATCTGTATCTTGTTGGCGTCAGCGTCAACGATAAATCCATACCTATTTAGATTCTCGCTTTGCAACGACATCTTTTCAGTAACTAATGGTTTAATTAAAATACTCATAATTCTTAGTTCAATATCTTTTCTACCGTTCTAACTGCTTCTTCAGACATCATCACCGTATTTGCGTTTACGATATCGTAAGTAGTTAACTCGTCAATTAAAATCACTTTACATTTAGGAACATTCCTAGAAGCCAAGTACACATTGTTGTCTGCTTCGTTAAGTATTAATAAAGTTTTCTTTTGATCCAACTTTAAGTTCTTAAGCAACTCAACATAATTTTTTGTTTTAGGTGCATCAAATGTGAAGCTCTCAAGGATAGTGATTTCGTTATCTTTCGCTTTATAAGAGAAAGCTGATTTTCTAGCTAACTTTTTATACTTCTTATTCAATTTGAAACCATAATCTCTTGGCTGAGGACCAAATGCTCTACCACCTTTTCTGAAGATAGGAGATTGGATGCTACCAGCTCTAGCAGTACCAGAACCTTTTTGTTTTTTAATCTTTCTTCTACTACCTGTTACTTCAGATCGTCCTTTAGCTTTAGATGTACCTTGTCTTTGATTGTTTCTGTACAATCTAACATCCATATAGATGGAATGATCGTTAGGCTCAATGCTAAAAACATTGTCGTCTAATTTAACTTTTTTAGACGTTTTCTTACCGCTAATATTATATACTTCTAGTTCCATTGATCTATTTTTCTATTGTAACTATTGAACCGTTTGATCCAGGTATTGATCCTTTTAGAACTAAAAGGTTTTTTTCCGGAAGAACTTTAATTACTCTTAAATTCTGAACTGTTACTCTTTCGTTACCAGTTTGACCTGCCATTCTCATTCCCTTGAATACTCTACCAGGATAAGATGCACCACCGATTGAACCAGGAGCTCTACCTCTATTGTGCTGTCCGTGAGTTTGACCACCAACACCAGCAAATCCGTGTCTTTTTACAACACCTTGAAATCCTTTTCCGATAGATGTACCAGCAACATCAACCCAGTCACCTTCTTCAAAGATGTCTAATTTGATTTCTGTTCCCAACTCTAAGTCAGCTTCAAATCCACCGAACTCAATCAATTTTGATTTAGCTCCTGTCTTAGCTTTCTTGAAATGCCCTTTTAAAGCATTGGTTACATTCTTATCTGTTTTGTCGCCATAACCAAGTTGTATAGCAGCATAACCGTCTTTTTCAACAGTTTTTACCTGAGTCACAACACAAGGTCCTGCCTCAACGATTGTACAAGCTACGTTTTTACCATCTTCTAGGTAAACACTTGTCATTCCAATTTTCTTTCCAATTAATCCAGACATCTTAGTTAGGCTTTAATTTCAACTTCTACCCCGCTAGGTAATTCTAAACTCATTAATGCATCAACAGTCTTAGATGTTGAGTTATATATATCCATTAATCTTTTGTGCGAACAAAGTTGAAATTGCTCTCTTGCTTTCTTGTTCACGTGTGGAGATTTAAGAACAGTATAAATGTTTTTGTGTGTAGGCAATGGAATTGGTCCACTCACAACAGCTCCAGTACTCTTTACAGTTTTTACAATCTTTTCAGCAGACTTGTCTACTAAATTGTGATCGTAAGACTTTAACTTAATTCTAATTTTCGATACCATCTTCTACTATTGAGCTGTTTCTAATTTACCTTTTGACTTTGAAATTACGTCTTCCGCAATACTTTTTGGACATTCATCGTAATGTGAAAACTCCATTGTTGAAGATGCTCTTCCTGAAGAAATAGTTCTTAAGTCAGTAACATATCCGAACATTTCAGAAAGAGGCACTTTAGCTTTAATTACTTGCGCATCTCCTCTTGAATCCATTCCCTCTACTTGCCCTCTTCTTCTGTTCAAATCTCCTACTACGTCACCCATGTTTGCTTCCGGTGTAACTATTTCCAATTTCATAATTGGCTCAAGTAACACAGGACCACATTTAGGCAATGAGTTTCGGTATGCCATCTTACCAGCAATCTCGAAAGATAATTGATCAGAATCAACTGCATGGAAAGAACCATCTAATAGAGTTACTTTCAATCTATCTACAGGATATCCAGCCAATACACCATTTTGCATTGATTCTTTAAATCCTTTTTCGATAGAAGGAATAAATTCTCTAGGAACATTTCCACCTTTAATTTTGTTAACGAATTCTAAGCCTTCGTCATCCCCTTCAGTTGGTCCAACAATTACGTCAATATCAGCAAATTTACCTCTACCACCCGATTGTTTTTTGTAAACCTCTCTGTGAGACACATCTTTTGTTATAGCCTCTTTATATGCTACTTGAGGCGCACCTTGGTTACATTCTACCTTGAATTCTCTCTTAAGTCTATCAACTAATATTTCAAGGTGAAGTTCACCCATACCAGAAATAATAGTTTGACCTGAAGCCTCATCAGTTTTAACGATAAAGGTTGGATCCTCTTCAGATAATTTACCAAGTCCTACTCCCAACTTATCTAAATCTGCCTGAGTTTTAGGCTCAATAGCAATACCAATTACTGGTTCTGGGAATGACATTGATTCAAGAACGATTGGCTTCTTCTCAAAACAAAGCGTATCTCCTGTTCTTATATCTTTAAATCCTACTGCTGCACCAATGTCACCAGCTTCAATTCTAGGAATAGAATTTTGCTTGTTAGAATGCATTTGGAAGATTCTAGAAATTCTTTCTTTCTTACCACTTCTTACATTCAACACATAACTTCCAGCATCTAATGCACCAGAGTAAACTCTAAAGAAACATAATCTACCAACAAATGGATCAGTTGCAATTTTAAATGCTAAAGCTGCAAACGGCTCAGAAACATCTGGCTTTCTTAATTCTTCATCTTCACTATCAGGATTAGTTCCAATAATAGCTTCAACATCTAATGGGCTAGGAAGAAATTCCATTACCGCATCAAGCATTGTTTGTACACCTTTGTTCTTAAATGCAGATCCACATAAGATAGGAGTAATAGTCATATTGATCGTTGCAATTCTAATTGCTTCAAACATCTCAGCTTCTGTAATAGAATCAGGATCTTCGAAATACTTTTCCATCAACGATTCATTAGACTCAGCAACTGCCTCAACTAATTTTTCTCTGTACTCCTCAACTACATCTTTAATATCATCTGGAATTGGAACTTCTTCCCAAGTCATACCTTGATCAGACTCATTCCAAACCATTCCTTTATTAGAGATCAAATCAACAACTCCTTTAAAGTCATCTTCTGCTCCAATAGGAATTTGTAACGGAACTGGGTTAGCTCCTAATCTTTCTTTAATCTGACCAATTACACTTAAGAAGTCAGCACCAGAACGGTCCATTTTATTAACGAAACCAATTCTTGGAACTTTGTATTTGTTAGCTTGTCTCCAAACCGTTTCTGATTGTGGCTCAACACCACCAACAGCGCAAAACAAAGCAACAGCACCATCTAATACTCTTAATGAACGCTCAACCTCAACAGTAAAATCAACGTGACCTGGAGTATCAATGATGTTCATTTTATACTCAGTACCTCTATACTTCCAGAAAGTAGTAGTAGCAGCAGAAGTAATAGTAATACCTCTTTCTTGCTCTTGCTCCATCCAATCCATTGTAGCTGCTCCATCATGCACCTCACCAATCTTGTGATTGACTCCTGTGTAATAAAGGATACGCTCAGTAGTTGTCGTTTTACCTGCATCAATGTGAGCCATGATGCCGATGTTCCTAGTATGTTTTAGATTGATAGCCATAATTTCTTCAATTAAAATCTAAAGTGTGAAAATGCTTTATTCGCTGCCGCCATTTTATGCGTATCAGATTTCTTTTTGTAAGCTCCACCTTCTTCCTTAGAACCTGCAATAATTTCTCCAGCCAATTTCTCGCTCATCGATTTCTCATTTCTTTTTCTTGCGAAAAGAATCATCCACTTCATTGCAAGAGATAATTTTCTTTCTGGTCTAACTTCTCTTGGAATTTGAAATGTAGCTCCACCAACTCTTCTACTTCTTACTTCAACAGCAGGAGTAATATTATCGATAGCACTTTTAAAAACATCAAGACCTTTCTCTTCCGTTCTCTTTTCAATTAAATCCATTGCTTGATAGAATATATCAAACGCTAAATTCTTCTTGCCGTCCAACATCATGTTGTTCACAAACTTCGTGACCATCTCATCGTGGAATCGAGGATCCGCAAGTATTATTCTTTTTTTCGCTCTAGACTTTCTCACTTTTTAAATCAGTTTTATTTTGGTCGCTTAGTACCGTATTTAGATCTTCTTTGAGTCCTACCGTCTACACCAGCTGTATCTAACGCACCTCTTACGATGTGATATCTAACACCTGGCAAATCTTTAACTCTACCGCCTCTAATAAGTACTATAGAGTGCTCTTGCAGATTATGTCCTTCACCTGGGATGTAGGCATTAACTTCTTTGTTGTTCGTTAACCTTACCCTTGCTACCTTTCTCATTGCTGAGTTAGGCTTCTTAGGCGTAGTTGTATATACTCTAATGCAAACCCCTCTACGCTGTGGACATGAGTCCAATGCGATTGACTTGCTTTTCTTTTTGGAAGTGTGTCTTCCTTTTCTTACCAATTGTTGAATCGTGGGCATAAATCTTATTTAAGAACCTTTATTCACGCTGATTGTCAGCTAAAATTATCTTTTCCCCATTTTTTTTGGGACGGCAAATGTACGAGAAAAGTTTTATAAATTCAACAGAAGCAGTATTATTTTTCACTATACCGTTAAGTATGCTTTTTCCTATGATCTTCAATGTTAATTTTTAAGCATTTCTACTTTAACCATTAGCTAAAAAAACATTTCATAACATCCTTCATTCCACGCAAATACTGAATACCATTTACTATCGTGCAAATCTAAATACCTTTTCTTAATAACTTAATGCTTCCCTGTTTTTATCAACAATGTATTTTATGTTAATTTGTTTTTTGCTCAGGATGAAGGATTGAACCGCGTAGAAATATTCATCAGTGCAGCTTTATTTTATTTTTTTCGATCATGTCATATCTCGACACACTAAATGAGGAACAGCGAAAAGCTGTAGAACACACGGAAGGCCCCGTAATGGTTATTGCTGGTGCAGGTTCGGGGAAAACTCGAGTACTCACCTATCGAATAGCGCATTTAATAGACAAAGGTGTAGACCCTTTTAATATACTTGCCCTCACCTTTACTAATAAGTCGGCGAAGGAAATGAAGGATCGAATTACCAAAATTATTGGTGGCGAGGCAAAAAACGTTTGGATGGGTACGTTTCACTCCGTTTTCGCAAGGATTTTAAGAAGCGAAGCAGAACACATTAACTACCCACAGAACTTTACTATATATGACACGCAAGATTCAAAGAATTTAATTAGACAAATTGTTAGGGATTTAGGCCTTGATGAGAAACTATATAAAGCCAATATTATTTACAACAGAATTTCATCTGCTAAAAATGGCTTGATTGGCCCAAAGGCATACCAAGAAAACGCCGAAATTACGTCTAACGACGAATCTGGCGGACGCCCCAAAACTGGAGAGATCTATGCGATGTATAATAGAAGGTGTTTCAAATCTCATGCAATGGATTTCGACGACTTGTTGTTCAAAACGAATTTACTTTTACATAAAAAACCTAATATACTACTAAAGTACCAAAACAAATTCAAATATATTTTGGTAGACGAGTACCAAGATACCAACCATTCACAGTATAGTATAGTGAAGAGCATGGCAGCCCGTTTCGAAAACATTTGTGTTGTGGGTGATGATGCACAAAGTATTTACAGTTTCCGTGGAGCAAACATTCAGAATATCCTCAATTACAAAAAAGACTATCCCGACTTCAAATTAATCAAGCTCGAACAGAATTACCGATCCACTCAAAACATTGTTAATGCTGCCAATAGCATTATAAAGAAAAACCAAGATCAAATTTCCAAAGAAATCTGGACGGATAATAATGAGGGGAGCAAAATCATGGTTAAAATGTCGCTTACCGACAATGAAGAAGGTCATGGTGTTGCCAACTCTATATATGATACCAATTTAAGAGAACAGGTACGATTTAATGAATTTGCCATACTATATAGGACAAATGCGCAGTCAAGATCAATGGAGGAGGCCCTCCGAAGGCTCAACATTGCTTATAGAGTTTATGGAGGTCTTTCTTTTTACCAACGGAAAGAGGTAAAAGACTTGATGGCTTACTTCCGTATGTGCATTAATCCGAACGATGAAGAAGCTTTAAAGAGAGTTATTAATTATCCTGCTCGCGGAATTGGCAAAACGAGTATCGACAAAGTAATTATTGCAGCGAATGAATACGATAAAAGTTTGTGGCAAATTTTGCTTCACATTAACAAATTAGACATCGGAATTAATGCGGGCACCAGAGGCAAAATAACCGACTTTGTAAACCTTATTAAAACTTTCAGCTTAAAATCGGAAGTGGAAGACGCCTTCCAATTGGGTAATCACATTGCCAAATCGTCAGGATTATTGAAAGATTTATATAACGACCGTACTCCTGAGGGGTTGAGCAAACATGAAAACATTCAGGAGCTGCTTAATGGGATCAAGGACTTTACGGAACAAAATGAGGAATTGGATAAAAAAACCATGGGCATCTTCCTTCAAGATGTCGCTTTGTTAACCGATGCAGATAACGATGACAAAGAACCTAAGGATCGGGTTTCATTAATGACTATTCACAGTGCAAAAGGGCTTGAGTTTCCGTATGTATATATAGTTGGGCTGGAAGAAAGTTTATTTCCTTCTCAAATGGCCATGAATTCCAGAAGTGAATTGGAAGAGGAAAGGCGTTTGTTTTACGTGGCAATTACTCGTGCCGAGAAAAGAGCGCATTTGTCGTATGCCACCAGTAGATATAGATGGGGCAGTTTAGTACACTGCGAACCAAGTAGATTTATAGACGAGATCGATTCTCAATATATAGAACAAGATTTCTCCCGCAGTAGTCGCTCTCCAATAATTAAAGGTGAGCGGTTTGCAAAACCGGCCTTACCTGCTAAGAAACTTGAGAAAAAAACAACCAAAGATTTTTCCAGTAATGCTACCGTTCTCAATAAGAAATTAACAAGAGTTCAACAAGCTATTAAAGGAGCACCTGCCAAAGAACTTTTTGAAGAAAGCGACTTAACCGATTTAAAAGCTGGAATGATTGTAGACCACGAACGATTTGGCAGAGGACAAGTTTTAACACTGGAAGGCGACTATCCCAATACAAAGGCGTCTGTAAGTTTTGATGAAGTTGGCAAGAAGCAATTGCTTTTGAAATTTGCCAAACTCAGAATCCTTAATTGATTTATTGCGTATGTGTAAAAAATATAATTACTTTTACGTTCCCACATCGCCGAAACTAGGCATTAAAAGCTACAGCGATTAATTAGCACACATTATAATGGAATACAATTCAGGAAGATCTAGATTAATTATACCAGAGTACGGAAGACATTTTCAAAAACTGGTTGAGCACGCCGTTGCTATCGAAGATATTGAGGAAAGAACCACATTGGCTGAAGCAATAATTCAGAAAATGGGTCAACTCAATCCTCACTTACGTGGTGCTGATGATTACAAACACAAGTTATGGGATCATTTACACATCATTGCCGACTTTAAATTAGAAGTTAATGCTCCTTTTCCAAAGCCTGATCCAAAAAATCCAAAAGATGTAGAAAGATTAGCCTATTCAAAAAACAATATTAAATACAAGCATTACGGAAGAGCAATAGAATCGTTGATTGAGGCTGCTATTGAATATAAAGACGGTGAAGAGAAAGACGCATTGGTTACTTCTATATTGAACCAAATGAAAAAATTCTTTGTTACCTGGAACAAAAATTCAGTTACCGACGAATTAATTTTCAAACAATTAGGCATCTTGTCTGAAGACAAATTAAAACCTACTAAAGACTTAGTTCTTGTGGACACTAGCTCTTTAATTTCTACTACTGCCAGGCCACAAAGGAAAAAAGGAAAGAATCAAGGCCGCTACAAGTACGGCCGCAAAAAATAACCAACATTTTTAATGGGAAGCTTTGAGATTAACGGAGGACTTAGATTAAAAGGAGAAATTATTCCTCAAGGTGCTAAAAACGAAGCACTGCAAATATTATGTGCTGTACTGCTTACCCCCGATAAGGTGGTAATAAAAAACATCCCCAATATACTTGACATACGTAATCTCATCGATCTACTTGGAAGCTTAGGCGTTAAAATAGATAAGATCAGTGATTCAGAATACCATTTTCAAGCAAATAATGTAGATACCACGGCTTTAGAATCTGAAGAGGTAATGAAAAAAGGTTCTCAGTTAAGAGGAACCATCATGACAGCTGGCCCAATGTTAGCTCGTTTTGGCAAAGCAATCATTCCTAGTTTAGGTGGCGATAAAATTGGTAGACGGAGGTTGGACACTCACTTCAACGGTTTCGAAAAACTTGGTGCGACTTTTACATACAACGACGAAAACGGCGAGTTTGTAGTGGTTGCAGATGCGTTAAAAGGCAGCTACATGCTTCTTGACGAAGCTTCGGTTACGGGAACAGCAAACATCTTAATGGCAGCAGTACTTGCCGAAGGAAATACACAAATTTACAATGCAGCTTGCGAGCCATACATTCAGCAATTAAGCAAAATGTTGAACCGCATGGGCGCCAAAATTACGGGCATCGGTTCAAACTTATTAATTATCGAAGGCGTAGAATCTTTAACTGGTTGCGAGCATACGATTTTGCCAGACATGATAGAAATTGGCAGTTTTATTGGATTAGCAGCAATGACACAGTCGGAAATTACTATTAAAAACGTAGCCTACGATGAGCTTGGAGTTATTCCAGACACTTTCAAAAAACTTGGCATCAAACTTGAGTTAAGGGGAGATGACATATATATTCCGGAGCAGGAGAATTATTCGATTGAAACGTTTATTGACGGATCAGTACTTACAATTGCAGATTCTACTTGGCCGGGTTTAACACCTGATCTGTTGAGCATTCTTTTAGTGGTGGCAACTCAGGCAAACGGAAGTGTTTTGATACACCAAAAGATGTTTGAAAGTAGATTGTTTTTCGTAGACAAATTGATCGACATGGGCGCCAAAATAATTTTGTGCGATCCACATAGGGCTAGTGTTATAGGCATCAACAGACAATATCCTTTACGTGGCATTTCAATGACTTCTCCTGACATTAGAGCTGGAGTTTCTTTACTAATCGCTGCGCTTTCCGCAAGTGGAAAAAGCACGATTCACAACATCTCTCAAATAGATCGAGGATATCAAAATATCGACCAAAGACTTATCGCTTTAGGAGCTGATATTAAAAGAATAAACTAAGCACTATGATTAAGAAGTTATTAATTGCGGCATTTGTTGTCGGTATTTCCGTTGGATTTATCGATCCTTCGGTTAAGCCAAAAAAAACAGATCCTATTGTTGGCCTTGAGATCGGAAACCTTGCACCAGAATTAAAATACAAAGATCCTGAAGGAAAATCAATTTCATTGTCGTCCCTTAGAGGCAAAGTTGTCCTTATCGATTTTTGGGCTTCGTGGTGCGGGCCATGCAGAATGGAAAACCCTAATTTAGTAGCAGCATACAACAAGTATTCAAAAGCAAAATTTAAAACTGCCAAAGGTTTCGAAATCTATAGTCTGTCTATGGATCAAGATAAAAACAGGTGGATGGGTGCTATTAAGCAAGATAAACTGGATTGGGCTAATCATGTTAGCGACCTCGGTGGATGGAGATCTGCAGGTGCAGCAACTTATGGCATTAGAAGCATTCCTTCATCTTATTTAATTGATGAAAACGGCATTATAATCGCTAAAAACATAAGAGGAATGCTATTGCATCAAGAACTTGACAAATACGTTAAATCGTTCTAAGAACTGCATTACTACCTATAAAACACCCTAATAAGTTTCTGGAAGTTAAATACACATGACAATTTGTCCTAAAACAGATTGATGGCAAATGTTTTGTGTGGTACTACTATTATTGAAAAAAAATAAAAATGGCTAAAAATAAAGAACAAGAAGAAGTGGAAAAAGACGTGACTACCAAAGCGGAAGCAAAGGCGGAAGAAGTTACCGACGCGTCCAAAGAGGAGTCCACTGAAACTGTAGCGGAGGAAGAAGGAACAGAAGAAAAAGGAGAAGAATCCACAGAAGACGGGTCTGCCGAGACTTCAAAAGAAGAGGAAGAAGAAGATACTGAGAAAACTGTACATGAGGAAAACGCCGAATTAAACGACAAATACCTCCGTCTTTATTCCGATTTCGATAACTTTAGAAGAAGAACAGCCAAAGAAAGATTGGAATTAATGGGTTCGGCTGCGGCTGACGTTTTTTCAGCATTACTGCCAGTTTTAGACGATTTTGACAGAGCGAACAAAGCGATCGAAAGTAACCCTGATGATAATTCTACTCTTAAAGAAGGTTTCGACTTAATTCATGAGAAAATGAGAAGAATCATGATAGAAAAGGGCTTAGAAGAAATGGATAGTATGGGCAAAGAATTTAACGCCGATAAATACGAGGCTGTTACCAACATACCAGCGCCATCTAAGAAAGAAAAAGGTAAAGTACTCGACGTACTTGAAAAAGGATATTCAATGAATGGTAAAATCATCAGATTTGCCAAAGTTGTAGTTGGAGCATAAACAAGAAAGTTAGCCATGTCGAAAAGAGATTACTACGAAGTTTTAGGAATTGATAAAAGTGCTGGGGAAGGCGAGATTAAAAAAGCCTACCGTAAAGCGGCCGTTAAACATCATCCTGACAAAAACCCTAATGATCCATCTGCAGAAGAAAAGTTTAAAGAAGCTGCAGAAGCCTATGAGGTATTAAGTAACGGCGACAAAAAAGCACGTTACGACAGATTTGGACACGCCGGAATGAGCGGTGCAGCAGGTGGCGGCGGCGGTGGTTTTCACGGCGGCGGAATGAATATGGAAGACATATTCAGTCAGTTTGGTGACATTTTTGGCGGTGGCTTTGGTGGCGGTGGTGGCCGACAACGTGCTGGTAGACGAAGAGTAAATAGAGGCTCTAATCTTCGAATTAAAATGAAGATGACGCTTGAAGAAATTGCTGAAGGCGTTGAAAAGAAAGTAAAGGTTAACAAAGATGTTGGCTGTGGCACTTGCGACGGTTCTGGCTCTAAAGGCGGTGAAATGTCATCGTGTAGTTCATGTGGTGGTTCTGGCCAAGTTACTAGAGTACAAAACACAATATTGGGCCAAATGCAAACAACTGCTACATGTCCTAGTTGTGGTGGGCAAGGCCAAACGATCAAAGATAAATGCGGCAGCTGTCATGGTAATGGAATTCTAAAAGAACATGAAACCATTACACTTAAAATCCCTGCGGGGGTTGAGGATGGCATGGAGTTATCCATTAGTGGACAAGGTAATGCTGGCGCAAGAAACGGTGTTAATGGCGATTTACATGTTTTAATTGAAGAAGTTCCGCATGACGATTTTGTACGTGATGGCGACAATTTACACTTCGATCATTATTTGAGTATTACAGATGCAATTTTTGGTGCTTCGTCTGAGATTCCTGTATTAGGAGGAAAAGTGAAAATTAAAATTGAAGCTGGTACGCAAGGCGGAAAGCTATTGAGATTAAGAGGCAAGGGAATTCCTAACGTTAACGGCTATGGCCCTGGCGACCTTATGGTGCATCTTAATGTATGGACACCACAATCTCTGAACAAAGAGGAAAAGGAAATTCTGGGCAAGTTAGTAGACTCAGAAAACTTTATTCCTAGCCCCACTAAAAAGGACAAAGGATTTTTCGAAAAGATGAAGGAGTTCTTTTAAGGAGTTCTTTTCTTATTAACTTAATAGGAAAAGACTTATTTTTCGCTTAATAGTCTCAAAATCGAGTATTTCATTAGCGTCAAAGGGACATATATCGAACCTGAGTTTAGGATTTCCTAGAGTTCTTATGGAAATATTTGTTTTTCACACAGAACCTAGGAATCAGGGCAGGGCAAACGCATTTAAACTTTTAATAGAATTTCGAGATACTGATTGCCCCACCCTGCTTTTTTCTTTTGGACTTAATTCCCATTTTGCAAGTTTTCTCTTGCTTAGCAAGGTTTAGTGGAAAAAACGGCCAAAGTGACCACCCAATTTTAGTGCAAAGTGACCACCTAAAATCACTGGCGTAGATTTGTAATTATTACTTGAATTCAGCAAATATAAAACAGAACATCTTTTTAATCTGCCCCTTTTTTATTTTAGAAAAGGTTATCAGGCACTAGTCATCAACATTGCCTTTGTTCGCTTGATTAAATAATTCCGTATCGTTTAGCATATATTCTAAAATTGGTCGGCACTTATTTTTGCAGGCTGGGTAAAACGACATGTGCTCCCTTTCTTTATTCTTGAGAGGCTTACCCCACCAAAATTCAGCTAAAGCGATTGGTTTTAGTTGATGTTCAAAGGCGTATTGCAACAATTTAGGTGCTGCGCACTCCCCTGCTGCCGATGGAGGATAACCATGTGATGAATTCTTAAATATTTGCAAAACATTTTTCTTAACTCCCAAAAGGTTTACAATACTATAATTCTCGAAAAGCCATTCTTGAATAGCGAAAGATTTTTGTTTTCGCTCCTCTGTCAATAAGGTAATTTCTGTTTGATTGGTGGACTTTTTAATCTCATTTCCAATCTCAGTCAGCTCCGACATTCCTTTATTAATAAAAAAGTCATCCAGCGAATCATCAAAAATTGAAGGAACGAATTTGTCACAAGTCACATTGTCTGGTAATTTCCCCGAAGCTGTTCCTAAGTAAGCATAAGAGTTATCTTCTCTTTGAACCACAAGAACCCCAAACATTTTTCCTTTTTTAGTATGAAAGTCATGTTCCCAGCCCTGGGATTCTGAAGCAATAATTTTTTGAAATTCTTTTGCCGCTATACTAGCAATTCCAGGAACATCTATAGCAAATGGATTGTTAAAACTTACTGGAACTTTGATCTTTGACAGATCTGTAATAAAGTTTAAAATGCAATTATCCATATTTAAATTCATCCTACGTTTGGCATCTTCATCAATTTTTAATCAAAACGCTCCCCTATTTATAAATGCTCTAATATTTCCTTTAAAAGTTACCCAAATCACCACTGTTAATACGGGTGTGATGATGGTTGAATAAAACATGTTTTCCGTATTCATTACATATCCCCTTTCCCCATTTTCTAAAACGATGTAATTGGGAAAATATTCGGTTAAAATTTCGAGAGAAAACCCCAACTCGCTATAAAGAAAGCAAGAAATATTATCATGATTAAAATGGCTCTTAGTATTTTCATCTTATGAAATAAACAGGAACTCTTCGTATTCTGAATCCTTTATTGACCATAATATTATCAATTAACTCCATTATCAAAGATAAATATTTCCGATTCACATTAAAGTTTCTTCTTTCATTTGAATGATCGATTCAATTAATCCTCTTATTTTAAACTCACACTCAAAACCATTCTCCTATATATTTTTACCTTTACAAGAAAGCAACTATGGCCTTTTTAGAAGCGCAAAATATCTGTAAAAGCTATGACGGCAATTGGGCGCTTAAGAACCTTAGCCTATCCATTCCCGAAAATTGTATTTATGGTTTATTAGGGCCAAATGGTGCTGGGAAAACCACTTTTATTCGAATAATAAACAGAATAATCGTTCAAGATAGCGGACAGCTTTCCATTAATGGCCAATCGCTTTCTTCCGATCAACTTGGCATAATAGGTTATTTACCAGAGGAAAGGGGCCTTTACAAAAAATCTACAATCTCCGATCAGGCCATATACTTTGCCCAATTAAAAGGAGTTTCTAAACAAGATGCAACCAAGCGACTTAGGCATTGGTTCGACAAAATGGAGATTTCTTCTTGGTGGAATAAAAATGCCGAAGAACTGTCGAAAGGAATGCAGCAGAAGGTTCAGTTTATTATTTCGGTGTTGCACCAACCAACTTTTCTCATACTAGATGAACCTATGTCGGGCTTAGATCCTATTAACGCCAATTTGATAAAGGATGAGATTAAATCGCTAAAAAAAGAAGGGACAACTATTGTGCTTTCCACACACGACATGGAGTCTGTTGAAGAAATCTGCGACAACATTGCATTAATTAATAAAGCCGAAAAAATCTTGGACGGCAATGTACAGGAGATTCGAAAGTCAAGAAGCAACCAAATATTCGAGATAACCTATGTAGGCAACCCTGCGAATTTTACGAACTATTTAGGAACGGGTTATGAAATAGTTTCTGAGGTTCAAGAAACAGACAGGAACAAAACGATTGTAAGAGCACTGAACGATCAAGGAGCTAACGAAATATTGAAATCGTTGCTACCAAACGTTGTAATCATTTCGGTTCAAGAAATCATTCCAAGTATCAAGGAGATTTTCATTTCGGAAGTAACGCCTAAATCCACCAATCATGAATAAAATATTTTTAATCATGAGGCGAGAATACCTCTCGCGGGTAATGAAAAAAACATTCTGGATTTGGACATTCATCCTTCCCTTTCTAATTACTGGGTCCATTTCTGGATTAGTATGGATGCTTAAAACAAATGACAGCAAAATCTACATTCAAGTAATTGATGAAACCAATGGAATAAAACAATTGGAAAATACAGAAACCATGTTTTTTGAATATGGCTCAAATAATTTAGAGGAAGCAAAAAACAATCTTACGCACGCCCCTTATGATGCCGTTTTACATTTAAGTTCGGATCTAGTTGATGCCGATGCAGCAAAAATATATTTAAACAATAGCTTAGGCGTGTTTGCTCTGGAATCGATCAAGAACCAACTGGGTACAGTACTTGAAGAATATAAACTTTCGAAAAGCAAGATTGATCCCCAGGTTTATTACAGCATTTGGTCGAAAATAAAACTAGAAGAAATTAGCTTCTCAGACGAAGGCGAAGAGGTTTCCAAAGCAGTTACAGATGCATTCCTTGGTATTGCTATGGCGCTAATCATGTTTCTATTTGTAGTGCTATACTCTGTTCAAGTAATGCGAGGTATAATAGAAGAAAAGGCCTCTAGAATTATCGAGGTTATTATTTCGTCTGTTAAACCATTTCAATTTATGAGTGGTAAAATCCTGGGTATTGCCTTGGTGGGTATAACACAATTCGCTCTTTGGACTATTTTAATGTTTATTGCCTCAGCAATTTTTCAAACGGCAACCATTAACCCTGCAGAAATGCAAGAAGCTCAGAAGGTGGTTGCAGAATTAAATTTAGCTGAATTCAATCTCGACTTTGGTCATTTGGCTTTCCTTGGCTGCATGTTTATTTTTTACTTTTTAGGTGGCTACTTACTATACAGCGCCCTATTTGCCGCCGTTGGTTCCATGATAGAAACAGAAGCAGAATCACAACAATTTATGCTACCAGTGATGCTTCCCCTTATCATATCCTATTTAACAATGATGTCGGGCTTTGAAAACCCTAATAGTCCAATAATTAAATGGATGTCAATTTTTCCGCTTACTTCCCCAATAGTAATGATGACGAGAATAACCCAAGATGTGCCAATTATAGAACTCATATCATCAATATGCCTACTTGTTCTAGCAGTACTAGGAACAACGTGGCTTGCCGCAAAAATATTTAGAGTAGGCATCTTGATGTATGGCAAGAAGGTAACCTACGGAGAAGTATGGAAATGGATTAAATACAGATAATTGAATAAAATGAAAGTAGGTTACTACCAAAACGATCCCATATTCGGGGACAAGCAAGCAAACTTTGATGAAGCGCGTAAAGTATTATCAGGCAAAACGGCCGATTTAATCGTATTTCCAGAATTATTTGCCACTGGCTACACCTTTACCAGTAAAAAAGAAGCGGCGCAATTAGCAGAAACAAGTGAGGGCGAAACGGCTGCCTTTCTAAAAGAGATGTCTGAAGAAACAGGTGCAGTAATTGTTGCTGGGTTTCCTGAAGTATCCGACAGCTTGGTTTACAATTCGGCCATTATGGTTTATCAAGATAAAGTGATTGATACCTTTCGAAAAATCCATTTGTTCAACAAAGAAAAAATCTGGTTTACACCCGGTAATCAAAAATTATCGGTTCATGAGGTTAAGGGAATAAGAATTGGGATGATGGTTTGTTTCGATTGGATTTTCCCAGAGGTTACTAGAACATTGGCATTAAAAGGTGCTCAAATAATTGCACATCCGTGTAATTTGGTTTTGCCTTATGCTCAAAAAGCCATGACAACTCGTTGCATCGAAAACCGAGTTTATGCAGTAACTACAAACAGAATTGGCCGTGAAACCAGAGGAGACGACGATTTTACGTTTACTGGGCAAAGCCAAATTACTGCTTTTAATAGCGAGGTACTTTCTTCGGCGCCTGCAAACGAAACGCACTTTGATGTTGTGGAAATCGATTTGAGCAATGCCGATAATAAAATGGTAAACGATCACAACGATGTATTGAAAGATCGACGGACTTCCTTCTATGAAATAATGGATTAAAAAAACCTAGCATCATTATTGCAAAGCGCTATTTACTAAATAAAATCCCGCAAAAGATTTGTAATTTGAGGGCACGAAACATAATGCATGAGATTTCTAATAACCATTTCCTTAATTTTTTCTGTCTGCCTATCTGAAATAGTTGCTCAGGAAGAAGACAGCACAAAATTTCTTCCTACTACTGTTGATTACAGTAGATACGACAAGATAGCTCTCTCTTTTGGCGATCAAAAATTCGCAACCATGGCGGATTTAGCGGAAACCATCACCAAAGATATAGACGAAGATTACGGACGGTACCGAATCCTGTTTAGATGGGTTGCTCAAAACATCGTCTTTCATCCTAAAGGAGAAAACAAACCAGAGAAAGTATTAAAAGAGGGTACTGCCACATCGTATGGCTTTGCCAAGTTTCTTGCTGTACTGTGCGACGAAGCAGGAGTTTGGGCAGAAGTAGTTGAAGGCTACGGCAAGAGGTATGCCATTACAGACATCAATTTATTTACTGAAAAAACAAATCATGCTTGGCTAAAAGTTGAATTAGAAGACTCGCTTTATTTGTCGGATATAGCATGGGCGGCTGGTAAATACAACTTCAAGAAGAAACTTTACATCCGCGAATTCAAAGACACTTACTTCATCCCAAACCCAGTTGATTTTGGTTTGAGCCACAACGCCAAAGACAAAAAAAATTCATTGCTCCCCAAAACACCCTCAGTAACCAAGTTTATTAAAACTCCTATTTACTACGAAAGCTTTATCGATTTTAAAATAAAAGTAGTTGAACCATTAAAGGGCTATGTGAGTAAGCCGGTCCATTTTCAGTTTAGCTCAGAAGAAATAATTACTTCCATGCAGATAATTTTTAATGAATCAGAATCTGTTCCGTTTACACTTGCCATAAAAAAAGCAGAAGATAATTACGTGTTTGATTATGAATTTGGGGAAAAAGAAAAAGGTGAATTCACCATACTCTTGAACGAAAAGGAAGTATTGAGTTTTATTAAATTTGAAAAGAAATAAAATTCATTTAATCTTATGGTACGCTATTTGTTTACCTAGCACTTTAACAATTCACAAATAAATAATTTATGCCAAAAATATTAATCATCGACGACGAAAAAAGTATCAGAAACAGCTTGCGCGACATTCTGGAATATGAAAAGTTTAAAATTGATGATGCTGATAATGGCAAGGCTGGTTTGGACTTGATTAGAAATAACGATTACGACTTGGTGCTTTGCGATATTAAAATGCCCAATATGGATGGTATTGAGGTATTGGATCGAATTACGATTTTAAAGCCCGACATGGCTGTGATTATGGTAAGCGGACACGGAACTTTAGACACGGCTGTTGAAGCAATTAAAAAGGGTGCTTTCGATTTTATTCAGAAGCCGTTAGATTTAAATAGGTTGTTGGTAAGCGTTAGAAATGCTATGGACAGAACCGATTTGATGACTGAAACGAAGCAACTGAAAAAGAAGATTTCTAAAACCATGAATTCTGATATCATTGGGGATTCGAAAGCGATCGAAGAAATTAAAGAGATGATTTCTAAGGTTGCCCCTACAGATGCAAGGGTATTAATTACTGGCGATAATGGTACAGGAAAAGAGTTGGTTGCGCGTCAGCTTTTTAAATCGAGCGCAAGATCAAAGGAGGCTTTTGTTGAAGTAAACTGTGCGGCGATTCCATCCGAATTAATTGAAAGTGAATTGTTCGGACACGAAAAGGGTGCTTTTACATCGGCTATTAAACAACGACAAGGTAAGTTTGAACAAGCCAATAAAGGAACTTTGTTTTTAGATGAAATTGGCGACATGAGCTTATCTGCTCAAGCCAAGGTTTTACGTGCGTTGCAAGAGAATAAGATTACTCGTGTTGGTGGCGATAAAGAGATTAAAGTAGACGTTAGGGTAATTGCTGCTACTAATAAAGATTTGAAGGAGGAGATTGCTAAAGGCAATTTTAGAGAGGATTTATTTCACCGTTTAAGTGTGATTTTAATTAAGAATCCATCGTTGAATGATCGTTCGGAAGACATTCCAATTTTATTGGAACACTTCAATCGTTTAATTTCAAAAAATCAAGGGATTACCGAAAAGGAGTTTACAAAAGATGCTGTTATAGCGCTTCAAAAAACGAACTGGACGGGTAATGTTAGAGAGTTCGCCAATGTTATTGAACGACTCATTATACTCTGTGATTCTACCATTACAGGTAAAGACGTGGAGACTTATTCCAATGCGAATGCTTAAACATATTCTTAAGCAGCGACTTGTACTAAAATAGGTTGACACAAAAACCTATAAAAATGATTAAAGATTCAATACACTATTCAGCAGAATTTAAGAATAACTTAGTATCAGAAGTATTATCAGGAAAGCTTAGCAAGGATGAAGCAAAACGTGTCTAT
>JABSPQ010000128.1 GCA_013214205.1 Flavobacteriales bacterium
AAAAACAGAATGCGTTTACAGAGAACGTTACATTTCGAAAAGCGAAGCAGAAATGTCAATTTTCGACTGGCTGGAAACGTGGTATAACAGAAAAAGAAGGCACTCACACTTGGGCAATAAATCAATAGAACAATTTAATCAGAATAATAATCAATTTAATCAGGCGGCATAGCTTAACGTAAACTCCATTATTTTGTTGCAATTCCAATAAATACGCAATACATTCACATACGAAAATTATAAAATATAGATATATGAAAGTATTAATTAGTGGAGCCTTTTTATTTGTAAGTATTGGAGCCTTACAAGCCCAAGAAACAGTGCCAGCGTCAGGTGGCGAAGCCACAGGAAGCGGTGGTACATCAAGCTATTCTGTAGGGCAGATAACCTACACTACTGATACTGGAACAAACGGATCAGTTGCAAAGGGCGTGCAACAGCCTTACGAAATATCAATTGTTACTGGTATTGAAGCTACCAACATTAACCTGGAACTGTCGGTTTATCCAAACCCAACAACAGATCGTTTAACCCTTGCGGTAAAAGATACTGAACTAAACAACTTGAAGTTTCAGCTCTATGATTTAAGCGGGAAACTAATCCAACAAGATCAGTTGAGAGAGCAAAACACACAAATTAATATGCAGAACCTAGCCGCAGCTACCTACCTATTAAAGGTTACGGATAGCAACAAAGTGGTTAAAACATTTAAAATAATTAGAAACAAGTAACTCCATCAAACAATAAAATTTTACAACAATGAAAAAAATACTAACTATAATATTAAGCTTACTAATAAGCGCATCCGTTTGGGCGCAAAGTCCAGAAAAAATGAGTTACCAAGCGGTAATAAGAGATGTAGGTAATACAGTTATTGCAAGCCAAGTTGTAGGTATGCAAATTAGCATTTTACAGGGCGGTATAGCGGGAACACCTGTTTATACTGAAACACAAACACCAACAACCAACATTAATGGTTTGGTAAGCATAGAAATAGGCAATGGAACTGCTGTTTTAGGTACATTTAGCACTATAGATTGGAGCAACGATACCTACTTTGTAAAAACAGAAACAGATCCAGCGGGCGGAACAACATATGCCATAACAGGTACAAGTCAGTTACTGAGTGTACCTTATTCACTGCATGCGAAGACAGCAGAAAGTGTTGCCGGAGGGCAAGCCAGTGCAATCACAGCCAATACAACTAAAATAAGTTTACCAGCAGGTGGAGCCGAAGGAGCTACATTACAAATAGTTAGCGGAGTACCTACCTGGGTTCTTCCTTCTGTATCGGTTGGAGATTTTATTTACGGTGGAGTTGTGTTTTGGGTAGATCCTACTGATGATACAAAAGGATTGGTATGTGCTGTAATCGATCAAAGTACTGGTATACAATGGTACAATCTATCAAACACCACTACAGGAGCAACAGGAACGGCAATTAAAACAGGACAAACTAACACAACCGCAATAATTGCAGATCAAGGTGCGACAGAAACTGATTATGCGGCAGGTTTGGCAAAAGCTTACACAGGTGGTGACTATTCAGACTGGTTTTTACCTTCGCAAGATGAACTAAATCAAATGTACACAAATAAAGCAGCAATAAATACAACAGCATTAGCAAACGGCGGTGTCGGTTTTGCTAATGACTACTATTGGAGTTCTACGGAGTGGATTAACTCAAACGGATATGCGTACCAACAGAATTTCGACGATGGTTTCCAGACCAACTTCTTCCCTAAGAGCTCCTTATTCTATATGAGGGCAGTTCGAGCTTTTTAACTATTTATTCATCTATTTAGCAATTTATTACCGCGTAGCGGGCGATTTAAAAAAAGATGGAGGGCAAACGCCCTCCATTCTGAAAGCCCTTTTTATTTTGATTTGCCTTATGAAAAAAACATTAGTAGGATTAGCGATAATCGCCAGTGCATTGATAAATATCAATGCACTGCAAGCCCAAGAAACAGTACCAGCCACAGGTGGCGAAGCAACAGGCGAAGGTGGTACATCAAGCTATTCTGTAGGCCAGATAACCTATACAACTGATAATGGAACAAACGGATCAGTTGCAAAGGGCGTGCAACAGCCTTACGAAATATCAATTGTTACTGGTATTGAAGCTACCAACATTAACCTGGAACTGTCGGTTTATCCAAACCCAACTACAGATCGTTTAACCCTTGCGGTAAAAGATACAGAACTAAATAACTTGAAGTTTCAACTCTATGATTTAAGCGGGAAACTAATACAACAAGATCAATTGAGAGATCAAAGCACGCAAATAAGTATGCAGAGCTTATCAGCGGGCACCTACTTATTAAAGGTAAGTGATAACACAAAGACGATTAAAATATTTAAAATAATTAGAAACAATTAGCTCCATTAAACAATGAAAAAAACACTTACTATAATATTAAGCTTATTAATAAGCGTATCGGCTTGGGCGCAAAGTCCAGACAGCTTGAGCTACCAAGCTGTAATAAGAGACGATGGCAATGTGCTCGTTGTCAATCAATCTGTGGGTATGCAAATAAGTATATTACAAGATTCTTTTTTAGGTTCTTCTGTTTATACTGAAACGCATACAACTACAACCAACATTAATGGTTTGGTAAGTATAGAAATTGGCAGTGGAGATGTTGTTTCAGGTACATTTAGCACTATAGATTGGAGCGACGGGCCTTATTTTATTAAAACAGAAACAGACCCACAAGGT
>JABSPQ010000013.1 GCA_013214205.1 Flavobacteriales bacterium
CCCGTCTTCTTCATATAAAAACATGATAGACACCAAATTTGGCACAGTTACATGCCTTCGATTTCCCATTTCGGAGAGCACTAAGCTTGAAGCCGAATTACCAAGTAACTTTTCATCCTTTTTTGCTTTAGCCATAAGCCTTCTTACTTTCTTAGGATTATCTATATTTCTGGATTCTTTTACTTCCAACAACCATGTATTCCAAGAATCCCTAAATTTGTAGAGCTCCTTTTTAAACGGACCTATTATAGCCAGATTAGCACTGCCTATTCGCACATTAGACGTTGACTTTTTATAATAAATTAAGTGATTATCAAAATCGGGATTAAGAGGAATATTGAGCTGTTTGGCATTTAGTCTATTAGACAATTTAATCGCTTGTGTATAGCTCAATAAATAAGAAGACGCCTCAAAATCGCTAGTCGTCAATTCTGCAGAACTAAATGCCAGCATATCTTCTATTCTTCCGTCATTCTTGGAAACCAATGTGTTAAAAGCATTGTGCCATATTTTCTTTACTATTGGTGGTGCAACCTTCGGTTTGCTGTAATGATTATTTCCTCTGGACTTCTGATACTCATACACTCGCAAGTCCATCATATTATCCATCAAAGACAAAATACCTTGGATATGATCTTGGTCTGTATGCGACACACAAACCAATTCTAACTCCATATTCGCAATGTAAGGAGCAACATATTTTTCGTAGGAACGGGTTCTCCCGCCATCTATTAGAATATTCTTGCCGTCATTTGTTGTTACCAAAAGACAATCTCCTTCATTTGATTGAAATGTTCTTATTTTCATATTGTAAGATCTTTATTGTTGTTAACCAACTTTGCTTGTTCTATACATTTATCGATTTGTATTACGCCATACCCTGCATCATTCTTCCAATTATAATCAGCACCTGGCAATGGCTGAGAAGTTGATTTAAGTATTCCTATAATTTGCGCTGCGGTTAGTCTAGGTTCTGCCTCTAACATTAATCCAACCACCCCACAAACATATGGGCTCGACATACTGGTTCCAGTCATTTCAACCCAGTCGCCATGCGAACTAAACCCATTGGCCGCCAAAATACGCGTCCCCGGAGCAGCAACATCAGGCTTATTCCTATTGTCCCTAGTTGGTCCTTGGCTACTGCTTATGTTAATAGTATTCGTAAACTCATTCAAATTGGCAACACCAATTACCTCATGTCCACATGCCAAAGAACTAACGGATGAATTGTCAACATTAGATTTTGCTGTAAAGAATGAAGGGTAGCTCCATCTCCACTTTTCATTGTCAATTGGATCTAGCTGCACACGGTTATCACGTTCAATCCAAGCATGAAAATTACCGTCTCTAATTACCCTTCCATGCAGTCTAACTCGCCATACGCCACTCTTTATACCTTTATATTTTTGTTGGTGCATATATGGTATTAAATGAACACTTATATAATTACTTCCATTCGAAGGATGATACAGTTCATTGTATATATTAACCAAAGTTAAATCCCTAATCTGCTCATTTTCTTTATACTCCCCCGGTTCAATCGGTCCAATCCAATCTCCTTCTGGAGGCTTTATCGAAATAGCAAAACGGTCTTGAGCACCATACCAGATCTCTAATTCATTTTCCGATACATCAACTACATTGTTCCCTACAACCTGCCATTCAATATCGTGTTCTAACCCTGCAGAAGGTATTTTTCCTGAAGTATGAATCCGTCCGTAAATAAATCCATAGTCATTCTGATGTAATCCCTTTTCCTGACCAGCATTTCCTGCAGCCACACATACACTCCGTCCTTCTGTTTTTAATTCATTATCGATCCACCTACTAACTGGTGCAGAACCATCATGCGCATGACCATTTGTTCCTAAGCTAATATTGATGGAAATAGGCAACTGCTCCTTTCTACTAACTTCAAGTAAATACTCAATGGCATCGGCAATTCTTGTAGAATCATAAAATGATCGACGACGATCATAATCCTTTTTAGGATTTAACGATATCAATACACCTACTATTTTAGCCTTAGGACATACACCCGAATTACCAGCAGCTATGCTAGTTACATGCGTAGCATGAGAACCTTCACTCATTTGAGATTGTGGTTCTAAACGAGTTGCGGGAATCCCGGTTCTTGCAGATTCCGCAATTGCAGCATTCATCATAGTCGCATCAATTACATCTCCATACGAACCTTTTGGCGATACACGATCATCACCTCCTTGATCCCAAATACTCACAAACCTTGTTTTACCCGAACTATCTATAAAATCAGGATGAGAGAAATGAAACCCCCCAGCGTCAACTATCCCTATCAAAACCCCTTTACCTCCGTTATGCGCTACACTTACATTTGCTAAAGAAGATGTTGGTGTCGAATTCGACAACCTAATCTCTGGGTTCGGCATAGAAAGTGATTGCCCCAGCTGTACATGCACAATATCATTTTCATCATCCTCTTCTATCAACTTGTTCAACTGCGTTAAACTTACATTAGCAGTAATAATATTATCATTGCGAGATATTTCTCCCGGTCGTTTTTCTTTACCTATAGCTGAAGCGGAAGAAAACTCGATAAAAACATTCATCAATACATCGTCCCACGATTTTTCTATTTCCTTAGCACTTGCTCCTACACCTTTCTTCTTACCCGATTTTCCTAACTTTTCGCCAGCCAAAAAGTCCATCTCATTCTCTTCTATTGCCTCGTCTGTTAAAACTTGCTTACCTAACTTAACAGTCATTTTTATTGCAACCGCAGGACGCATTTCACACCTAATTGAGTTAACACTTAGGCTAGCATTAGAGATCATTCTAATTTTAGACTGTACTTTTTTTGATTTTATTGAAGCCATTTTAAATGATTATATGGTTATTATTTTTTTGACAAAATCCGTTTCAAACCAAGCGAACTGATCGAGGTATTTCTATTACCTAGTTAATACTTCGATATATGTAACCTGCTCTAGTAGCGGTTAGTTTATTTTTTGCGTCTAAACTATGTAAAATCCGCAACTAAAAAAAGAAATACTACAAACTCAATATATTATATATCAACAAAATAAGCCAATAAATATAATAAACATTCAAAACATAGTAATACTTATTTATACTTACGTATAGACATATAGGATTATAGTATAACCACCAATGTTTAGCATTAATGAATTCGAAATAAGGTGATCAAATATTTAACATCAGTCACCTCTGTAAAAATCGACTTAAATAGAGAAATCTTCTATTATAATCTCCCAACATATCTTTTTAATACGCTTATTGAAATCACAAATATTTAAATTAATATTAGGCGTGTTAAATTTATATAGGCGTAATATCATAACAAATCATACCTCAAGTATGATATTTCTTGTGGCGTATTTGTGGAGCTATTGCTATGAAGCGCGTAAACGCTGAAAAGTTACATATTGTATCGGGAAGTAGCAATATCATAGCAAATCCATCTAAATCAATAACAAACATGCAAGATGGAGACTTTTGCCTTAACGAAACATCCCTTTATTTTGAGCAAGTTTGATGTGCTTAAGTCATTTACGTATTGAATTTCTGTTCTAAATTCCAACAAGAATTCCGTAGCAACAGTGCTACGGAAACAATTCAAAAATAAAATCTGCGCGTATGACAAATGGATTAGAGTCTTGAGTTCGAACCTCAGCCTTGACATATGGAAAATCGCTATTAATTCTAGTATTGGGATACTTGGCTGAATAACAGCTGCGAATTATCGAATTTCTTGGAGAGGATTTATTTCGAGAATTAATTCATACCTAAAATGGAGCTATTGTCAGATTCATTTGAAAGATAAACCTGAGATTCGTCAGTCGAATTTACAATTGGAATTGCAACAAAATAATGGAGTTTAAGTTAAGCTATGCCGCCTGATTAAATTGATGATTATTGAGATTAAATTGTTCTATTGATTTATTGCCCAAGTGTGAGTGCCTTCTTTTTCTGTTATACCACGTTTCCAGCC
>JABSPQ010000129.1 GCA_013214205.1 Flavobacteriales bacterium
CAAAAAAACAAGGAATATTAGTGATTGCTAAAAAGTTACTACTTCTAATCTATGCTTTATGGAAAAACAACACTACTTATGATCCCCAAATAAATGTTAAAAATAGCTTGGATGTTTACACGGTATGACGCTTGAAAGAGAAAATTAATGCAATACCCCAGTTTCACTAACCCCTTCTGATACTATTTTAGATTTGAGGTGCAGAATTTCATAAACGCTTTCACGAATCGCATCCGACATTGCTCCTGTAGGTAAATTGTTTGCTTCCATCCCAAATGGATCTTCAATTTCTTCCGAAATGATTTCGATACCAAGCATCGCAAACGACATGATCATGCAAGCCGGAATGGTTAAAAATTCGAACACAGAAACCAATCCGAAAGGAAGAATAAAAACGTAGATCATAATAAACATTTTGATAAACGTACCATGCGAAAACGGGATTGGTGTTTTCTTAATTCTTTCGCAAACGCCTACAACATTGATAAAACTGTCGAGCAAGTCCCTTATCTGTAATTTGTCTATTTCAGTTATATACTCTAATTCTGATAATTCTTTTATTTTTAAATACATGTTGGATGCAACAGAATTGGGAACATGCGTCGCTTTTTCTAGCGCCTCTGCCGTTGCCGCATTCGAATAAATTAAATGCCCTCTTCCCGTTTCCATATCAAAACGCAAATGCCATTGTAACGCAATAGCAAAGTTGGAAATATGAATTGCAAAAAACTTGCGGAGTTTTCTATTATCTGCTGGAATGTGCGTGTTTAAATGAAGGGCTAGCGTTCTGGATTCGTTAATTAATTTCCCCCAAGATTTTCGGCCTTCCCACCATCTGTCGTACGCTGTATTCAGTCTAAATACCAAGAATAAAGAAAGTACAAACGCGATCATGGAGAAAAACATGGTATCAATTTTCAACATGTCCTTTAAAAAGTACTTATTGAAAAAAACTACAACCGTGGCATACACACCAATAAGCGCAACAGCCTTAACAAGCATCTGCTGATTATAACTTTCTTTGTATGTACTGAAAATGGTTTTGAAAAGGTTATTCCATTTTCTAGAATCGTAAATAATCATAATTAATCGATGTAATAGATATAAGCCTGCAAGTTTAAGGAATAATCTTTTTCTGTTTTCTAAAAAGACTAGTTTTTACAATAAATATTCTCATTCCACTTTCACCTGCTACTATAATAGAATCGTTGGAGTTCCCTTTACACCTTATGTTCCAGAAGAATTAATAGCTTCATTAATCCACCTTTTTATACTTGTACGAAGCACCAGCTTCAATCCAATCAATCGTCATTTTGCCATCCTGCTCGGTAAAGCTGAGTTTGGTTCCATTACCATAAAACGATGTACTGCTTAGCGGTTTCATGTAATATTGAGCTTCTTCACTCAAATACTTCCAATCAATTTTAAGCACCTCTGGATCGTCTTCATCAATAAATACAGTAGCTGTTTCCTTCACTCCGTTTTGACCATCGTACTTGCCCAAATAGGTCTCTAAAACCTTTTTTGGAACGGTAACTTTCAAAGGCGTTCTTTCGAAAACCTGAGGCTCATCAAACGAACTTTCAAAGTATACATCGAGTCCCGAAATTTCTCCTTGAAAATCAGAGTTAAAATTAACACTAAACCCAAAATCAGTTGTATCAATTCCGGTTTCAGTAACCTCTCTAAAACTAAATACATCGTACTTATCATGAAATAAATAAGCCTTATACAAAGGGAGTTGAGCAAATAAAGAATCATTCTTTAATTGTATTGTAAATTTCCCAAATCCAGGGTGCGAATAAGCTCCTTCGTAATCAACTAGTTTATGCGAATACGATACATTTTTAATTTTCTCCCCATCAAATACCTCTACCGATTCCACATCTTTTATTTCTGCTAGTCTTTTCTTTATATCTTTTATAAAATCGGTTTTATCTACTTCAAGCATTCTATCAGCTATCATGTTCGCTACGATACTGGGCACAAACGAATCTCCTTGGTTAGCGAGTACGATAATTCCTATATCATCGCTTGGATAAAAACCTACGTGTGCAGTAAATCCATCAATCGCTCCTCCATGACTAACTGAATAGTGACCTTTGTACGAAGCCGTCATCCAGCCATATCCATATCCGCCTCCATGAACATTAGGCATTTCGGCTCTGGGTAAACCTCTTCCGACAGGTATATGAGAGCTTTTTGCCTGATTTATGTATTGTGAAGTCAACAATTGATTTTCCTTAAACTTGCCTTGGTTTATCCAAGTGATAACCCAATTGCTCATATCGTTTACACTGCTATTAATACTTCCTGCAGGGCTCATGGCAGAGATATCATAATAGTCGGTTTTTGTAATCTTTTTATCCTCAGACCAGTAGTAACCCAATGCAGCATTATCATCCTTTTTAATTTCATCAATAGTCATTATAGTTCTATTCATGTTTAAAGGTTTTAAGAAACGTTCTCGGATATTGTCTTCCCAACTTTTGCCAGTTATTTTCTCAGCAATTACACCTTGCACAGCAAACATAAAATTGTTGTAGAGGAAATTTTCCCTTATCCCATAAAGCGGTTTGTGGTATTTAATTCTACTTATTAAAGTGTCTCTATTAGGATGTGGAAAGTGATACCAAGCCCCGTCGTATCTTGGAATTCCTGTACGATGACTCATTAAATCCGCAATGGTAATGTTATTATTCAAGTTATCATTGTAGAATTCTAAATAAGGAATGTGCTTCCTTGGACTGTCGTCGAAAGACAATTTATCTTCTTCTCGCAACATGCCAAGCAATCCTGCAGTAAATGCCTTTGTACACGATCCGATGGCAAACAAAGTGTTACCGTCTACTTTAACCTTGTTCTCATAATCGCGATAGCCAAAGCCCTTTGAATAAATAATTTTGTCCTTCTCCACTATGGCTACAGCAAATCCAGCAGCTTGAGATAGTTCTAACATCTCGTTTAGTTCGGCTTCAATACCCTTAAGTCGTTTGTCGGATTGACCAAAAAGAGAAACTGCTAATAATATAGAAAGTGATGTGACAATTAATTTTTTCATAATGCAATGGTTTGGTTTCAAATGTTAGACACACATTTGAGCAAGGAAGTTACAACTTATACAATAAGGACTATAACCCAATCAATTATAAATTCCTTTCTATTTCAAGCGTCCCCTTGGAACAAATAGAATTTAGTTTTTAACCAACACCTTCTCATAAGCGTTTCTAGAACTTCCTCTAAAATAAACCACACCACAAAAAGTGTAGCCCATTTTAATAAAGATTTTTGTCATAGCCAGGTTATCGAAATTTGTGTCGGCCTTAATACTTTGAACATTGTTTTTAATAGCAAACTCTTCAATGCATTCTACAATCATTTGAGCCAAACCTTTTCCGATAAACTTATTTAAAATGGCAACTCGGTGAAACACCACAAAGTCGGAATTGGTTAACCATTTCCCTTCTATTTTGGCGTATTCAGGTTCGTCGTTTATTAGTATCGCGCTATACCCTATTACTATGTCTCCATCGGTTAAAACAAATCCGTGGCCTTTTTCAATGTCATTTTTAACCACATCAGGATTGGGATAGCCATCTTGCCACTGTGTGCTACCGTCCGCCTTTCTTCTTTCAATTGCATGTTGTAAAATGCCCCATATCTGAGGACTATCGGCAATTAATGCTTTTCGATATTGATAATTCACATTATAAATTTATTGGATTAAACCGTCTCAAATAAAATCAATTCAACTTGCTTTCCTTTCCCAACAATTACTTTGTGTTTTGATGCTTCTCCTCCATCAATCCAAAGACCATCGCCCTTTTTAAAAGATTTGATTTCTCCGTTGAAGTCTATTTCCATCTCCCCAGCTGCCACAAAACCAACATGCCCTTTTAAGCACCAATCTTCTTCAACAAAATTATCAGAGAATTTCAGAAGCCTTAACTGTTGATCTCCTTTAAAAAATACTTTCTGCTCCGCTCCTACTGCACAAGCTTCCCAAGGAATGTTTTCGAAATTGATTAAATAGTCGGTCACTACGTTTTATTTAAATTCCGTTAAGCGTATTTAATTGCTAAAATTGTAATCAACCCTGCCAAACACAAAGCGCCAATAAACATATACTTCCTTCTTTCCTTACCTTTTCTCTTTTCGAGCAATTCTTCCTTGAACTTAACAAAATCTTCTGGAGCCATTTCTTTGTTAACTATCTCATCGGTATTGATAGATACTTTATAGTCCTCCGCTATTTCCTTATGAGATGTTCGCTTATTTCGTAATGCTCTATTATTTCGCATCGATTGACCCATTGAGTCTTCAATACGCTGCTTTGCCAGCCCCATTTAATAAAATTGTTTGTTTATGATTTATTCGAAAGTACAAAGCTAAGAAAGAAGCTAATATCTCCACTCCGCTTCTGTCCAAACTCGTTTAAAAGTAACCGTTTCGGTAACTTCGCCACGGTAAGTAACTTTGTTTGTCATGCCTTTACCATACGCGTTTGTAATAATAGAACTATCCCGAAATGCAAAAGTATAGCCTTCTTGATTTCCTGCAAGGTTGAGGTCCATTATCAATTCTACCTCCATAAAATCAGAATCAAAACTTAACAATTGAGAGGCAATATCAATCTCTAATTTTTTATAGAGTTGGCCTTTTATGCTATCGTGTGTAAATGTCGATTTGCCAATTTCGCCTATGTTCAATGTAAGTGGATAAAGCAATTGATCTACTTCGTTGCTTTTGCAATAGCCTTTGGGGCTCGACAAAAATGCGTTTACAATTAATATTTCAGAATCTGTTATTCGAAGTACAATGCTATCTCGCGAACGGTGATTTTGGTCTAAAATAACCTGGCTAAAAGTCTTGTTGTCGTTCCTATAAATTTTATAGTAAAACATAGAATGTAACTCCTGGTCATCTTCTTTAACCACTTTGAGGTATTCGTATACCACAAAGTTTTCGATTTTGTCAAGCGGATAATAATAATCCAATGTATTAATTGAACCATCTCCACAGCCCGACAATAGGCCTAAGCCCATTGCCAGTAGCCAAGATATTTTTACAATTATTCTGTTCATCTAGTTTGAAAGTGACTTTTATTGAACCGATATTTTCTTAACAATAGTTTCTCGATCTCCTTTTAATTGAAGCAAGTAAACTCCTGATGGTAATCCATCAAGCTGTATTGTTTTCGTGTAATCACCTGCCGATAAATGTCCAAATGATTCGCCTCCTACTTGCTTTCCTTCAACATTAATTAGCGTTACACTAACATCCGAAGCATCTGTTAGATTAAAGCTAACATTGGTTTGGCCCGATGTAGGATTTGGATAAGCTACCACTTTAGAACTGCCACCAAACACATTTTGAATCCCAACAAGACCACCGGTCAATGTCATCTCGTCAACAATAAATTGTGATCCGGGGTTTTCTCCAGCCCAAATTGTTAGCAACATAGTATCTGGCTCTACAGGTACCGACAACATCATATTGAAATCGGTGTAAGCCCCATCAGCCAAAAAGTATTGTCCTCCATATCCTATTATAGCTCCATCCTTATAAAATTGAACCGCAATAAATGCGGTATCTATTCCACTTGGAAAGTACTTGCAACTAAGATTAAAGTTTGTTGGTTGGTGTGTGTATGGTACACCTCCTGCTACGCCACCGTTATCAAGCGTTCCATTGGTCATAATTCCAGGTACAGTGTCATTCTCGCCCCAACCAAGAGTAGTAATTTCAGCTGCGTACATACCTGCTTTCGAATCTGTAGTTTTTACAACAGAAAGTCCACCTTGCCCTGCCAACAAATAATTATAAGTCCACCAATCATCTGGCGATTCCGTTTCAACAGCAACCCAATTCTCAAAATCTCCATTAGGAATTTCCGCTGGGCTCGAAATATAAGATGACGCGAAAGTTAAATTATCAACCATTAACCAAGAGCCATCTACAGCAGTATCAGCCAAAAAATCACTCGATGCAAAAGCGATCAAAAAACTATCAGGAATTACTCCTAAAGCGTTAAACGGACAGCTAAATTCTGCCCAAGTGTTTTGCGTTCCGCCCATCTTTTTAGTCAACTGCTCCACCATTACACCCGATTTATACATAAACATAAACATGTTTCCAGAATCTCCCGGTTGAAAGTCGTACTTGTACCAACCCTTTAAAGTGTCTACCAGATCGGTATAAGCAAATCCTTCTTGCGAGTCAACATCGCCTTGAATAACGTAAGCCATCGAAGTGTCTTCGCCATCCACACTGGTTTCCATTAAAACTGAATAATCGCCACTTTGTGCATCCATAGATTTAGTAGTACCTACAAAGCCTGCATTGTAATTTCCCGATTCCCATAAATCTGGATTTTCGAACAAAGTTTCATTAGTCCACAATTCCATATCGCCATTCTCCAGCTCACCAAATTGGGCAAATGATACTTGCGTTGAGATCAACGCGATTGTAAAGAGTAAGATTTTTTTCATAATTCTAATATTGGTTAGCATTTATTTGATGCAACAAATTAAGGATTATTATCCTCACTATACAAGCTAGTTAACAGTTCCTGAATTGATTCAATCCAACGTAAAAACTTACAAAATAATCCTCATCCCGTAAGTATATGTTTGATGTGTGTCGAAAAAATAGAAACCTCTCCCATTCGAATTTGAATACCCTATGAAACCATTAAATACCTTGTCCCTTTTATTTACGTAAGCAAAACCCAACTCAAACAATCGGTAAACAAATGGCTCCTTATTCCAAGCGTCTCTAAATCCGTAGTCTGTATTTACATAGTCATTATTTATGTGTTCGAAATAAACCTTGGTATAGATAAAGCCTCCTTTAAAAATGGCTTTTTCTATTCCTGCTTCAACTATATATGAATTCAAAAGCAGTCTCTGTGCGCTAAGCAACATTGGGTTTGTAAAATATTTAAATCCAGGAGATAAATTAAACGCCCAATTTCCTTTGGGTAAATTGTAAACATAATTGGCTTTCAATTTATAATACTCAAAGCTCCTCATGCCACCATTATTAAATGTGCGTAAGCTGTGATAAGTATATAGATAAAGATATCTGTTTAAATCTGTTACATGTTGGCTTTCGTGTGCGGCCATCAACTCAAACGTTAACTTACTCGACTTTAAAAGCCACTTAACATCTTTTATTTCGAAGAAGGAAGTAAACCCCAAATTACCTCGCCAAATTTGCCATGAAAACGCTTGGTAATAATCGAAATCATGGAGGTTTATCATCCCTCCAAGGGATACCTTGATATTAACTTTATCTCTTTTAAGATGTCAACCGCATATTCTCCTCCCACCTTATTGTTCCATTTGCCACCGATTTTACTGCAAACAATTGAATAAGAATCTGGATCGATTGTAGTGTTTAAAAATGTTTGTTTGCTCGTTACAGAGTCGCTTTGAGACAACGCAGTAATGGGCAAAAATATTAATAAGAGTAAAATACACTTGAGCCAGGTCATGATTCTCTGTTGGTTAACATATTAAAGATATAATATTTAAATGTCTAAATTCTTCCACACGAAAACTTCCCAAGAACTGCACACTAAAAAGTCCTAATTTTATCCCGATGGCATTCTTCAAAAATCAATCTAACAAAAAGGGCTTTTTTCTAGGTATAGCCGTAATGATGGGATACATGGTTTATTCAATCCTTAAACCTCAGTTTATAGAGCGAGCTGTTTCCGAATACAAGGGCATCGACTTTTGGGCACGAGAAGAAATTAAAGCCGAAAAAAACATCTCAGTGGGGTTGCAATTACTCTCACCAGATTTTCACATCGACACGCTTTACGCATCGATGATAGGCCCGAAAAGCTCTCATCATTTCAACATCGATAAATCTTCCGAAGATTTTGTTTGGCTTACCGGTTATGCTGTTGAGATTGTAAATAAGCAAGATAGTATTGGTGAGCAGGGCAAATTTATGTGCCACAACAATCTCAATTGCAACATAAAAAAATATTACAATCAGCTTGGTTTACCCGAAAGATCTAAGAAGGTAAACGGACGTTTAATTACGCTTTCGCAAGGACAAACTTCTTTGGAGTTTCCCGCTGGTTTCGGACTCCCCATTCCATCAAATCACCTGCTTTCCATGGATGGCCAAGTATTGAATCAGAGCAACAAAAAACCTGATTTTCACATACAGCACAAAGTAAATTTGAGCTACACTAAAAGCGATGATCCAAGTTTTGATGCTATAAAGCCCTTGTTTACAAAGAACCTCAGCGTATTGGTTCAAACATCCAACATGCGAACCGACGAAGACGTTTTACTGTGTTTGCCAGCGCAATCCACCAGTGAATTTAATTCTAAAAACCAAGAAGGTGATTCCTTTTCAGGTCATTGGATCATAGAACCGGGTTCTAGTGAATACAAATACAACGTTACAGAAATGCTCAACTTGCCTTTCTCCACAACTGTTCATTTTGCAGGAGCACACCTCCACCCCTTCGCCGAATCTTTAGAATTGAGAGACCTCACTTTAGATGTTACTTTAATAACATTGTACGCCATTAACTCAACCAATGAAGCAGAACTTACCAAGATAGATGTGCTTTCTTCTGAAGAGGGAATTGAGTTAGAAAAAGATCACCAGTACGAATTGGTTTGCTCTGTAAATAATACCACAGACGTTAATCAAGAAATGATGGCTGTGATGTTGCTATATATGTATGATGAGGAGTTTGATGGCTTGGTTAAGGATGAGTAATAAGCCAATTCCTTCACAAAGTGATACGATATGATACGTAAATATTCGATAATGATACGATAGGATTCTTCCTAACCCGTTAATCTCGAATCAAAATGAAAACTCTTTCGATCAAGAATTTTAACCTTCTGTAAATATTCTGGATGCCGACAATTTAATATGAAATTAAACGAACTCCGAATAACGCAGCTAGGCACTTTTAGGGCGATTGTTTTTCCTTCCATTACCCAGTCTTCCGCGATTTCTGCCAAAATTGAAGGAGCAGGATAATTTGTCCAGTTAGGAGGAAGTTCCTCAATTTTTAATTCGGTAAATAAATCGGGTATTTCAATCGCTAAAACATCCAAATTAGGAACAAGCATAGGCGGTGTGTGTACTATAGTCTCCAAAATAGCAATTTCCATGTTAATCCCAGTATACAAAGTAGGAGTACCTTTTTTATTCCATCTGCCACCATGTGTAGCTCCGCCGCTGCCTAAAAGGTCGCCAGTATATTTTGATCCTGTAATTCTGTAAACGATCATTTTATTAGCTATACACCCCGTGTTCAATACGGCCAATAATGTCTTTTACTTTAGAAATTCCAGCTGGGACTTCGATAAGATTTTGTGGCTCAAGTCCTCCCAAAGCAGTGTTGGGCAAGTTTAACCATTTTATAAAATTTTCTTTGCTATTAAAAACATCAGCTCCATAAAGAAATAGGTCGGTGAGTTCGAAAAGTAAAACAGAATAATTTCGATCTAAATTTTTATTTGCGCTAATCCAACGATAAAGAGTAGGAGAAGAAACATTAAGCATCAAAGCAGTGTCTTCTCTGGAAATATTAAAATAGTTTCTGAAATTTTTAATTACAACAGCGCTTACCCCATTAGTAGCAATATGAATAAAATCGAGAGGGCTTTCAATTTTATATCGAACATTTTTTTTACCAAGAACATTAATCAATTTCTTGTAATGCTTTGTTGTTCTTTCTACCTGTTTTATCATTTAATAATATAATTTATCAAATGTACGAAATATATTGCCTTTTGTTGTACTGATATCCATATAGTTATGTAAGTAGGTTATTAAGGTCTAGAAATAGGTTTAAAGAAAAGTCTCTTGCTCAAAACTGTATTGTGAATCGCATCCACCGAAGCCCAAAAAGAAGTGCCAATTGAAATATGTGTAAATGAAAAGCCCTCCTAAGCTATTTGCTTGCGCAAAAGCTTCGGAGGGCGAAGGTGGAGAATATCGGAGTCGAACCGATGACCTCTTGCATGCCATGCAAGCGCTCTAGCCAACTGAGCTAATCCCCCAATTGAGTGTGAGTTTTGAGTGTGAGGCATTACTCCTAACGTAGTCCAATTGCTCGGACGACAAAATTAAAAAAATAAAGTACTAAAGCTCCGAAGTTATATTATATCTCAATATTGCAATCGCTTGAGCAGTTGTAGCACATACTGCAGACGCCATAGCATCCACTTCCTTAAGCGCGTGAGTATATTCTTCAGGATGGATTACAATTAAAACTTTTCCTTTAGCAAGAGCGTATCCCGCATCGAAAGCGGTATTCCACTGGCGGTATTTTTCTCCAAAAAACACAATCACAATATCTGATTCGTTAATAGCAGTCCTTATTCGAATGTTGTTGATTTTTGCAGCTTTGTGGTCTTTCCAGTAGTTATTTTCTTCTTCACCCAATATAGAAACACCTACATCATCACTGCTGTCGTGGTGGCAATTAGGCTCAAGCAAAGTATATGGAAGGTTCAACGATTTAACCGCGTTGTGAATTTCTTCTCTCCAATTGCTATGGATTTCTCCAGATAAGTAAACTTTCATATTGTTTTTTGTTTCGATTTCTCAGGCAACGAAATTAAAAAAATAAAGTACATTCGAATCTAACAATCCTGTTAACCCCATGCCCGCTAAACTTTACCCCACCTTAGAAAACATTCTGTACGAATTCACCCGTTCTAAAACCACCATTCATGAACACAAATCTGTTTCTGGCGGCAGCATCAACAACTGTTTTAAACTGGTAACCAATGTTGGCTTATTTTTTCTAAAAATGAACCAAGCCGATAAATACCCTGGTATGTTTGAAGCAGAAATAAAAGGATTAGAACTACTGATAGCAACAGAAGCGCTTACTATACCTGAGGTAATTGAAGTAGGAGTTTTTGAAAACAAAAGCTTTTTACTGATGAAGTTCATGGATAGCGGGCAAACCACATCTGACTTTTGGACAATTTTCGGAACTCAATTAGCCGCCATGCACCAACAAACCAACGAATCTTTTGGGTTGAATCACGCAAATTATATTGGCTCTTTAAAACAAGTAAATAATCAGCATAGCGACTGGGTTTCTTTTTTCATTGAAGAACGGTTAGAGTTCCAATTGCGCATGGCCAGAGACAATGGAGAAATTGGCTCAGATTTTTCTAGAATGTTCGAAAAACTCTTCCACAAATTAGAAACTCTTTTCCCAATAGAGCCACCAGCGCTAGTTCACGGTGATTTATGGGGAGGTAATTTTATGGTTAATGAAAATGGAGGGCCATGCATAATTGATCCCGCGGTATATTATGGCCATAGAGAAATGGACTTAGCGATGTCGAAATTATTCGGTGGTTTCGATCAAGAGTTTTACCACGCCTACAATTTTGCTACACCTTTAGAAAAATCTTGGGAAGAACGTGTGGATGTAGCCAACTTGTACCCGTTAATGGTTCATGTCAATTTATTCGGTGGTGGGTATGCTAAACAGGTTGAGGATATTTTGAAAAGGTTTGCCTAAATAGGCTTAAAGTAAAAACACACCCCGGCAATCACCATAAGCAAACGCACCACCTTTCGAGAGGAGAAAATTTGAACAAGCAATCATATCTAATTCCTTTCCATCGAATCTATTGACATTACTAGTTCTTAACGGTATATTTGCAAACATTTTTTAAGTGCCATTAATACTAGATTTTTGAAAAAGTACAAAGAATACAAATCACTCGATCTGCCTTCCATCGGCAAAGAAATGCTCGATAAGTGGGAAGCAGAAAATATGTTCGAAAAAAGCATCTCCAATCGAGATGGTGCCGAACCATTTGTATTTTACGAAGGCCCCCCTTCTGCCAACGGTATGCCGGGCATACATCACGTTATGGCGCGTGCTATCAAAGATATTTTTTGTCGGTATAAAACATTAAAAGGTTTTCAAGTAAACAGAAAAGCAGGTTGGGACACCCACGGTTTACCTGTTGAACTTAGTGTTGAGAAAGAATTAGGCATTACTAAAGAAGACATTGGAACCAAAATTTCTATTGCCGATTACAACAAGAAATGTTCTGAAGCGGTAATGAAATACACGGAAGTGTGGAACGACCTTACCAGAAAAATTGGTTATTGGGTAGATATGGAAAACCCATACATCACCTACGAAACCAAATACATCGAGTCGGTTTGGCACCTATTGCACAAACTTTACAAAAAAGATCTTATATACAAAGGCTACACCATTCAGCCTTATTCTCCTGCTGCTGGAACTGGTTTGAGTACCCACGAACTGAACCAACCTGGATGCTATAAAGATGTAACAGATACTACGGTTGCCGCCCAATTTAAGATTGTTAGGAATGAAGATTCTGAGAAATTATTTGAAGGTGACGAAAGTGCTTACTTCCTAGCTTGGACCACCACACCTTGGACATTGCCTTCTAACACTGCTTTAGCGGTTGGAAAAAACATTGAATATGTTGTAATCAAAACTTACAATCAATACACATTTGAGCCTGTAAAGGTTCTTTGCGCCATCGATTTGGTAGGCAAATGGTTCACCGGAAATTACAATGGAGAACTTGAAATGGCTGACTACACTGCTGGCGACAAGAAAATCCCATTTCAGGTAGTTGGTAAATTTAAAGGCGCTGATTTAGTAGGCATACAATACGAACAATTGATGCCTTACACACAACCACACGACTACCCAGAAGATGCTTTTAAAGTTATTGAAGGTGCTTTTGTAACCACTTCGGATGGTACGGGAATCGTACACATTGCTCCAACTTTTGGTGCCGATGATGCGATGGTCGCCAAAATAGCTGGAATACCACCTATGTTGGTTATGGATGCCAACGAAAACCTTGTTCCACTGGTTGATTTACAAGGAAAGTTTATTGAAGGCATGGGCGAACTTTCTGGTGCTTATGTAAAAAACGATTATTACGACAAAGGCGACGAGCCCGACAAAAGCATTGACGTTGTAATCGCAATCAAATTAAAAGAAGAAAACAAGGCGTTTAAGGTTGAAAAGTATGTTCACTCCTACCCTCATTGCTGGAGAACAGATAAACCTGTTTTGTATTATCCCCTAGATTCTTGGTTTATTAAAACCACGGCTGTAAAGGAAAAACTGATTGAGAACAATAAAAAGATCAACTGGAAACCAGAATCTACTGGCTCAGGAAGATTTGGGCAATGGCTAGAGAATTTACAAGATTGGAATTTATCAAGATCACGCTATTGGGGCATTCCAATTCCGATTTGGAGTACCGAAGATGGCGAAGAAAGAATTTGCATTGGTTCTTTAGCAGAATTAAAAACAGCCTGCGAAGAAGCTGTTGCTAAAGGCGTGATGGATAAAAACCCAATGGCTGATTTTACCGTTGATGACATGTCGAAAAACAACTATAACGGCATTAATCTTCACCGTCCGTATGTCGACGACATTACGTTGGTTTCTTCTACAGGTAAACCAATGACAAGAGAATCCGATTTAATTGATGTTTGGTTCGATTCGGGTGCTATGCCTTACGCACAGTGGCATTATCCTTTCGAAAACAAAGAAATATTCGAAAAAAATTATCCTGCCGATTTCATTGCCGAAGGCGTTGATCAAACAAGAGGTTGGTTCTTTACACTACACGCTATTTCTACACTTTGCTTTGGCGATATTGCATATAAAAATGTAATCTCAAACGGTTTAGTGCTCGATAAAAACGGCATAAAAATGTCGAAGCGATTAAAGAACGCTACCGATCCTTTTGAGACAATTGAGAAATATGGCCCCGATGCTACTAGATGGTACATGATTACCAATGCACAACCATGGGACAATCTTAAGTTTAACACAGACGGGATAGAAGAAGTGAAGCGAAAGTTTTTCGGAACATTGTACAACACGTATTCTTTCTTTACGCTTTACGCCAATATCGACAGTTTTACTTTTGCTGAAGAAAAAGCAGATCATAACTCTCTTCCAGAAATTGATCGTTGGATTATTTCAGAATTGAATACGTTAATTAAGGATGTTGATTTTCACTTTGGAAATTATGACCCTACTCGTGCTGGACGAGCAATTCAAACGTTTGTTGTTGACCGTTTAAGCAACTGGTACGTTCGTTTGTGCCGTAGAAGGTTCTGGAAAGGAGAATACTCCGAGGATAAAATCGCCGCTTATCAAACGCTTTATACTTGTTTAGAATCCGTTGCTATATTGTCATCGTCAATTGCCCCATTTTACATGGATCAACTTTACATTGATCTTAACACGGCAACTGGAAAACAACAAAACGAATCTGTTCACTTGGCCGACTTCCCTATTTGCAACGAAGAATTAATAGACACGGATTTAGAAGAAAGAATGAGCAATGCACAACGCATCTCATCTATGGTGCTGGGCATCAGAAAAAAAGAAAATCTACGAGTACGTCAGCCACTACAAAAAATTATGGTTCCGGCTTCTAGCAGTAAGTTCGAAGAACAATTAAAGGCAGTAGAAGAATTAATTCTTTCGGAAATTAATGTGAAAGAAATGGAGATGATTTCGCCAGATTCAGACATCTTGGTAAAGAAAGTAAAGCCAAACTTTAAAACCCTTGGCAAAAAATGCGGAAAGAACATGAAGCTGGTTGCAGCTCGCATCAACGAGTTTACTAACGATGACATTAAATCTATAGAGCAAAACAATTCTTACACCTTAGCGTTGGAAACCGAGGAGATAGAATTAACCTTAGAAGACGTTTTGATTACCTCCGACGATATCCCAGGATGGAAAATTGGGCTGGATAACGAACTTACTGTAGCTTTAGACGTAACACTTACCGAAAATTTGATTGAAGAAGGAATCGCACGGGAGTTTGTAAATCGAATTCAAAATCTTAGAAAAGAAAACGAATTTGCAGTAACAGATAACATAGTTTTAAAAATATTAAAACACGACGATATTAATTCTGCAATTAATAATAATTTAAAATATATTTGCGCTGAAACTCTAAGCTCTTCATTAGAACTTGTTAATGAAATAGATTCTACCTCTAAAGCTAAGATTGAGCTAGAGGGGAACATCGAAACATACATCGCAATAGAGAAAAACTAAATACCACAAAGACATGGATTCAACAAAAACAAGATACAACGACACCGAACTAGCAGATTTCAAAAGAATCATAGATGAGAAATTAGTTGAGGCCATGCAAGATTTGGAATTGCTTAAAAACACCATGTCTGGCAAGGACGATCACGGTACAGATGATACTTCTAGAACGTTTAAAGTAATGGAAGAAGGCTCTGATGTTCTTTCTAAAGAAGAAACAGCTCAATTAGCAGCACGTCAGCATAAATTCATCATGCACCTAAACAACGCTTTGATTAGAATCGAAAATCAAACTTATGGTATTTGCAGAGCTACAGGTAATTTGATTTCAAAACAACGTCTTAGAATCGTTCCTCACGCTACTTTAAGCATTGAAGCAAAAAAGGAGCAAGGATAATCTTGAACTCTTGAGAAAGGCATTCATTACAATTTTTCTAGTTTTATTTGTTGACCAAGTTTTTAAAATTTGGATCAAGACTTCTATGTATATGAATTCCATTCATCCTGTAATGGGATCTTGGTTTAAACTTCACTTTGTCGAAAACCCGGGAATGGCGTTTGGCCTTGAATTAGACTGGGAGTATGGAAAAGTTTCTTTGAGTATTTTCCGAATTCTGGCTGCTACAATGATTTATTTTTACATGAAGTCGTTGGTGAAGAAAAACGTGCACACTGGTTTAATTATTAGCATTGCTCTAATTTTTGCAGGTGCAGTAGGTAACATTTTAGACAGTATGTTCTACGGTCTTATCTTTAATACACCTCATAGAGAAATAGCCTCATTTGTAATGCCTGGCAATGGCTACGGGGTTTTCTTAGAAGGCAAGGTAGTGGATATGCTCTCCTTTAATTTCTTCGACTTTCACATTCCGCACTGGTCGCCAATTTGGCCCGCTAAATCAATGACTTTCTTTGGGCCAATTTTTAATATTGCAGATGCATCTATAAGTACTGGTGTTATTTTAATTACCGTTTTCCAAAAAAGATTCTTTGCATCGCTTGAAGCGGAAGCCGCTGAGAAAAAAGCAGCTTTAGAGGCCGAATCGGCACAACCAAATCCAGTAAATACCGGTAACCCTGTTGATCCAGAGTAGATTTAGATTGATCGATTTTATTTTGATCAAAAGAATGTATCCCAAAATATAACATTCCGCGAGTTATAATTCTATATTCCGCGGAATCCATCCAAAAACACAACATTCCGCGTATTATAATTCTTTATTCCGCGGAATCTTTACTTTGTGATGATATTTAGTGTAACAAGAAACCGTTTAATTTTAATCCACAATAGATAAGTAGGGGTATGTCCCCAATTTGTTGTTTATTGATTATAAATCAATGAATTGATATGGCTAAGTTCGTTCTCCTTCTCGCATTTCTATTTTACTCAGTAATTGGATCTGCTCAACAAAATATCTCAAGCAGTACTCAACAATTCACTTTTGAAGGCACGGTAGACCTACGATTCCGTACTACGAAAGATAATCCCAACACATCATACTATATCCTGAATACATCAAGTGTAATTCCAGAAATTAATTCAGCCTACAGCAATATTATAATTCCCACCTATTTGGAGTTTAACAAAGATGATAAAGTAACGGTTAAAGGGACTTTAACAGCCGCTAAAGACTCCACTGGCAATATTGGTTACAGAGTTAAGATTAGCTCTGTTAAACAATACAAGGATACAAGCTTATTGAAACACACTGTGTACAACCAATACGAACAACTGGTAAAATTCGAAGAATACGATAAAGAAGGTAATCAAGGGATGGGGTATTATTATGCTGAGTTCGAAAACAACATTCCAACAACAAACACCAAAGAGTTTCCTGATTTCTATACAGGCACCTGCAACTATTATTTTTACAAGGATTTAACCCATGAGATTAACTATTTGAATGGCAATCTTCATGGTTGGTATTCAATGCTAGATGAAGACGGCATTTTATGCGAAGAGGGAAATTATGTACATGGCAAAAAGGATGGTTACTGGACTGAAGCACTAGAATATGGTAATGGGATGGGAAAATACAAAAATGGCGTAAAAACAGGAGACTGGACCAGCTTTAACCCTGATACAATCATTTCATATTCAAATGGAAAGTTACCAGATGGCGTGTTTATTCCCGAAGAAAATAAAACGTTTGTAGAGAAAGAAGGATACAAACAAGAAGAAAAGCATGGTAAATGGACTGAAAAGGGGATAATGGATATTGAGAACTGGACTGGGAAATACAAAAATGGCTTGAGAGAAGGCAAATGGAAAGCAGAAACGTCTAACGAGACCCTTACTTATGTACATGGAGAGTTGAATGGCTACTACGAACATTTAAATAAAGACAATGTGCTTTTAGGTAAAGGAAAGTACAAAGAAGGTGTTAAAAAAGGTAAGTGGACCGAAATAGCATTTCATGCTTCGGAACCGAGCAACTCATTTTATAAGACAGGAAAGTATGAGAATGGAAAAAGAGAAGGAATATGGAAAGATGAATCCAATTCGATTGAGATGTACAACGAGGGTATACTACTATGGTGGAAAAAAGAGAACGAAGAAGAAAAAACATTGGCAGAACCAATGCCCTATTCGTTATTCTAGCTTAAGTTTCTTAACTTTAAGGTAAACCAAGCGTAACAAATCATAATTCATAAGCCATGATTAAATCGTTTTACATAAAACTTTCGCTCATTCCACTAACAATTCTAATAGGTGGTATTTCGGCATTTGGTCAAAATTCGAGCGCTTCGCAAACTAGATCTTTGGTATTCGAACCATTATTCCTAAATCAGGAATTACACGTTAAAGGAGCCGAGAATATGACAAAAATTAACGCTTTCAGTCTAAAGAACATAGCTTCAAGCTCTTTTAATTCGGGTGATCAAAATTCTGTTTCTTCAATTCTTATGACCGACCATACAGATTTCGAAAACTTCAATTACCTCGGTCCACGTGGATGGGATGGTGCAAGGACTAATCTGAGTCCTGCTAAAGAAGAAGCATACGACATGATTCAACAAATGAGAAATAATGCTTTCATTCCTTTTAACGCTCCCAATTACACTCCTTCCACTCCCAATATACCAACATACAACCCAATGCCTACAAGCCCTGCAATGAGTACGCCTCAACAAACTTTCTTCAATTTTACAGATCCGTATTAATAATTGAGGGTTCAAATCCCCGATCAATTAAGACCGATACTTAAGATGTTGCTCTTTTAAAAGCGATTGCCTTCAACGCCTGTTCTGCTCTAGAGATTCCGTATTTATTAGCTACTTCTTTCCAATTACAAACAGCCTCTTTAATTTCATTTAAAATCTCAATAGCTCGTTCTTCAGTTAATCTAAAATATGCTGATACTTCTAATGCCAAGTCTAAGTCAAGTGAATTGTCTTCGTCAGAAATATTTAATTTTAGGCCTGTGCTATTTTCAACTGGGTTAATGTCGTAAGCGGGAGATAACAACCATCCTTCATCGGTTAAAATAAATCCATGATTTCGGAGGTGGTCATCTGTGTTTGAAACACAAATACTAAACACTATTCTTCTCCAAAGTTGTTCAAGGTCTTGTTTCACATTTGCGCCATGTTTCTGAATAAATGCAACCAACTCTAAATAGCTAGCTCCATCAGAATAATCTTGCCCGTCGTTGTAAGCAAGCAATGTCATTGCAGAAGCAAAGTGAATTCTTCCACCTTGCTTATTCCTATCGAACCTTTTAGTTAAAAATGTATAATGATTGGAAGAGAACTTTTTTGCCTTGCATTCAGCCATTTTTATTCCAGCCAAAATAGCAATTTCGTAAGTCACAATTTCCCACCCACCAATATCTCCTTGGTCGTTTCTACTAGGGAACTTCGCAATCCATAATTCTCCGTGCTTATCTACAATACTCGCTTTAGGCCTGGCACCGCCCAAAGATACACCTGGCGCAATAAGCATACTAAGCCATTTCAAATACTCTGGATCATCTAATACATTATCTGCTTCTAGTTTTAAACTAACTTGCTCCAACTCTCTAAGAGATGTCCACGGAGGAGTGGCCAAACTTTTATTATCGTTTAAAAAAGCTCCGTCATCGTCTAATTTAAAGCGCATGGCCCCCATTCTATGACCATCATAAACACCCAGAAGATAATCAGTTTCAAAAAGATTTAGCTCCTCTCTTTTTTCCATTCGCGCCAAGGCAGCTTCTCTTCTTCGCATCAAAATTCGTCCCCAACGATCTGGAGAAGAATCTAAAAACATACCGAAATTTTCTTGCCCTTCGTTTAAATATTGAAGTCCTGAGTATAATTGCAGGCTGGGGTCTAACAGTTGAGACAAACCATTTTTTAACCAATCCTCATCGTATTCGAAAGAAAATATTTCCTTTCCCTTTAATCGATCGGAATGTAGTGTTCCCATTAAAATTGGTTCATCCATTTCTTGCCTATGGGCATATACGCTGATAGATCGTTTTTTATCCTGCTTCAACATTATTTATTACTTCGTTTTGGTGCCCGCTTAAGTGTGCTAATATTGGCATCTTGCAATTTTCTACCCAATATATCATCTTGTGCTATAAGAAGAAAGTCGTTCTCTAAACCCAATACATGTAGAACTAATAAATAGGAACCTATGCCAACAGTTGGGGCACCTTTTTCTATACCAATTAATGTTGGCCGACTTATGTTTGCTCGTTCAGATACTTGCTCTGCACTAAGTCTTCTTCTTAAACGAGCCAACTTAATGTTCTCACCCATTTCACTCAGAATTTTCTGATCTTTCGGTAAAATAACAATCTTCTTTTTAGCCATAATGTTAAATATAGTTTACAAATATACGCTATTTTGTCAATTTTATTTATTATTATTTTGGTTTTAATGTTTTATTATACAGTTATAGAGCATGATAGTATTCACCGATGAAAGGGCTACAAAACAAAAAATCCCCGATCAATTAAGACCGAGGATTAAAAAATCTGGCTTATTTAGTGCTTACGCAAGATCGTTAGCATTTAAATACTCCGCAATTTGAACAGCGTTTGTAGCAGCACCTTTTCTTAAGTTATCTGCAACAACCCACATGTTTAATGTATTTGGGTTGGTGAAATCTCTTCTCAATCTACCAACAAAAACCTCATCTCTGTTATGCGAGTTAATCGGCATTGGGTAAACCAGGTTATCAATATCGTCTTCAACAATTACACCTGGAAAATCAGATAAGATTTGTCTCACTTCGTCGATGTCGAAATCTTCTTTAAACTCAACGTTTACAGATTCCGAATGACCACCTACAACAGGAACTCTAACCGCGGTTGCAGCAACAGCGATTGTATCGTCACCAAGAATTTTCTTAGTCTCGTTAGTTAATTTCATTTCCTCTTTGGTGTATCCATTTTCAGTAAACACATCACATTGAGCCAAACAGTTTTTGTCGATTTGATAAGGATAAACCTTTTCGCCATCCACACCATTTCTTTCATCTTCCATTTGTTGAACCGCAGCAACACCAGTTCCTGTGATTGATTGGTATGTAGAAATAATCACCCTTTTCATTCCGTATCTGTTGTGCAACGGAGCCAAAGCCATTATCAACTGAATAGTTGAGCAGTTTGGGTTAGCAATAATTTTATCTTCTTTGGTTAATTCGATTGCGTTAACTTCAGGTACAACTAATTTTTTTGTTGGATCCATTCTCCAAGCACTAGAATTATCTATTACGGTAGTACCAGCAGCAGCAAATTTTGGAGCCCATTCTTCAGATGTAGAACCACCTGCAGAAAAGATAGCGATATCGGCCTTAGCATCTACAGCCGTTTGAAGACCGATAATGGTATACTCTTTACCTCTATAAGTCATTTTTTTACCTACAGATCTCTCAGAAGCAACCAAGAACAACTCAGTAATAGGAAAGTCTCTTTCCTCTAAAACCTTTAACATTTGTCCGCCAACTAAACCAGTGGCACCTACAACAGCTATTTTCATTTCAATTATTTTAATTAATTTCGGTTCGCAAAAGTAATTTTTTAGTTCTCCTGTTTTCATCTCATGTACAGAATTATTTTCTTTTTTCTCATCTTCGGTTCTCCCTGTTTACGAGCGCAAACCATAGAATCTTTCGATAAATCGACGTCAATACCCAGTTATTGGGAAGGTAACATCAACCAGTTTCAAGTCAACTCCGACCAGCAACTCCAATTGAATGATAATAAGGCTGGTACAAGCTCAATCTACTTTAATAGCATAATTCCCAATCACAGTAGCATTTTTATAAACGCTTATAACATTGAATGGCAAATAAAAGTAAAGCAATCGTTTTCGGGAAGCGATAACAATAACTCCAGAATCTATTTAATGGCAGAGCAATCTACTTTGAGAGGTACGATGAACGCATACTTTATTCAGCTTGGCGAAGGAGGAAGTGGAGATGCAATTAAATTTAACCGGCAAGAAGGTATTTCCTATACTCCAGAAATTGCAGGCGCGGCTGGAGCAATTGCTTCTTCTTTCGAAATTCGAATTAAGGTTATCCTCGACAGCACCAACACTTGGAGCTTGTATGTAGATTACGATGCAACATCAGATTTTGAACTGATTGGATCGTTTGTTGACCCCAATTTATTAGTTGGCTCCTATTTCGGAATTTCGTGTAAGTACACCAGTAGCAACGCCTCCAAGTTTTACTTCGACGATCTTTACATTGGTCAACCACTAGCAGGAAGCGATCCTTTTATTGATTCTTCGTTAATGTTTATAGAACAAGCCAATCAGCATGATCTTATTATTAACGAAGTGCTTTCCGATCCCCTACCCTTTGGTGTAGATTTTATTGAGGTATACAACAACTCTGATAAGACTGTGAATCTAAAAAATTGGCAATTGGCCAATCTGGATAATTATGATGGCAATATTTCTAATCACAAAATAATTTGTGACGACAATTGCATTGTTTATCCTGAAGAATACATCGTTCTCACTAAGGATTCCAGTAACATTCAGTTCGAATATCCCGCATCCGACCGAATGCGATTTATTCAAATGGAAATTTTACCAACGTACAGTAATGCTGCTGGAACGGTTGTTTTGCTTAACGATTCCAATTTGGTAATAGATAGCATGAGCTACCATGAAGATATGCAATTTGCTTTGCTTGGAAGTGGTGAAGGTGTTTCGTTAGAGCGCCTCCATTTCGACAGGCCGAGCTCAGAAATCACCAATTGGCATTCTGCCGCCGAAAAAGTTGGCTTTGCAACACCGGGCTACCAAAACAGTCAGTTCAATTTGGTAAGTTCCGATTTAGAAATAGCGATAATCCCTGAATCATTCAGCCCCAACAACGATGGTTTTGATGACGTGGTTAACATCAATTACAATTTTAGAAAAGCAGGGTTTGTGGGCAATATTTCACTTTACGATTCGTACGGAAGGAAAATTAAACAACTCGTAAACAACGAATTACTAAGTATGTCGGGCACTTTTTCTTGGGACGGAATTAACGAAAATAATACATTGTCTTTCCCCGGAATCTACATTGTTTACTTTGAGGCGTTTCATTTAGACGGAGAAGTAGAGAAATTTAAAGAAGTTTGCGTATTGGCACGGTAGTCAATAAGAATATCTTTGTCGCCTAATTACAACACTACAAATAAATTCGGAAGGTAAAATTAAAATCGATCTCACTTCGTAAAACTTACCTGATACCATCGAAATTAAATCCTCTCCTGGAAAAGGAATAGGCTTATTCGCACGAAAATCATTTAAGCCAGACGATATTATCTACACCCACTCCTTCGACCAATTTTATGAAGAAAACGATGAATTTGTAGCAATAACAGAGATTGGACCACACAACATGTCTGTTATAGAACATTGTAGTAATACAATTGATTTTGATTGGATGTCGGAAGTTTTAGCAACCAACCCAAAAGCCATTTCCGAATTATATTCGCTTTTCGAAGCTCCCGAAGATACCAACCGAGGAGACTTCATCTTTATATTTTGGTTTGAGCTATCCGACAACAAAAAAAAGAAATTTATAGTAAGCGGATTCGACGCGCTCGTTAATCATTCCTACAAACCAAATATTAGCTATTCCGACAAGTTTGAGATTGTTTTTAACCCAAATGCTAAACACGGAATTGAGTTTACTTACAACTGCTACGCGCATGCTCCAATAAGTATAGGGGATGAACTTACCATTGATTATAGGGGACTCGACGGAACTATAGATGGTAATGAAAACCCTGAAAGTAGAAAGGCAATAACAATTGATCCCAAATTGATAAATAAATATGTTGGATTTTACAAAGTAACTTCAACTTTAACCATCATAATTTGGCTAGATCAAGATTTGCTTAAAGCACAATTTGGAAACGAATTGGTTGTTGGGATTTCAGCCGAATCAGAAACTCAGTTTTTCTGCCCTCACCGAGACAGGCAAATTGAATTTATCTTAGATGAAAATGATAAGGTAGTAGAAGTAGTTGTAGGTAAAGACGGAAAACAGATACCGGTTAAAATACTACCGTCTTAGCACGCCTCATAGGCAATATCTACCGAGTAATAAACCTCATCTTGTACCTCTTCAATTAAAACACTCGCTTTTTTAATAAACTTACTTAACTCTTCCAACGAATCTGAGTAATGGGCCTTTTTAAGTAATTCATAGGCCCTTTCAATAGCTATTACCGTTGTTTTTATTGAATTATTAATATCAACAACATCACTCATGTGATTAATTCCTTCATCTAATGTGGCTGTAGTTATCGATTCCAGATCCATCAACTTTATCTGCACCTCTAGGGTAAAATGCATCGCTTTTTTAACCTTCATTTTTGCCTCCTTTATTCCGACAACTTTCATTGCCTTAGAATCAAAATTTATGACCGAATCAATTTCAGCATTTGTCTTTCTTAATTGATGTAACAAAGTATTCATACAACCACAACTATCCTGACTCTAATCAATATACTGACTAAAAGAAACTTGAACATTTGATAATATAAAAATTGCTACAGCTAAGATAAATTTGGTCATAGATAATGTCATTTCTATCGCTCAAGATCATCAATTTAGCGAACAATATCAGGAGTTTTCCGTTAAACCTACCAGTCTACAAAATTCCTCTAATTAGGATAACAGTTAAAAATAACTGTATTTTGTAGCATACTTATCAAGAAAGACGGAGGGTAGGGCCCTTTGAAGTCTTAGCAACCCAGGCTAGTTGGGTGCTAATTCCCGCTTCGATCAGATGTTGATTGACGAGAGATAAGAAAGAGAGCAAGGAGTTACGTCCATCTTTTTTGATAAACATTATTATAAATGATTGATCATGGGAGCGGATATTTCAGAAATACTTAAGACAAAAATTTTAGTGCTAGACGGAGCCATGGGTACCATGATTCAGCGTTACGGGCTATCTGAAGAGGATTACAGAGGCGAGCGATTTAAAGATCATGCAAGTTCCTTAAAGGGAAACAACGATTTATTGTCTATCACTCGTCCTGATGTTATTAAAGAAATTCATGCAGAATACTTTGCAGCTGGTGCCGATATAGCAGAAACCAATTCTTTTGGGGGCACAACTGTTGCTCAAGCAGATTACGGTTTAGAAGATGCGGTATACGACATCAATTATCAATCGGCTAAAATAGCACGAGAGGTTGCCGACGAGTTTACAGCAAAAGAGCCCAACAAACCTCGATTTGTTGCAGGTTCTATGGGACCTACCACAAAATTATCGTCTATGTCGCCCGACGTAAACGACCCAGGTTTTAGAAGCATTACCTTCAATCAATTAGTAACAGCATTTAAAACTCAAGCGGAAGCGCTGATAGAAGGCGGTGCCGATTTACTTTTAGTAGAAACCATTACAGATACCCTTAACGCAAAAGCAACCCTATTTGCCATTGATGAAGTTCAAAATGAAAAAGGAACAAATTTGCCAATCATGATTTCTGGAACCATTACGGATGCCAGCGGCAGAATTTTATCGGGACAAGATACTGAAGCTTTTGTAGTGGCGGTAGAACATTCCAAACCATTAACGATCGGTTTAAATTGTGCTTTAGGAGCGGAAGCTTTACGACCATATCTAAAGATTATAAACGACAAAGGCAACTGCATGGTAAGCGCTCACCCAAATGCGGGTTTACCAAATGAAATGGGCGAGTATGACGAATCGCCAGAATTTATGGCAGAACAGATTAAGGTTTTCTTAGACGAAGGATTGGTTAATATTATTGGTGGTTGTTGTGGAACTACACCCGAACATATTAAGGCTATTGCCGATTTAGCATCAAATTATTCTCCTCAAAATTAGAACATGAGTTTACATCCAGATTATACAGGAGATTACATATACAAGTGGAACGACTTACCTTACATGAAGTTAAGCGGGTTAGAACCATTGACGGTAACCCCCGAGACCAATTTTTTAAATATTGGAGAGCGAACTAATGTTGCAGGATCTTTAAAATTCTTACGACTTATTAAAGAGGAAGAATATGACGAGGCTTTAAGCGTAGCCAGAAACCAAGTGGAAGGTGGCGCACAGGTTATCGACATTAACATGGACGATGGCTTGATTGATGGCTTAGAAGCTATGGTTACCTTTTTAAGATTGGTTGCAGCCGAACCAGATATTGCTAGAGTTCCGATTATGATCGACTCTAGTAAATGGGAAATTATTGAAGCTGGCCTACAGAATGTTCAGGGCAAATGCGTAGTTAACTCCATCAGTCTTAAAGAAGGAGAAGAAAATTTTATTAAGCAGGCCAAAACCATTAATAGGTACGGCGCCGCTGTAATCGTAATGGCTTTCGACGAAGACGGGCAGGCTGATTCTTACGAAAGAAGAATTGAGATTTGCGAAAAATCATACCGCGTTTTGGTAGACAAAGTTGGCTTTGCTCCTCAAGATATAATTTTCGATCCCAATATATTTCCTGTGGCAACTGGCATGGACGAGCACAAAAGAAACGCGATGGATTTCTTTTTAGCTACTAGATGGATTAGAGAGAACCTACCCGGCGCACACGTAAGCGGAGGTGTTAGTAACGTGTCCTTCTCCTTTAGAGGTAATAATGGGGTAAGAGAAGCGATGCACTCAGCATTTTTATACCACGCCATTAAGGAAGGTATGGATATGGGCATTGTGAATCCTGCATTGTTAGAGATTTACGATGAAATCCCTAAGGAACTTCTTGAACGAGTAGAAGATGTATTACTCGACAGAAGAGATGATGCTACCGAAAGATTATTAGAGCACGCCGACACTGTTAAGGGGGGTAAAAAAGAGGCAGCTCAAAATTTAGAATGGCGAGAACAACCTTTACAGGAACGTATGACACATGCGTTGGTTAAAGGTATTGCCGATTATATTGTAGAAGATACTGAAGAAGCAAGGCTAATAGTTGATAGACCTTTACAAGTTATAGAAGAGCACTTAATGAACGGCATGAGCGTTGTTGGTGACTTGTTTGGAGCGGGAAAAATGTTTTTACCACAGGTTGTAAAGTCTGCAAGGGTAATGAAAAAAGCGGTGGCTCACCTGTTGCCATATATTGAAGAATCGAAAGAAGCAGGTTCTTCGGCTGGTAAAATATTGCTTGCAACTGTTAAAGGTGATGTACACGACATCGGTAAAAACATTGTAGGGGTAGTTTTAGGCTGTAACAACTACGAAGTTATCGACCTTGGTGTAATGGTGCCATGCGAAGAGATTTTGCGTGTAGCTAAAGAAAGAGATGTTGACATTATTGGTTTATCTGGCTTAATTACTCCTTCCCTGGACGAGATGGTTTATGTGGCCAAAGAAATGCAACGTACTAATTTTAAAATTCCATTGTTAATTGGTGGAGCAACTACTTCCAAAGTTCATACAGCAGTTAAAATTGAAGAGCATTACCAATACGATCAAACCGTTTATGTACTAGATGCCTCTAGATCAGTTACAGTAGTTGGAAGTTTGCTTAGCAAGGATAAAAAAGCGAATTACGTTGATGAAATTAAAGGCGATTATAACCAAGTAAGGGAAACTTACGCCAAGAAGAAATCGGCGAAAACATTGCTTAAAATATTAGATGCTAGAGCTAATAAATATCAAGTTAACTGGGAAAACACCACTCCTACCAAGCCAGCAATTGATGGTCTTAAAACTTTCGACAATTACCCGTTAGATGAAATTGCAAAGTACATTGATTGGACACCGTTTTTTGCTACTTGGGAATTGGCTGGGAAGTATCCTAAAATTTTAGAAGATGCCGTTGTAGGGAAGCAAGCAAAAGAATTGCTTAAAGACGCTACCGACATGTTGGATAAAATTATCTCTGAAGAATGGCTTACTGCCAGGGCTGTTATCGGATTGTGGCCAGCAAATGCTATTGACGATGATATAGAAGTATACGCAGATTATTCGAGGACTGAGGTTAAAACAGTTTTTCATAACATTCGGCAGCAAGGGAAAAAGGCAGCCAATATTCCAAACCGATCGTTAACAGACTTTATTGCTCCTAAAGAAACCGGAATTGCCGATTATGTTGGCGGTTTTGCGGTTACTTGTGGCCATGGTATAGAAGAGCACGTAGAGCGCTTTGAAGCAGATCACGATGACTACCAATCTATTATGCTAAAAGCACTTGCAGATAGAATGGCAGAGGCGTTTACGGAGTTGATGCACGCTCGGGTTAGAAAAGAATTTTGGGGATATAACAGTGACGAAAAGTTGAACAACGACAGTTTAATTAAAGAAGAATATAAGGGCATTAGACCAGCGCCGGGATATCCTGCCTGTCCAGATCATACCGAGAAAACAGCCTTATTCGAAATGCTTGATGCAGAAAAGAATACAGGAATTAAATTAACGGAAAGTTTTGCCATGTATCCAGCTGCTTCGGTAAGCGGAATTTATTATTCGCACCCCGATTCAAAATATTTCGGAATAGGAAAAATTGCAAAAGATCAAGTAGAGGAATACGCCGAGAGAAAAGGTTTTACAGTAGAAGAAGTAGAAAGATGGTTGTCGCCAACTTTAGCATATTAAAAATAGCTCATGAAAATAACAGATCACTTAAAAAATGCCACTAAAACACTCGTTTCTTTCGAGTTACTACCCCCTTTAAAAGGCGAGGGCATTAATAACATTTTTAATACGCTCGATGAATTAATTGAGTTTAAACCGTCGTTTATAGACATTACTTACCACCGCGAAGAATACGTTTATCAGAAAAGGGAAAACGGTTTGTTGGAAAGAAAATCGGTTAGAAAACGACCGGGTACAGTAAGTATTTGTGCTGCAATTATGAACAAATATCAAGTTGATGCTGTGCCTCATTTAATTTGTGGTGGGTTTAGTGTTGATGAAACGGAAAATGCCCTAATTGATTTGGCTTTTCTTGGGGTAGATAATGTACTTGCTTTAAGAGGAGACCCTGTAAAGGGAATGGCCACATTTGAGCCTGAACCAGATGGCCATGCATACGCTTTACACATGGTAGAGCAAATAAACGATATGAACAATGGTCAGTATTTAGACCAAGATCAAGAAAGCAGCGCCGCTACTAACTTCTGCGTAGGCATTGCAGGTTATCCCGAAAAACATAGCCAAGCGCCTAATATGGCTACTGATTTGGCTTACTTAAAAGACAAGGTTGATGCTGGTGCGGAATATATTGTTACTCAACTTTTTTATGATGTAAAAAAGTTTTTCGAATTTGTTGATTCATGTAGAGCAGCAGGAATTACTATACCAATTATTCCGGGTTTAAAACCCCTTACCACAGCAAAACAAGTAACTCTTTTACCTCAGATTTTTCATATTGATATTCCAACTGATTTGTCGAACGCAGTATCTAACTGCAAAAACAACAAAGACGTAACTCAAGTGGGTGTTGAATGGGAAATTCAAATGTGTAAAGAGCTAATTGCTGGCGGAGCACCTTGTTTACACTTCTACACCATGGGTAAGTCTGGTGCTGTGCAACGGATAGCTAGAGAGTTATTTTAAAAGATGGTAACTTTTCGAGAGATTCGTTGATCTCCATTTTGGAATTTCACGAAGTAAACACCTGGCTTGGCATCAATATCTATTCTAGATCGTTGATCTCCTAATCTAGATTTCTTACTCCCTATTTTCTTGCCTAAGATATCGTACACTTCAAAGTTGCCATTGTGATCGATGTCTTCTCCCTCAATAAATACATGCCCTCTCGATGGATTTGGGTAAAGACTAATGCCTAGTTTACTGTTTTCGCTAATCGTAGTAACCAACGGATCTACCGTAAATTTCAAATACATTCTTGGCGCCTCGGTAGTGTCTGAAATATAAAAGGGGTAATTGGAAGTTTTCCTTAAATCAGTCATATTTCCCGTTAATGAATCCAGTAATATAACGTCCATTTCTTTCGGTAAATTCATCATGTCATCTACACTAAGCGTATAATTTCCAGATGTACCAGTTCCAATCTTAACTTTTAAAGGAACTATAAAGCTAGATCCGTTGTCGGGTAACGTTTTGATCGCTATATCTTTATCATCGTCAGACACTGCACTAATACTATGTGCAGTATATAAAAAGCTCGACAATTTAACAGCATCTACATTATTAATAAAGTCAGTTGATCCGTCTTCATCAAAAAACAACAATACGTCGTCGCTATAAGAATTAACATCACCTTCCAATTTCAATCTTAAGTATTTAAACGTTGTTTTCGACATTAAAATCGCTTGATCGTCATCTATTTTATCTGCCTCATCAATAGTAAGAGTTGGAGAAGCTGTGGCATGTACCCAAAACGATTGTGATATTGGAATGATGTTATTAACCCCACCTTGGCCAGCGCCACCCATACCACCAGTATAAGTACCATACGAGCCAGTTGAGTTGTTGAATATGTAGATGATGTCGGTAATTCCAGTTTTAGTATCAATTAAATCCCAATCTATTGCAGAAGGGAATGGATTACCTATTAAATTCCAGCCATCTTCATCCTCAACATCATTAGATGTATACGACAACTTTGGTGTGCTGCCTGAATTGTAAGTTATAGAGCCTTGTTGTGGCGATCCTGTTACGTCTAATGTTATATCATCGGCCGACATATACATGCTAACTCCTTGGCCATGAATGTTTGAACCCGACGTTACAACTTGCCATCCTCCACTGCTTTCACCACCATCAAGTGATTCATCGAAGTAATAACCAGTAGAAGCAAAGCCACCGCAATCTGCACTGGTA
>JABSPQ010000130.1 GCA_013214205.1 Flavobacteriales bacterium
AGTTCAAGTGTATTTACTTCTCGAAGTTATTCCAGTGAGGATATTGCGCTACCAGAAGCGGTTATGAATCACGTAAAAAAAGAAAAGAATCACCAAAATATTTACGTAATGGATCGAGGGCTCCAGTCGACAAGAACCATGAAGTCCTTTAGTAAGGACTCTGTAACTTTCATCTGTCGAGTAAAAGAAAATAGAAAATATGTGGAGTTGGATTCATTTGTTACAGAAAATCAAGATTTAGATCTAGGCGAATCAACCCTGATAAGGGATAGTAAAGTTCAATTGTACACAGGCATTCCAATTAAAAACAAGAAGGGAAAGATATATTCTCGAGAAAAACTCGTTGATACACCGTTTCGTTTAGTTGTCGTTGAAAGTAAACTAGAAGAAGGCAAAAAGTATTGGTTTTTAACCAACGATTTTAAATTGTCAGCCAAAGAAATTGCACAAGCTTATAGACGAAGATGGGATATAGAGGTGTTCTTTCGATTCATCAAGCAAGAACTCAATGTTAGTCATCTTGTATCATTAAACAAAAATGGCATACAAGTAATGCTATACATGACCTTGATTGTAGCAATGTTGGTACTTGTATATAAGAAAGCAAACAACATTGGCTACAAAACTGCCAAAAGACGATTCTCAATGGAAATCAGGGATTTAGCTATAGCTATGATTGTAGTGCATTGTGGTGGGAATCCAGACCTCTATTTTAAGACATAAAAAATGGTCGGAATTTCTTCCGACCATGACTGCTAATGCTCCCCCTTTTCCAAATACCGATTGACCTGTACGGAATTGCTCGGCAAATTTAACTTGCATCCCTGCTAGTTCTTCTTTTGTAAATTCTTTTTTCATTGTATTCCAAAGTTATGGGTTTTAACCTTGGACAGACTTTAGAGAACACTCTCGGTTTAAACCGATTGAATTTCAAAGAAACAATCCTAGAAAAACTTCTTTATAGAATGATTAAAGAAAAACCTATCACCTATCAGTCAATCAAATACTCTGCGATCTAAAGGGGTAACCCTAAAAAATAAAATGTACTGGATAATCCTTTTGGTCTTAGGAGCTATTGGCGCATTCTTTTTGAACACCAATGATACTTACGTAACAGTAATCGGACTTTTAGTTCCTACAGTAATTCACGTCTATATTTTCACTTTGCTCTTTATGTTATACGGTGCAAAGAATTCGAAAAGTAAAATGGGATACTTCGCAGTTGTATTAGCAGTAATGGTTCCTCTATTTTTCTCGTTGTCGACATTCCAGATGGAGCTTATAAATTCAGCATAGGAATGCAAGAATCTTACTATGAAAACAACTTTCACCTGACACCTGTGTACTTCGCAAAATTCTTAGGGATTTCAGATGGTAAATCATTCAATATCTATCGATGGAACTTCGAATGATGATGATTGTCGCGTTAATCTACCTCTATCATTACCTCAATTGGTTTTCCAAAACCACTGTGATTCACTAGCACAAGTCCTTGACCAAAGGTAGATCTGCTGTTATTATTGCCGCCTGGATAATAATGATGGGACTTTTTTATTTCGATTTCCGCCTCGGATTCATTGTTGCTCTATTCTTCTCACTACTGCATGTGATACTAGAATTACCTCTGAACGCTAAAAGCATTAAAGGACTTTTCAAGAAGGAAAAATAGATCGACTTACTTCCAGCTTTTAACCAATTTCTTACCCACCTTCTTTCTCAATTTCTTAAGAACTTTATCGCGAGTACCGGCATTTCCACATTTAATAGTTTCATTATGCACCAGCTTTCCTCTTCGGTAGAATTTAAACTCAAATGTCACTGAAACGATATCTGGTTGATGCAATTGAAACAAATTTGCTCGTCCCAATGCCGTTAAAAAGTCTTCATTGGAAGTGTTTGCTTTAAAGCGCTTGTCGTAACCTCGAACAGAAATTAAAACAAACGTATCAAACCCTTTACCTTTTGATTGCGTTGCCACAGAATCAGAAGCCAACTGTTGAGAGTCCGAACCTAA
>JABSPQ010000131.1 GCA_013214205.1 Flavobacteriales bacterium
AATACGTTCTACAGAAACACATTCTTTTCCTTGCTTTATCAATGTTCCAACGATTTGTTCAGGGCTGTAATCCTCTTTCAGGAGTCTCTCTACTTCAAGCTGTATTAGAGCGGTGAATCTCTTATGCTTGTGCTTTTCTTTTTGACGTTTTGCATACTTATAAGTTGCTAATTCATGTGTATAAACGTTATTCCTTGCATCAGAATTACGTTTCAATTCTCTGCTTACAACTGACTTGTTTTTTCCTATAGCTTTGGCTATCTGAGCTTGATTGTAACCTTCCTTGAGCATACAAGAGATTGTATATCGTTGATTAAAGGTAACATGTGCCATGCAACTTCTGGTTTTTCCATCTACAGCAGTATGGTTAATACTCCATAGAAACAGCAAGAGAAATGGTTCTCTTCAAGTTTCGATAATTTATACCTAACGCAGCAAATCTAAAAGTTACATTTATTACTTGAATTTAGGATTGGAGTCGGCCGGTATAATAAGTAAAGGGCAAGATTCGGTTAAAAAATCACGGATTAAATATAGCCTTACCGCAAAGGGAATTGAGATGCTTCCTTTTATGGTAGATATGATTGCGTGGAGTGGAGCGCATGATAAGCAAACAGAAGCAGGAGCTGATTTCTTGGCTCAAGCAAGAGATGATAGGGACTCTTTATTGAAATCAATTCGATAAAAATTACAAAAGGAACATCTGGTGGATTTGTAATTCAATAGTTGCTAACGCGATGTAAAATGTAGCCAAGTGGTTTAGCTGTCCTTATTTTTGCTTTCTATATACTCGTCTACAAAATCTTCTAAAACATTCAAAGGAATTGCACCATGAGAGATAACTACTTCGTGGAATTCGCGAATGTCGAATCCCTCGCCCAAAGCTACTTTTGCCTTTTCACGCAATTCTAAAATCTTCATCATCCCAATTTTATACGCCGTTGCTTGGCTAGGCATTACGATGTGCCTTTCTACCATTTTCATAGCGTCTAACTCAGCGTTAGGAGTGTTGTCCGTATAGTACTTAATTCCTTCCTCGCGCGTCCATTTCTTTGTATGAATTCCTATATCAACAACCAACCTGCATGCTCTCCATAGTTCCATAGACAAACGTCCGAAATCGGAATAAGGATCTGCATAGAAGCCCATTTCTTTTGGAAGATACTCGGAGTATAATCCCCAACCTTCAACATAAGCTGTGTAACCACCAAACTTTCTAAACATGGGTACTTCTTCTAGTTCTTGCTGAATTGCCAATTGCATGTGATGCCCTGGAATGCCTTCGTGGTAGGCTAGCGCTTCCATTGCATAGGTAGGCATAGATGCCATGTCGTATAAGTTGGCATAATAAATTCCCGGTCTAGAACCATCTGCCGCAGGGCGATTGTAAAATGCTTTTCCTGTGGATTGTTCTCTAAAAGACTCAACGGCCTTTACCATGATGTCTGCCTTTGGCTTGCTAATAAATATTTCATCCAATCTAGTTTTCATACTATCAATCAGATGAACTGCCTTCGCTAAATAGGCATCCTTGCCTGCTTGGTCTGACGAATAATAAAACTGATCGTCTGTTTTCATAAACTCAAAGAACTCGTGTAAACTTCCATCAAAGCCAACCTTATGGCTAATTGCTTCCATCTCTCCATGGATTCTATCAACTTCCGATAATCCAATTTCGTAGATCTCATCCGCAGTTAAATCTGTGGTTGTTGTTCTTTTTAAAGCATTGTTAAAGAATGCTTTTCCATCAGGAAATTTCCACGCACCGTGCTCGGAGTTGGCTCTTTCCTTTTGTCCTTTTATAAAAGAAATAAGTGCTTCGTAAGCAGGTTTTACCGATGTTAATAAGGCTTCTTTAGCTTGTTCTTCTAAAGTTGACTTTGCACTTTCTTCAACTTCAAGCGCATTTACTTTCTTCATAAAATCTTTCAATAAAGTACTCTGCTCGTCGGTTTTATCAAATGGCTGACCAACCAATATGTTTTCCGAATCTTGAACAACTTTGTCGTAAACAAATTTGGGAGGCATAACTCCAATGGCTTCACGCGCTTTTAAATTCTCAACCAATTGAGTGAAGTACTTATTGAATCCATTCAATCTAGACACATAGGCCTCGGCCTCAGAAACGTCGTCTATCGAATGCATATTTATCAAGAATGCTGGCTTGCTAGATTGTGCTCCAAACATTTGATTTACGGGATAGTTGTGGAGTCTGTATTTGTAGTCGTCAATGCCGTTTTCTACACTTTGTTTAAAAAGTTTGTAACTCAATAATGAATTTTTGCTTAGCGCATCTACGTTCACGGAGTCTGTTAACCAAGCAAGTTCTTCTTTACTTATTTTCAAATCTCTTTCTTCCGCAGCGGGGGAGTTGTCGTTCAAATCGCCATAGTGCGTTTTTATACCCAACCTAGTTTCAAATTCGGGATAATTTGCTACACCTAAATCAAAACTTTTTTGGAAATAGTCGTTTACTTTTTTTGACTCTGCGGCAACCTCAGCTTCTGTATATACTTTTGCATTTTCTTGTTCGTTACGACTTTCTAGTCCGCACGAAAACAATATTGTTATTGCACACAAAAGGAGTAATGGTCTTAAATAGGAGTGTTTCATTGGTTGGTTGTTTTATAGAGTTTTTTTATTATTCGGGGATCTTTGCTTGATGAGCTTCCAACATGGCATCCATTTTCGCCTGTAACTCGGTGGCTTTTTCTGGATTGCTTTTGAGCAGGTTATTGGTCTCACTTATGTCTGTATTGAGGTTGTAAAGTTCAGGACCTTTGCCGTTGTAAAACTGAATCAATTTCCAATCACCTATTCGGATGGCTGCGGCTGGTTCATTGTGGTCTCTTCCCAAATCTACAGGAAAAAACCAAAGTTGTGGGCCACGATCAAAACTCTTACTGCCTTTTAAAGCAGGAACAATGCTTGTGCCGTCCTGATGTTGTTCGGGTAACAAGGGTAGGCCTGCCATTTCAAGAATGCTGGGATAGAAGTCGGTGCTGTGTACTGGCGCGTTGCAAATAGAGCCAGGTTTGGTAACACCAGGCCAATCAACTATAAGGGGTTCACGAATTCCACCTTCATACACTTCGCCTTTATAACCACGCAGGGGGGCGTTTGTGGTGGCTCTATGAGAGCCTCCGTTATCTGATGTGAAAATGATGATGGTGTTTTTGCGGAGATCTTTTTCATCCAACCATGTCAGAAGTCGCCCTACGTTTTCATCCATTGATTCGACCATTGCGGCGTATTTGGAATTGAAGTTTTCCTTGCCGGCTGCACGAGCTTTCTCTACGTACTTTTCGATTTTCTCTTCCTTTGCATGATAGGGCGAATGCACTGTGTAGTAACTCATGTACATCAACCAAGGGGCTGCCTTTTTCGAGAAATCTTCCATCACCTGAATGGCTTCGGTGGTAAGGCGGTCGGTGAGGTATTCGTCTTTAGGGCTTTCTTTGAGGTTTGGCATTTGGTATGGGCTGAAGAATCCTTCCATGGGAAAACCCCAAGAGCTGCCAGCTATATTGATATCAAATCCTTGAACATCGGGGAGGTGGCTGTTTGTTTCATCTGTGAGGTGCCACTTACCTACAAAACCTGTTTGATAGCCACTATCCTTTAAGGCTTCAGCGAAAGTGAATTCTTTAAGCTTCATAAACTGACGAACTCTGTTTTTGCGATCGGATAGATTATCGATGAAACCTGTTCGTGATGGGAATTTTCCTGTCATGATTGCATGCCGTGAAGGTCCGCAAATAGGGCAGGAGGCGTAAGCATTTGTGAACCGCATTCCAGCCGCGGCGAGTTTATCTACTTGAGGTGTCTCGTGAATTTTATTTCCATATACACCTAGATCAGACCAGCCCATATCGTCTACCAGAATAAATAAGATATTGGGCTTTGGTTGTTTTACCTCTTGTGGTTGTAGCTCAATGGGTTTGTCGTCGCTTTGTTGCTGACATGATATTATAAGGAAACTAAGAAGTATTGAGATTAAATATTTCATATAAAGAGGTAGGGTTCTTTGGGTTGAAGTTAAAGAATAATGTTAAACCAAAAACGAAGTGAAAGCGGCTCACCCTGTTTTAGAGGAGCTGTCCAGAGGTAGAGTGTTTTGCAACGTAATGCTGCGGACTGAGGGGTTCATAGTATGTTTACTTAGACACCCCAATGTCCGTCTTCCAAGTGATCCCGTACGTACGGGATACACGGGGAGCTCTATGCAATGCTAAACTTACCCGAATTCATAGTTGAGTAGGGAAGCGTTGTGGTTCTTGTTGTCATTGTCTTCATGCCAGACGGGCATTTACTTTTTTTTCTTGGCAAAAAAAAGTAAACAAAAAAAACCAAGGCTTCTGAAGAATTCAGTTATAAAACTACGGCTTAGATTTTTTTCCACGCATACCAAGCCGTTCCTTTTTCTTTTCAAGAAAAACTCAACTTATGGAATGCTTATACCAATTTAATTTCAAAACACGCTATAAAAGTCATTTAAAAAAAAGCTATTATGAGTAATACTTTTAACAATTTCTACAGAAAGATTATTTCTAACAAAATTGTGTAGCCAAAGTTTTACATTTTCTAAATCTTCA
>JABSPQ010000132.1 GCA_013214205.1 Flavobacteriales bacterium
ACAGCCTCATATTTATTTATGGAGCGATAACAATGCGCAAACCACTCAAAAAGCTGAAGGTTTATGCCAAGGTACTTACACGGTAACTTTAATAGATGCTAATGGATGTGAGGATACAGAAGAAGTAAAGCTTGAGGACCCAACTTCTGTAAGTGTTAATATTGCTAGCCAAGCTCCAATTGCATGTTTTGGCGAATGTACTGCTAGACTATCTGCAGTTGCAGGTGAAGGTGCAGGTGGATACAGCTATTTATGGAACGAAGCAGGAAGGTACTCAACCGCTGTAAGCGCAACTAACATATGTGGAAATGTAACTGTGGAAGTAACAGTAACAGATGCACAAGGCTGTACTGCAACCGACGATTTTGATGTATCGCAACCAGACGAATTGGTATTGAATTATACCTCAGAAAATTCTTCATGCGACCAAGCAGATGGTAGCGCTACGGTAACATATACAGGAGGAACAGGAGTGCCTTCATACTTATGGAACAACAGCACCTTTATTGCTAAAAACGATCTCATAGCAGCAGGCAATCATACGGTAACCGTAACCGATAGAAATACTTGCGAAGCCTATCTTACAGCTAATGTAACAGATGATTCTGGTCCAACGGCAGCATTTATATCAACTGTAAATGTAGACTGTATTGACAATTTCACGGGGCAAGCAGAAGTTGCAGGAACTGCTGGAAGCAATGGAAGTAACATATTTACTTTTGAATGGATGCTAGCTGATGGCACTGTGGTAAGTGGTACGCAAGTGCGAACAGGTTTAGAAGCAGGAGTAGTTGGCGTTGAAATAACAGACGAAAAAGGTTGTAAGGCAGCAGCTAGTGTAGAAATTACAGAGCCTAAGGAACTTACTTCTACAACTGCTTATACACTTATTTCGTGTACAGGTGGTGACGACGGAACGGTAACTGCCAATGGTTTGGATGGAACAGGTCCTTATACATATAGTTGGACAGACGACGGAGGCCAAACAGATCAAACCATTACTGGTTTAAGTCGTGGATTACATAGAGTAATTATTACGGATGCTAATGGTTGTATAACCGAAGATCAAGTAGAATTAGTTGATCCTGAAATACTACAAGGAACAGTAATTACAACTGATATGCTTTGTAATGGCATTTGCAATGGGAGCGCTATTTTCGAAGAAATAAGTACTGGCGAAGGGAGTGCTCAATCATATAAATGGAGCGATGGTCAAGGTCAAGTTGGTCCAATAGCTTCTTTACTTTGCGCAGATACATATACGGTTACTGTAACTACCACCAAGGGTTGCGAGAGAGAGTTTATAGGTTTATTAGAAGAACCAAGCCCAGTAAACGCATATATAAATTTTGCTACACAACCACTCTGTTTTAATGATGAATCTGGTGAAGCCTGCGTGTTTGCATCGGGCGGAACAACAGCAGATGGTACGTATTATTATGCATGGAATAAACCGGGTTCGCACGACGATAATTCGTATTGCGCCGAAGGTGTATTGGGAGGTAATGTAACATTAAGAGTAACTGTTACCGACGACAATGGTTGTAGAGCTAATGCGGATACAATGCTGCTTAACCCACCTTTCTTAAATGTACTTACCGAGGGATTAGATCCTAGTTGTCATTCAAACAACGCATCTGGTAATTGCGATGGTACGGTAACAGCAAATGGTGTTGGCGGAACTGGTGCTTTGTTTTATCAATGGGGTTCTAACACTTTCTTCCAAGATACCCAAACAGCTATTGATCTTTGCGGCGACGAATATTGTGTTACCGTATCGGATGGCAACCTTTGTAAAGTAATAGAATGCATAACTATTGAGGAGCCAAGCGAATTGATTAATACCGATACCATTATAGACAGAAGTACTTGTAAAAACTTCAATGGTAGCATTACCATAGTTCCTGCAGGAGGCAAAGGCCCAATTTATAGTGTTTTATGGGACGAGGGTTTACAAAGTGGCTATACATTAAGTGATGTAGAGTCTGGCATTTATTGTGTAACCATAGTAGATGGCAACAACTGCGAGATCAACGAGTGTTATACAATCAGTGATATTTTAGGGCCAGACATTAATGGAACAGCAAGTACCGATATTACTTGTTTTGGATACGACGATGGTACCATGGTGTCTGAACCAGCAACTGGTGGCACGCCACCTTATCTGTACTTCTGGGAGTCTCTCGATACAATTTACGAGAAGCGAGAAGAGCTGGCCGTAAAACCTGGTAAATACGCCTTCTGTGTGCTCGACGACAATGGATGTAGAACTTGTGATGATGGCGAAACTATTTTAGAGCCAGAAGCTATTGGAACATTACTAGAAGTAACGCACATAAAATGTTTCAACGATTGTGATGGAACAGCCTCAATTCAAATAGTTGGAGGAACAGCGCCTTACGATGTAAAATGGAATGCCGATCATGATACTTTAGATGTAGCAGGGATTTCTAAAGTTACTCAAGGCGGCTTATGTGCCAATGCATATTTAGTAACTGTAACCGACGATGCTGGTTGTCCGGTAACGATAGCGGATGTAATTACAGAGCCAGCTG
>JABSPQ010000133.1 GCA_013214205.1 Flavobacteriales bacterium
GGTTAGAGTCTGTTGTTGTCTTGTATTTCTTAGGCTTTCTAGCATACAAGCCGTTTGCACTCATTATTCTTGCAATCCGTGGGCGCGAAACGGTAGACCCTAAGTCTCGTAATTCTGCATGTATTCTTGGAGAACCATAAGCCTGTTTACTCTTGTCAAATATGCTTCTTATTGATTGCTGTAAGTTTATGTTTTCGATTGTTCTAGCTGATGGTGCTGCATTGTGAAAACGATAATAACCGCTTTCGCTAACACCAAAAAATCGGGACATTTTCCCAACAGGAAATCTACGATGATGAAGTTTTATGAACGTAAAGATTTCTTGTCGCTCATGGAGAAGATGCCGATTGCCTTTTTTAAGATATCCCGTTCCATACGAACATCTGCTAGTTCTCTTTCTTTATCTGTCATTTTGGGCTTGCCTCGTCCTGGAAAGCTATTGTGTTCGTACTGCGATAACTCTTTTCTCCAACGATAAAGCATATTTACCTCTATCCCTAATTCTATTGCTATTGCTATTGCTATTGCTATTGCAGGCACATTACCTCTTGCTGCTGCCAGTGCTACTGCCTTCTCTTGGAAAGCTGAATCAAATGTTCTTCGTTTTTCCATTTTGTAAAGTTAATAATGGTGACATTCTCTTAACTAACTCTCCACTCAAATGTAGCAAGTCCACAACCTATTTTAGTACAAGTCAAACCTAATTAGCTACCTAGCTCTTTCAAACTAAAGCCCCTAGCATTGTTAAGCCTCCCATGTTCATAACTTAGGCGCTCCACAATGAAGAGCGCCTTTTTTGCGTTTAATTTTGTAACAACCGAAGCAAAGCAATGAATTACATCAAAATCTTAAAAAACCGTTACGTTCTTACGTTAGTTCTTTTCTTAGGCTGGATGGTGTTTTTAGATGTAAACAATGTTTTCTCTCAATATAAAATGCGAAGCATTTTATCTCAGAAAGTAGAATTAAAAGAATACCTCATTAAAGAGATTAAAGTAATCAACGAAGAAATGCTCGATCTTACCACCAACCCTCAGACATTAGAGAAATTTGCTCGTGAGAAGTATTTAATGAAAAAAGAAAACGAGGTTATTTTTGTCATCATGGACGACGAAGTTTCTTATGCCAACAAAATCAATAAGGCAGTTCTCCTACCCCTCTAATACCCGCCCATTGTGTAGGGCAAGTTCCTTTATTGGAAGTGAAACGATATAATCGTCATGTTTGAACGAAGAATATCGATAGGCGTAGAATAAGTTGTACCATCTTGCACCAACATGTTTCTGAGTCCGAACGACTTTTTAATCTCTATCGAAAACTTAAAAAACTGCAAGTAAAAGTCCATTCCTCCACCAATTTCCCAATATAAATCATCCTGTTTAAGTTTAATAATTTTATCGAGCTCGGTAAAATTATCGTTGTCCACCTTTGCTTGAGAAGCCAGGTCAATCGTGTATTTTACCCCACCAATCATATACATCCTCATATTATTGAGTCGGTTAGATTTGTACTTAAGCATTACCGGAAACTCTAAAAAAGTAGATTCTACCTTTCTATCAATCTCCTCAATTTTACTGGTAATACTGTCCTGTATTCTATATTGCAACGATCTTTCACCAAATGATATAGCTGGCATAAATCTCAAATCGTACCAATCATTAATCCTCATATTAGATAAAATCCCAAGTAAAAAACCTGCGTGGCCTCTGGTATCTAATGAAATAACGGTAGGATACTGAGAGATTTCAGGATTCTTCTTCACTCTAAAATCGATTGAATTCATTGCAAGAGTAAACCCAAACTTAAATCTGCGCTCAACATCATGCTTAGGAAGGTTCTCTGTTGTTTTTTTCTGAGCCAAAACCGGCGAAACAAAACCAAGTAACATACAAGCTATTAGAATCCTCAGCGTTTTCGAGCAGTATGTATTTTTAATTGGCTTCAAGCTAATCTTACTTTTTTCCTACATAAATTGTAGCAATACCAAAAAATAATGACTTGCATTGAATTTCACCAAAGCCTTGATTTACCAATAAATCTGTAAAATCTTTACCATCAGGAAACCGCTTAACAGATTCGGGCAAATAGGTGTAGGCCGAATCATCATCAGAAAACATTTTACCAACGAAAGGCAACAAGCCAAAAAAGTAAGCATGATAAATTTGCTTAAAAGGAAACAACTTAGGCTTCGAAAACTCTAGCACAACTAGCTTTCCTCCGTTTTTTAGCACCCTATACATACTTCCAAGCCCCTTTTCGACATTCTCAAAATTCCGAACTCCAAAACCTATCGTTATGGCATCGAAAGTTTCGTCATCAAACTTAATATCCTCAGCATCACCTTCTGCCAACGAAATGATTCCATCGAGTCCTTTCTTCTTGATTTTCGATACCCCAATCTTAATCATCTCTTTAGAAATGTCTATTCCGAATATTTTATCAGGATTTAAACTCATCGATTGGATAGCAAAATCGCCTGTTCCGGTAGCCACATCTAAAATCATTTTAGGCTTATCCTCCTTCAACATTTTAACTGCTTTTTTCCTCCAAATAATATCTATTCCAAAAGATAACAGATGATTAAGAAAATCGTAACTACTTGCAATTTTATCGAACATAGCCGCAACTTGTTCTTTCTTTCCTTTCGATTCGTCTTTGTAGGGAATAACCTTCGCTTCCATTGTTTTGTTTAGTAGTATTAGAAGGCAAATATACAACACTCACATCTCTAATTTCAAATTTGAGTTAGTGGAATAATTACTACTGACCTTAGTGGGAGAAATGAAATGACAAAATCGTCATTTGAGACCTTAAGCTTTCAATAGGAGTTGAAAAGACAGTATTATCTTGAACTAGAATATCGCGAAGTCCAAAAGATTTTTTAAGCTCGATGGAAAGTTTGAAAAACTGCAAATAAAAATCAATCCCCACTCCTACTTCCCAACTCAAATCATCTTGTTTAATTTTTATAATCTTATCAGCAATAGTAAAATTATCGTTGTCCACTTTTGCCTGAGAAGCCAAGTCTATTGTGTATTTAATCCCTCCAATCACATACATTCTCATATTATTAAGCCGATTGGATTTATATTTAATCATAACAGGAAATTCTAAAAAAGTGGACTCTACCTTCTTCTCATAACTCTTTATTGATACACTATCCGCAATTCGATATTCCAACGATCGCTCACCAAAAGAAATAGCTGGCATAAACCTGAGGTCGTACCACTCGTTAATTCTCATATTTGAAAGAATACCCAACAGAAAGCCCGCATAGTTTTTTGATTGCACAGACATAACGTTAGGATACTCCGAAACATCAGGATTTTTTATTTCTTTAAAGTTTATAGAATTTGCTGCAAGCGTAAAACCAAATTTAAACCTCCTCTCAGCATCGCTCTTGGGCAAATTTTGAGTTGTTTTTTTTCTGAGCCATTACAGGCAATATTGTTCCGAACAAACCAAGAATCATCAAAGCTTGCAATGCACCCACCAAAAATCTACTTACATATATTCTCTTCACAATCTTAATTCCCATTAACATTACGAGGCGCTACCCCTGTGTATAGTAAACAATTAACCTTATCATTATTTTCATCCATGAGATCAAGCAAGGCTTTAACTTGTTCTATTTTATCATTTGAATCGTCTATATATATAATAACCTTCGGTTCCATATTTTCTACTTTGTATTGTTGGAGGTGTTTATACAACACTCATATATCTAATTTCAAACTTGAGTTAGCTGAATAATTACGATATTTACTGAATAATATTACATCTATAATGGAAGAATTTCTTATTCACTTATTAGGCTTTGTAGTTCCAGCCTTAATTGTTTTCGCAACAGGTTACTTTACACTTAAAAAATACCTTGATTTTGAGCAGACAAAAATCTTGCTTACAATGAAAAAAGAAATCAAGGCAGCCACTATACCATTACGTCTACAGGCTTTTGAAAGAATAACATTGTTCTTAGAACGAATTTCGCCAAATAGTTTGATCTTAAGAATGAACAGACCGGGCATGTCGGCAAAACAATTTCACTCTGCTTTAATAGGTGCAATTCGCAATGAATACGATCATAACTTATCGCAACAGCTCTATGTGTCTAATTTAACTTGGGCTACCGTAAAGAAAGCGAAAGAAGAAATGACAAGAGTAGTAAATGTTGGTGCTGCTAAAGTAAAACCCAATGCCACCAGCCTCGATTTAAGTAAAATGATTTTCAAATTAATTGCAGAGTTGGGTCAAAACCCTTCCGATATTGCTTTAATGCAGCTTAAAAACGAGCTTAGAAAAACTTTTTAACTTACAGCCTACTAAATTCGTAGCAGATAATTGAAGTTGCTATAGCAACATTAAGCGATTCGGCTCCCGTTGCCCCTTCCCTATCCAAGCCTTTAATTCCTAAGTTTTGCGTTACTAGCGGTAATAAGTTTTTAGAAATCCCATTAGATTCATTTCCCATTACCAAAATTCCTGCTTTCGATAATTTCTGAGAACGCAAATCGGCGCCATCCATGTCGGCTGCATAAATATCAAATCCTTCTTTTTCTTTAAAACTCGACAATAAGTCGGACAAATTTACTTGATGAACTTTTACACGAGATATGGAACCCATAGTAGACATTATGCATTTAGGATTGAATATATCAACACAATCAGTTGAACAAAATATATTTTGAATCCCAAACCAATCGGCTATTCTTATAATAGTACCCATATTCCCAGGATCTCTTACACCATCTAATGCAATTGAAAACCGATTCGATACATCATCACTTTCATAAACATACTTAGGAATTTCGAACAAAGCCAATGCATCACTCGGCGAACTTAAAAAGCTGATTTTACTCAATTCGTTGATGGTAGCAATATGCACCTTATCCCGCTGATTACCTTTTACTTGAACACTGCTCTCCAAGGCGTAAATTGAATGTAATTGAAAATCAGAATCAAGGAGTTCTTGGATGCATTTCTTCCCCTCGGCAACAAACAAACCCTCTTTCGATCTGTACTTGCCCATCTTAAGAGATTTGATTAAAGAAATCCGATTCTTACTTAGCATAAAACCTTTATTGACTATTTCATTTTAGGCTGCTAAGATATGTCAACAATTATTAATTTAATTCGGTGGGTAAAAAAATAGATTCTTGCTGTAAATAATTAGCAAGAGTTTATAGATTTGTTGAATCAAATAATTAAAACGAAACAAATATGTCCTACAGTAAAATTGTAGAAATTCTAGGAGACGGAGCTTCCGACTTACTCGATCATAAATGTACTACCATAGATAAAAGCACAATCAAGGCACCAGGTCCCGATTTTGTTAACGACACATTTGTTTATGGCAATCGGAATGCACAAACCTTAAGAAGCCTTACCGACTTATATAGTCATGGACGATTAAGCGGAACAGGATATGTTTCTATTCTTCCTGTTGATCAAGGCATAGAGCATTCGGCTGGCGCATCATTTGCTCCCAACCCAATTTATTTCGATCCTGAAAACATTGTTAAGTTAGCTTTAGAAGGCGGATGTAATGCTGTTGCTTCAACATTTGGTGTATTGGCATCATGCTCTAGAAAATACGCACACAAAATTCCTTTTATAGTTAAAATCAACCACAACGAATTATTAACCTACCCTTCTACCTTCGATCAAATTCCGTTTGGAAGCGTAGATGAAGCGTGGAATTTAGGAGCCACAGCAGTTGGAGCAACAATTTATTTTGGTTCTGAGGAGTCTGGTAGACAAATTAGCGAAATTGCAGCAGCATTTGAAAGAGCTCACGAATTAGGAATGGCTACTATATTATGGTGCTACCTCAGAAACTCAGGATTTAGTAAGGATGGTAAAGATTACAGCACAGCTACAGATATTACTGCACAGGCAAACCACATCGGTGTTACCATACAAGCAGATATTATTAAGCAAAAGCTAGCAACTACCAATAATGGCTATACAGATATAGGATTTGGCAAAACACACGACTTGGTGTACAGTCAACTTTCGTCAGATCATCCAATTGACTTATGTCGTTACCAAGTAGCTAACTGCTATATGGGTAAAATTGGTTTGATTAACTCTGGTGGAGAATCTAAGGGAGAATCTGACTTACAAGACGCCGTAACCACAGCGGTAATTAACAAACGTGGCGGCGGACAAGGATTAATTTCTGGAAGAAAAGCATTTCAACGACCTATGAATGAGGGCATAGAATTGTTAAACTCTATTCAGGATGTATATCTAGCAGACGAAATTAAATTGGCATAACATTGCCAGCAATCATACGTATCTTTGCGGAAGTAACAATATATTACTATGGGATGGTTTAAGAGGATAAAGGACGGGATACAAACAACTACCAAAGACAAGAAAGAAACTCCTGAGGGACTTTGGCACAAATGCCCTACCTGTAAGCAAATGCTAACTACAGAAGAGCATGCTGAAAACTTATGGGTGTGCGACAAATGCGAAAAGCACCACAGAATTGGGTCGGTAGAATATTTTCACATCTTGTTCGATAACGGACGTTTTAAAGAATTAGAGACTAGCTTGAAATCTGGCGATCCGCTTAAGTTTAAAGACACCAAAACTTATGTGGTTAGGCTTAAACAGGCTAAAGATAAGAGCAAATTAACCGATGCAATTAGAGTTGGGCATGGCAAAATGAATGATCAAGACATCATCATTTGCTGTATGGATTTCAACTTTATTGGCGGTTCAATGGGTTCTGTAGTGGGCGAAAAAATTTCGAGAGCGATTGACGCATCTCTTAAAAAGAAGATTCCGTTAATGATTATATCAAAATCGGGTGGTGCAAGAATGATGGAAGCAGCATTTTCGTTAATGCAAATGGCTAAAACTTCTGCCAAGCTCTCGCTTTTGGCAAAAGCTAAAATCCCATATATCTCTTTATTAACAGACCCAACAACAGGCGGTGTTACTGCATCGTTTGCCATGCTAGGAGACGTTAACCTTGCTGAACCGGGGGCACTTATAGGGTTTGCAGGACCACGTATTGTGAAAGAAACTATCGGTGTTGATTTACCTGAAGGCTTCCAAACTTCCGAGTTTGTTTTAGAGCATGGGTTCCTTGATAAGATAGTAAAGAGGAAAGATTTAAAAAACACCATTTCGAATCTCATTAAACTATTCGCAAACTAATCTTGTCAATTCGGCAGAAAGATTTACTTTTGCAGTCGATTTAGAAAAGAAAAAAAGAAAACAATTTAGAGAAAAGATGCATCTGGATATAGAAGTAAAAAAAGAATTTTTCAAGAAATTTGGAAACTCAGACAAAGACTCAGGCAACGCGGAAGCGCAAATAGCAATGTTTACGCACAAGATTGAGCACCTTACCAAACACTTAAAATCAAACAAAAAAGATTTCTTCACACAGAGATCATTGGTTAACATGGTAGGTAGAAGAAGGAAACTTCTTAACTACTTAACTAGCAAGGATATTGAAAGATATCGTGCTATCGTTAAAACTCTGGGATTAAGAAAGTAATTTCTTTTGCCGAGGCATATGCCCGCCTCCATTTTTTCATACACATATAAAACCTATTAGAATGGCTAATATTGGAACGAACGTTACTTTTGAGTTATCAGAAGGAAGATCTGTTAATATAGAGACAGGCAAGTTAGCAAAGCAATCAGATGGTTCTGTTGTTTTGAAGTTAAACAACATGATGTTGTTGGCAACAGTTGTAGCAAGCAGAAGACCTTCTGTTATGGACTACTTCCCTCTTTCTGTAGATTACAAAGAAAAATATTCGGCAGCGGGTAAATTCCCAGGTGGTTTCTTTAAAAGAGAAGCAAGACCTACAGACAACGAAATTTTAACAAGCAGATTAATAGACAGAGTACTTCGTCCGTTATTCCCTAGCGATTTTATGTGCGAAACTCAAGTATTGGTTTCGTTAATATCTTCGGATAAGGATGTAATGCCTGACGCTTTAGCTTGTTTAGCTGCATCTACTGCATTAATGTGTTCTGATATTCCTTTCTCTGGCCCAGTATCTGAGGTTAGAGTTGGTAGAATTGACGGAAAATTAGTAATTAACCCTTCTGCAACGGATTTAGAGTCTTCTGACATCGACATGATGATTGGTGGTACTTTAAAAGACATCGTTATGGTTGAAGGTGAAATGGATGAGATTTCTGAAGAAGAAATGCTTGAAGCAATTAGATTTGCACACGAAGCAATTAAAATTCAATGTGACATTCAGCTTGAATTAGCTAAAACTGTTGAGAAAGCTAATCCAAAAAGAGATTACGACAAAAGCGAAATCGATCAACCATTATTTGATGCAGTTAAAGCAGCTTGTTACGATAAGTGCTATGCAATTGCTAAAGAAGGTTTAGGAAAAGCAGACAGAAGTGTAAAATTCGGCGCTGTTAAAGACGATTTTATTGCTAGTCTTTCTGAAGAAGAAGCAGCTGAAAAGAAAAGCCTTATCGGTGAGTACTACCACGATGTTAATAAAGATGCAGTAAGAGCAGTAGTTCTTATAGAGCGTACTAGACTTGATGGTAGAAAAACAGACGAAATCAGACCTATTTGGGGAGAAGTTGACTATTTGCCAGGTGCACATGGTTCAGCAATCTTCACTAGAGGAGAAACTCAAGCATTGGCTAGTGTAACTTTAGGCTCTAAAATGGACGAGCAAATTGTAGACAGCGTAACTTCATCTAGAAGAGACAAGTTTATGCTTCATTACAACTTCCCTCCTTTCTCTACTGGAGAAGCTAGATTTTTAAGAGGAACTAGTAGAAGAGAAATCGGACACGGTAACTTGGCACTTAGAGCACTTAAGAGAATGATTCCAGAAGAGAGCCCATACACAATTAGAATTCTTTCAGATATTCTTGAGTCTAACGGATCATCTTCAATGGCTACTGTTTGCGCAGGTACAATGTCGTTAATGGATGCAGGTATTCAAATTAAGAAACCAGTTTCTGGTATCGCAATGGGATTAATTAGCGATGGAAAAGGAAACAATGCTGTTCTTTCTGATATTCTTGGAGACGAAGATCACTTAGGTGATATGGACTTTAAAGTAACTGGTACTGCCGATGGTATTACTGCTTGCCAGATGGATATTAAGATTGACGGATTGCCTTACGATGTAATGACGGAAGCGTTAATGCAAGCGAAAGCTGGTAGATTACACATACTTGGTGAAATAGACAAAGTAATCTCTGCACCTAACGGCGAAATTAAAGAACACGCTCCTAGAATCCACAAAATGGAGATTCCTAAGGACATGATTGGAGCAGTAATTGGACCTGGCGGAAAGGTTATTCAAGAATTACAAGCTGAAACTGGCGCGACTATTGTAATAGACGAGGTAGATGGTGTTGGTATTGTAGACATCTTTAGTGATGATAAAGATTCGTTAGAGGCTGCACTTGCTAAGATCAAATTAATTGTGAGCGTTCCTGAAGTTGGAGAAGTTTACAAAGGAAAAGTAAAATCAATTATGCCTTACGGTGCGTTTGTTGAGATTCTTCCTGGTAAAGATGGACTTCTTCATATTTCTGAAATAGATCACAAAAGATTGGAAACAGTTGAAAGTGTTTTGAAAGAAGGAGAAATCATAGAGGTTAAAATAATTGACATCGACGCTAAGTCGGGTAAATTAAAACTATCTAGAAAGGTCTTACTTCCAAAACCAGAGGCAGAAGCACAGGTTTAATGAAACAAGTGCGTTAAAACGTAACCTTTTAGATTTGGTTACGTAGTCCCTCCACTGTACTATACAGAAACAACGAAAAAACCCGATACGGTAAATGAGACAGTTAAAAATAACCAAGCAGATTACAAATAGAGAAACGGCTTCTCTAGACAAGTACTTACAAGAAATTGGAAGGGTTGATTTGATTACAGCTGAGGAAGAAGTAAAATTAGCTGTACGAATTAAAAAAGGTGATCACGCTGCATTAGAAAAATTAACTAAAGCCAACTTGAGATTCGTTGTTTCTGTTGCAAAACAATACCAAAACCAAGGTTTATCCCTACCCGATTTAATAAACGAAGGAAACTTAGGCTTAATTAAAGCGGCACAACGTTTTGATGAAACAAGAGGATTTAAGTTTATTTCATACGCTGTATGGTGGATTCGTCAGTCTATATTGCAAGCATTAGCTGAGCAAAGTAGAATTGTTCGTCTTCCGTTAAACAAAATTGGTTCTATCAATAAAATTGGTAAAGCATTCTCTTATTTAGAGCAACAGTTCGAAAGAGAGCCTACACCTAGTGAAATTGCTGAAAAACTAGAGTTGAGCGAAACAGATATTAAGGAGTCCATGAAAAATGCTGGAAGGCACGTATCAATGGATGCACCATTATCTAACGACGACTCTAGCAGTAGTAACATGTACGAGGTAATGCCAAGTGCAGATAGTCCAAATCCAGAAGGCGGATTGATCAACGATTCTCTTAGAACGGAAATTGAGCGTGCATTAGGTACACTTACTCCTCGTGAAGCTGACGTTGTGAGATTGTACTTCGGGCTAAATGGAGAGCATTCTATGACACTTGAAGAGATTGGTGAGAAATTTGACCTGACAAGAGAAAGGGTTCGTCAGATCAAAGAAAAAGCCATTAGAAGACTGAAACACGTCTCTCGAAACAAAATTTTAAAAACCTATTTAGGTTAATTTAAAAGCCCCGCTCAAACGGGGCTTTTTTTATGGATAAAATTTCCTGTTCTGTGCGCTAAGTAAACATTACTTATTAATTTTGCACCAACTAAAATTATTTTGATGAGCCACTTAATTGCACCTTCCCTACTTGCTGCAGACTTTGGAAATTTAGAACGTGATTGTGTAATGATTAATGAAAGCCAAGCAGATTGGTTTCACATTGATGTTATGGATGGCCGATTTGTTCCCAACATCTCTTTCGGAATGCCTGTTATAAAAGCCATTAACAAAGTGGCTAAAAAAACAATGGATGTTCACTTGATGATTGTGGAGCCAGAAAAATACATCAAAGATTTTAAAGAGTGTGGTGCCGATGTGCTTACGGTTCATTACGAAGTATGCAACCACCTACACAGAACCATGCAAGCCATTAAAGACGAAGATATGATGGCTGGTGTAGCATTAAACCCACACACACCTATAAGCCTTTTAAAAGACTTAATTAATGATATTGACCTAGTTTGTATAATGTCTGTTAACCCTGGCTTTGGTGGACAGAAATTTATCGAACACACCTACTCTAAAGTAAAAGAGTTAAAAGAACTTATTACAGCTGCCGGTTCCGATTGTAAGATTGAAATTGACGGCGGAGTTGTTCAAGACAACGCTCCAAAACTTATTGAAGCTGGTGCAGATGTGCTAGTAGCAGGTAGTTTTGTATTCAATTCAGAAGATCCTATCAAAACTATTGAGGCGCTTAAGGGGGTTTAAGTTTACACATACCTTTTCAGGAATTAGTTAATGGCATTGCCATTGCATTAATATTGGGCACAATTCCTACCGTTTAAAATAAAACAAAAAGGTATTTCTTTGTATTATATATCGCCACAATGTTTGAGAGGCGTCTACACAAATAAATTGAATTAATGGCACAACATGTTAAGCTAATCTGGGACCTCCGTGGCCCCGACGCCAAACCTATGGCAGAGCACCACTGCATACACCTTAAAGAATACATTGCCCGAGAAAAGCTAGAGTTAATAGAATCTGGTGTGAAAGAGCTTACCAGCATGCACAGTATTGCATATCTCGTTATTACAGAAAAAGACATGATCCAAGTACGCGACGCATTGAAGCCACATCGAGGAGAAGTAGTTGAATCTTAGCAATAAATTAATTATTTATACCTCATGGAAATAAAATATTTATAACTTGTCATAAATGACTTTTCAGAAAAGCACAATCTGAGGCAAAAAGCACAAAACGCTTGTAAAGTTTCAATGGAGAACTGCTTAAAAGCAAATCCTGAACAGGGTCATCCACTTAATGAAACGAAGATTATTTTCAGCAATCAGAAGTTTGTGTTTAATCATGATTTTCAACCTACCCCATTCATACAAACAGAACTTAGCCTGTATGAGTTAGAAGCAGATGAAAACTTACCAAGGTTTGGCTATTTCATTCTAGACGTAGACCTTGATGGAAATCATCTTGATGCTTGGTTGGTGCATACAGATTAAATCTATAGTTTTCATCCACAAATCATGCTTAAAACAAATAAACCGATAAAAACTACAATTTAATCCACGGCTGTATTATTTTTAAGGCTAATAAAAACCAAATAATAATGAAGACACTAAAACTAATAGGACTATTTATTCTAGCAATTTCCATTACCGTTTCGGGCCAAACAAACAATGTTCCTGCAGGATGGGAATCGCTTATTAAAGATGATTTCTCGATTAGCCATCCCGCCGAATGGGAGTTAGACGCTCCGGGACAGATGGGTACCACTTTTTTGATATTCACACCTCTATCCTCATCAGAAGACTTATTTAGAGATAACTTAAACTTACTTGTTCAAGATTTATCAGATTATGATTTAGATTTGAAAGCATATACAGAATTGTCTTTAAATCAGATTAAGACCATAATGGCAGACGTTAAAATAATTGAAAGCAACACGCTTAAAGCAAACGATAGGGATTACCATAAATTAATTTACACAGCTAAGCAAGGAGATTATAATCTTAAATTTGAGCAACGCTGGTGGGTAGTAGGTAAAACGGCATATGTTTTAACCTTTACTTGCGAAGAAGACCAATTCGATAATTTTAATGTTGCTGGAGCAAAGGTGCTTGATAGTTTTCGTATAAACTAAACGTCTCCTTTTTTCAAGCTTGGATCGCAAACCTAGCTCTGCTTTCGCATTAGTTTAGCAGGATAAATTAATCTAGAGAGATGATAAGAAAAGCCTCGTACCTTATAAGTGTCCTGCTCTTTTTTTCGATAACCACTTATTGTCAAAGCGAGCAAGAAATAGTAGTTGCATTGCTGGCAAACGATAACATTGCAGACGTAAATATAGCCGATCAAGATGCTTTTATTACCGCTATTGGGCAGGTAACCGAACTTGTAAAAACTGAATTTGCCAGTATTCCTGAAACTCAAAAAATTGCATTGTTATTAACGGTGCACAAAACAGGAAATCCGTCCTACGAGTTCTACTCCAATCCAGCCATTAACGAAAAAGACAAGAACAACTTCTTAAACAAATTAGAAGCTTAAATTCAAGTAATAAATGTAACTTTTAGATTTGCTACGTTAGGTATAAATTATCGAAACTTGTTATAAAAGATCACAATACTACATCTCCACCTTTCTGTTTTTCTTACCCTTTATTCTTAGCAGGTCGGAATGGGAATACCCAGCTCAACAAAGGCTGCACCTTTCTCGTTTGAATCCAAACTTTACCAGAGCCTGAGAATTTACAAACCAAACCTTCGCCAGATAAAAACATCGACTTGTAGCCACCAAACTTAGTAACCTTATATTCCAATCCATCCGTAAAAGCTACAACGTGACCTGTGTCTACTACATAATCCTTCTCAACATCAATCTCCACAATACCGCCATAGCTATTAAACCATAAATCGCCACTGCCCGAACACTTAATCAAGAATAAACCTTCGCCACTAAAAAATCCTTTAAAACCTTGCCATTTAGAATCTAAATCTACATCCATAGTAGAAGCCAAATAACCCGAACTTTGCAAAAAAACAGTTCCACCTTCCAATTTATGATGACATAAATCGCCGGGTGAATTTGGCGCTATTTTAATTTCTCCTTTTCCGTTTTCGGCTGTAAACTCATTAATAAACAACGATTCACCAGATAACCATCTGCTGATCCCACCCTTCATTTTTGTTTTCATATTCAAGTTGGTATCCATTGATGCCATTGCCGATGCTTCCACCTTTAAGGTTTCTCCAGAGTTGATATTAACCGTTAACAGGCTATAATCTGGCTGTCCTTCTATATTAAAATCCATTGTGCTCATTACTATCTTGGTTTTAATTTTGGCCCTATTGCAGCACCAAATGAATTCATATTATGCGACTGACACCAAACGGTTCCTTTGCCTTTAAACTTACAAACTAGCCCCTCGCCTCCTAAAATAGAAAAGAACCAGCTACTACCCGCTTTCGTTACAGAAAAATCTAACGTTTCGTTAAACGCTACAATATGACCACTATCAACAATGTATTCCCCATCTATTTCTACAGGATAAATTGCTCCAAAAGCATTCACAATTACTTTTCCCGATCCATTTAGATTCAACCAAAATGCGCTCTCGCCCGAAAAGAAAGACTTAAAACCTTGCCAGCTAAAATCTACTTCCACATCTTTCCCTGAGGCCACATAAGATCCAGCTTGAACGATTAATCCGTCGCCTTGAAGTTCGTGTACAAACATATCGCCAGGCAAAGTAGCACTTAGCCATACCGTTCCGCCCGATTCCTTAGCTGTATAATGATTCATAAAAAAGCTTTCTCCAGAAAGAACCCTTTTCATAGCCTTTAGAATTCCACCCTTGTTTTTTTTATGAGTAGTAGTTTCTATTTCCAAATCAGCGCTCATGGCAATCATAGATCCACCTTCGGCCGTCATTGTTTCGCCAGCAGCCAATTCAACCTTCGCAGCCGAACTCCCTGGTCCCATTATAATTTCTACCACCATCTTAAATGACTATTTATGAATGATTTAAATCCGTCTAAACTTCTTGATTGTAAATAAATTGTTCCTGTTCCTTCTACCCTAGTTACAAGGCCTTCACCACTGGTAATGCTCGAAATTAAACCACCAGCAAGTTGAGTTTTTAGTTTCATGTTCGGTTGGTATCCTACAAGGTGACTTGTATCAACAATGTATTCTCCCGAAACTTCCTTCTCTATAATAGCACCATAAGCGCCAAAAAGAATCTGTCCGGTTCCCGAAACAACCAACTTAAACAAACCTTCTCTTCCGATAAACGAACCAAGACCAGCATACTTTAAACCCAACTTAACTCCTGGTGTAGATGCGATATATGCGCCAGGTTGAAAGCAATATTCTTCGCCTGTTAAATCAAGCAAAACCATATCTCCAGGTGTAGCTTGCGTTATCGTTAACGACTTTGTATCCGTGCCTTCGTTAGAGAAGTCGTTTATAAAGAGACTCTCGCCACCTAAATATTTTCTTAACAATCCTTTGATGAGTCCGCCGTTTAATCTGGCTTTAACCTCCAAATCGGCCGACATACTCGCCATTGCATCCGATTCCGTAGTAATCTGTTCGCCAGGCTCTAGCGTTACTTCGGCATAGGCAAAGGCGGGTTTTCCTTTAATTTCAATTTTCATATGCTGTGTTGATTATTGCTTGTAAATTAGACTTAAATAATTTAAAGTCAGACTTTATCACCATAAAATCATGGTGCTTATTAACTGCTTCCCATTTCTCTTGTAAAATTTCAATTCTAACATCAGTTGCCGGATGTGTACTTACAAATTCCATCAATTCGCTCGTAGTACTTTCTTCTTCGTCCTCGTCGTCCGAAGCATGTTCGGCCTCTAGTTTTTCAAAAAAACGAATCATACCAGACGGATCAATATTCGCTTTAATTAAATACTCCCAACCTTGCTCATCCGATTCCAATTCAAACTCTCTGCTATACATCAACGTCTCTAATTGTCCGCCATATTCGATAAGTGTTTCTAATAAAGCCGACACATCACCGAGTACAACCGAAACAATAAAAAACATGCCCACCCTATTCAGAATTCCGCGAACATGATGCCTTTTGGTAACGTGAGAAATTTCGTGGCCCAGCACCCCAAGTACCTCTTCCCAATCATCCGCCGCTTCAATAAGTCCGCTATGGATTACAATGTGGCCGCCGGGTAAAGCGTAAGCATTCAAAGTGGCATCCTCAACCAAATAAAACTGAAACTGAAAAGCTGTATCAGTTACTTGATCAACCAGCGGCTGAACCACCTCTTCCAATTCTGCCAGTAAGGTTGAATCTTCAATCATTACTTTTCCTTCTACAGCCAAATCAAAAAGTTGATCGCCAAGTTGTTTTTCGTACCGAACAGGAACGCTTTCGGCAGCAAGTTTAACCAACGTCGAATTATATTGTACAAAGGCATAAACGCCTCCAATAATTAAAGCCAAGCCTACTAAAATTATAGCTAGGTTATTCTTTTTATGTTCGGAGTTTTGGTGGCTTACTTTTTTTGCCGACTCGCTAAACTGAAAACTTGGGTGCTTTAAAATATTTTTATCCGTGGTGTAAACAGCATATCGATCGTCGTTTTTCTTTTTAAAGTAAATCAAACGATTGTTGGCCCCTCCCATCGAAATATCTAAACTAGCAATGCTCCAACTAAACTTTTGGTCCTCAATTTCAAACTGAAACAGACTATCAGTAACAGTAATTTCAACCGCTGCCCTACCATTTGGCAAATCATCGCTAATTACTATTCCTTGGTAATTCATGTATTAATTGGGCTTGTTAGGTTAAAAGGTGATTGGTTTGTGTTGCGAAAGATATATAATTAATCAAAAAGATCGACAATTATCCTGCTTTCAAAATCTCCATACAAATTCAAATCATTTTATTCCTTAATTTAAAGCAATCAAAAGAAAGTAAACCAATTAGAACAGCAACAGAAACGAGCAAATTATGATCCGATTATTTAGCAAACTATTTATTCGAATAGAATTAGTAAGCACTTATAACTATATAAAGAAGGATTAATCTTTTAGATAATGGACATAACCTCTTTTATAATTCCCGTTGTTGTAAGTATCGTTCTCACGCTGCTGTATAAGGCATCGTTAAAGAAATCAAAGATTGACGAAGATGGAAATAGGATTTTGAAGCTCCCTATATTCTACGTTCTCCTAGGCGGCCTATTTTCTGTCGGATCATTAGTAGTGCTTATATGGGGGTTAATTTCTTGCAAACCCGACGAAGTAATTATTGTGTGTTTCGCCTTTTTGCTAATGGCGTGCTTAGGCGTTCCGTTGTTTCTTATCGGTTGGTTTTCTCAAGTTAAAATTATAGAAGAAGGCATAGAACAAACCACCATGTTTGGTAAAATCAAGTTTATAAAATGGTCGGAAATTGAATCGATTTCATTCGGCAAAATGTCTCAAGAGTTAAAAATTAAAAGCGAAACTCAAAAAGTAAAAGTACCCATGCAATTGGTTGGCTTTAACGAATTGGTAGATGAAATTGAATTGAAAACAGATTTCGACAGATCTAAAATCGGACTTCCAGAAAGAGATAAGTAACCTTTAATGAGATTTCTTTTAAGTACAGTTGTTTTACTCATTTGTCTGAACGCTGTTCAAACGCTTGGGCAAGATGTGGTTTCAATCTACTTTAAGTCTGGCCAATCTAAAATGGCCGACAACCAATTGCCTACCCTCAATTCCATCTCCACCAATTACGACCTATCCGAATTAGATTCCATTCATTATATAGGCATGGCAGATTCTACAGGAAGCCTTAAAGCAAACCTGAAACTTTCGGAAAAAAGAGCGAGAAACGTTGCCAAATATTGCGAGAAATTACTCCCAAAAGATCTCCCTATTCAAATAATGGCCTTGGGCGAAAACAGCAAGCAAAACAAAGCTGGGAGCCGAAGAGTTGAAGTGACAATGTTTTTTAAAACCGCAATAACTGAGGAACCGAATGAGACTACATCTTCAGCATCAGCACCAATATCAACATCTGATCAAACACCTGCGTCAGTACCATTGTGTTACAACATCGATTACAAGCTCCTCCACCGAAGTCATTTAAGAACGATAACCAAAGGGAAAAATGAATATGCGCTTATAATGTGCCCCAAGGATGAACTTGAAGAACGCAAAGAACATTTTTATGGCACTACATTAAAGAACGGCACCTTTTCGGTAAAGCCTGTAAAATGGAGACTCAAATCGACAGGAAATTTTTGGTGGGACAAAAAGAGATATGTGGCAAAAATTCCGACAAAAAATTATAAGACCTATAAAATATTCAAAACAGATTCGTTGCCATGCAACAGTTGTAGTCAAGACTTTGCCAATAAAAACACCATCGACAACATTGCAGACTGCTTTCAAGTTGATCGGTTTCTGATGAAGAACATCCAACTCAAATCCAAGTTTTTCAATTCATCCTAATATAAAAGTAAGAGCGCCCAGAGAGTATGTTAATATAGATGAGAAATACTTTGGCGGCTGTAATTTTAAAGATGAACTGATATGGAAAACAAAAAAGATGAGGTGGAATCGAAATTTCTATTTCACAAAATTCTCTGCTGCCTATGGAATTGCCAACATAGTAAGAGTTATGGAATGTTGCGAAAGCAATCCTGAACCATCGGCATGCGAATACCCATTTCTTAACATGCTAAGTTGTGGAAGGCCAGATGAAACGTATTTATTGAACGTGGAAGTGGGCAGCATCTACCAACAAGTAGAAGTGTTTCCATATGCGGCATTAGGCATAAGTAAATAAAATGAAATTGTTCGCGGAAGTTTTCATGTTGGAAGCGATCTGTTTTTAAGCCTTGTAAGCTTTAGCAGGCTGCAAGTTCATGTTCTATCTGTTCCATTAACTTCATTAATTCCAGTTTCGAGATGGGAAAATCCAACCAAAGATAAAATACTAAACACCTACGCCCGAATTTATGTAGGAACCGAGTTCAAATCGAAACATGGTAAAAAAGGAGAAAATTATTTAGAGCAAAACATTCACGTAGGCCTTGCTGCCGTTAATACAGATGCTAGGTTTATTCCAAGAATCTTCCTTCAATATGGCTATGGATACGACTTCACCAAAAACGTTTCAACAAAACCATATCCCATCGTTCAATTTGGAATGAATTTCAGGCTATTCAGTCTGCATTTATAAGAGAAACTTTAAAAAATCAGGATTTTTCAAACTTCATTTTTTCATCACTCTAGGCAGCTTTTAATACCACAACTTGCCTTCGAATCAAGATTGAATTCAAAATATTTTTTTGAGAAAGACAAGTTGTTCAAAATTTAAAAATCCAAATTCTTTCTCAAGTCCTCCCCCTAGCCAATAATAAAACAACCACCCTAACTCACTTAAAGACACACATCAATGTATTTTTTACATGTAAGGTTATACACATTTTTTACTATGTTTATCTACTAACTTTTATAGCAACAAACGAGCATTAAATTTCACAATTAATTCAAACGAGTACCATTATTTCCGATGAATAATATTTTGTCATGAGTAGTACTAATCCGCACATATTGACAAATCACTATATAAACACAATAAAATCACACTCCTTCAACATATAATTAGAATCCTAAAAAGATTATTCAGCGATGACAAAATTGACATTGAAAGGCATGACATAACTGAAGTAAAGAAACAAACGATTCCTGAAATAAAAACACAAGAAGCTGCACAAAGCAAGAAAGAAATTAAAGAAAACAGCAACGAAAGACATTTAACAAATAAACACATCACTATGAGCAAGAAAGAAAATAGAGGCCACCGAACTCCTTATGCTAAATTCAAGAGAATTATGGACGAAGCGGCTGGTAATTCTACAGCCGACTATCAGGGACACGGTAGATTCTGGAATACGCTTTCCATAAAAGAACTTCAGGAAGTGTCTATCTATGGAATTAAAATGATTGCTCCCGTAGACGGCACCTCAGACGCTCCACAAAACACTCCTTCAGAAATTCCTGATTGCTGTCATCCACGTGACACACCTAAGGTGGAAACACCTGATTGTTGTCCTCACGATCCTGATGCGAAAGATGGAGATGATCACCATCATCATCACGATGAAACAGCTGAGACTTATACACCTGGCCGAGGTGCTGCTTCCGGCTTAGTTAAAGGCTTAAAAGGACAATTCCCGTATGATGATTCTCAATTCCCACGGCTTCCTTTTGAAGGAGAAGCGGTTCCTTTAAGAGGCATTCAATTTATTGAAAGATGGATTGATGCTGGCTTACCCGAGCACCACATGCCCAGACATCATGATGACGATGATGGCGATGGCAACGACAATGCTTACGATCCACTTACAGATGGAGAAGAAGCGCATCCTTCTGTTCCGCACAGCAACACGTTTAAATATGAGGCAGGTAGTGTTCTGCAACGAAAAAATGCTCAATATTTAACCGATCACGAAAAAGAGGAGTTAAGATATGCGATCCAGGAAATAAAGAATTTAGATAAATTCCCGTTAGACAAAAGAAGCTTTAATGCATATGGAAAGATCCACGGAGATTCTTGTCAGCATGGTTGGGAACAATTTCTTCCTTGGCACAGAAGTTTTCTTTACGAATTCGAACAACTACTTCAAGATTACGCTCCTGGTGTAGCATTGCCATATTGGGATTGGACATTACCTATGTACAACAAAGGAATTCCGCATCCAGGAGGCATGAGCGGAATAATCCCTAACCTATATCGCTGTTGGATAACTTCCGAAAACATAACAAACTTAAGCCAACAGGGATATGATTCTACCATAACCAACGCATTAAGTACACTTATAGGAACAGAGTACAGCTCGGGCACAGAGTTAATATGGAAAGCTCAAGATTTAGTTTCTTCAACCTGGCCTCCCGGACTTACCGACGCAATATGGGCACAATGTTCGTTGAACAATTCGCTATTTCACAAATACCGATTTCCGGGCATGTATTACGAAAAAGCAGACCCTACTAGTTCTAATTCTAAATACAAATATGGAGCAGATGGTAGGCCTATTAGAATTGGTGGAGAAAACCCTACGCACATTTTTCATCACCATTATCCTAGAGCCGAAGAAATCGACCAGATTCTTCAAATTAACAACTGGCCAGATTTTGGTGGCGGACACAATGCCAACTCATCGTTTGGCATGTTAAGTCAGAACCCGCACAACACAGGCCACATTTGGTTGGGTGGAGAAAATCCATTTGCAGACCCTTCGCAACCTAACTCAACAAATAATATAATATATGGCGATATGTTTAACGATTTAGTGGCATTCTTCGATCCTATGGCTTGGGGACATCACTCGAACGTAGACAGACTTTGGGCGAAATGGCAAACGCTTCATCCTAATGTTAATCCTGATAACCTTACAGATGTTATGATTCCTTGGCATTATACAGTTCAGCAACTGTTGAGCACCTCTAAATTGGGTTACGAATATGTTGAAGATTCGAAAGTTTGGTCTACCAATAATAAAACACCGATTACTAAATTCAAATCGGAAGACACTGGCATCCATCAAGACGTACTTAGCAACCATAGCAAAGCAGAAGTGAGATTGCATAATCTACAACGTTCTGGAGATTCGCACTTCATTAGAGTGTTCTTAAACAGTCCGGAAGCGAATGCAGATACACCAACAATCGACAACGACAACTACGTGGGTTACATCTCTCGATTTGGTCATGGAGATTGTGTTGGAGGTCCTGGTCATTGTGAAGTTCCATCGCCGAACAAACGGAATTTTGATATGCGTGGCAGACATCACAACACACCAACCAATCATCCTTTGGATGCAACAGAAAACGTTAAAAAGCTTATTGCGAAAGGAGCAACCGACATACATGTAAACGTTGTTGCGCTTAATGCAAACGGACAATTGGCAACTGGTAATAGCCGCCTACTAATGGATGGAGTTTCAATCAACTTCATTAATTAATCCACATCATATTTTAAACAGAAAAAATAACGACATGAGTAGCAAATACAAAATATATCCAGCAATAGGCATTGCCCGTGTAGGAAACAGTGAAGACAAAATTTATTTGGCTCCAGAAAAACCAGGTGCTCTACCTTTCGAATTGGATGAACACGGTAACTTAAGATTAGACCCTACAACAAATGAACCTATCCCAGTTTCAGAGTTTAAGGACCCAAGTGGCAAGATTAAAAGACAAGCTGCACGCTTTAAAATTTACGTGTACGACGACGTTAATCCTGAAGGAAGAGAATTAAAAATTGGAGACGAAATACAAGGAATTGGAAGCAAGGGGAAACTGAAAGACATTCAATGGACTACATATCTTGCGAACAAAAAATCGAGCTGGTACCAGTTTAAGCAACTTGAAGGAGAACATGGCTACAGCCCAACGCACCCTTTAAGAAATGCCGACATTACGGATCCCAAAGCGCGACAAAAATTAATTATTGATCCAGGTCCACAAACAGTTTTAGGAAAAAGAGGCAAAGCACAATTTTCTAGAGATGGAAACCCTTCATACGCTACAACGTTTCCTCCAAAGCTAAAGCCCTACTCTATTGATACACTAGGCGAAGTGATGACCAACGACGATCATAATCTAATTGTACTTGGCGGTCCAGGTAAATCAGGATCTTACAAAACAACCGAAACAGAATTCGGTGAGCCTCGAATTTCCAATTATCCTAATAACCCAGGATGGTTCGACGATATTTCGGATGGCCCTGTTACAGCATTTCTTGTTTATTACGACGAACTAGATGATATGTACAGATACCTACAAATAGAAGATCCTGCGTGGGTAGTTGTTGGGTATCCTCGGTATGCTCCAGAAATAGAAGACATGGTTTCTATGGACGAAGTAATTAATAATGTTGGCATCAGAGACCTTGCGGGAGATTTGTACATGTATGGCACCGGCAATTTCGACAACCCTACTCCAGTTACAGAAGCCAATTTAACCCAATGGCAAAACTCAAGTAAAAAATACAATCCAGATTACTATCCATATTTCTATCGCGACATTTGGCCAATACTGTCACGTCCTTTTAAAATGCAATGGGTAACTTCTGTGTTAGCACAATCTAGTCAACCACATAACACTGGATATCAAGGCAACTTTCAAGAAGACTTGTTATCGCAACCACCATCAGGCAGACAAGATCCATACGCTAGCATGCGTGCAAAAATCTATATGGCCTTAAGACAGCCAGGTCAAGAAAACATGTTTTTTCCTACAAGTGATCCAGCAGAATTTCAAAACTACAAACCTTTGATGCCTCTGCTGCTTGGTGACAATCCGCTTACCAACACTGTTCCATCTAAGTTTCTGCGATTAACCGAAACCATGCTATTCATTATTAAACAATGGAAAGAAGGTAAGTTTATTAATGAAAAACTGGCGGGAATAGACACGGGCAAATTAGACTTAGCAGAAAATCAGGGAATGGCAATAACCAAAGGTGTGTTAAGCAATGGCCTAGGTGGCGCATTTAACCCTGGTGCCGAAGTAGCATGGAATATCAGAGATAAAAACACTTACAGCAAGCCATATCAAATTAATGCCAACCGTTCGTTTTTACCAAACATGATAACGAGCAGTGTTGGCACAACACCGGGAGTAAATTTATACGAAAGAGCTAGTTTATCTTTGGGCGACAACATTAAAACAGGAATGGAGCCCGGCGATTTAACCAAATACTCGGCTCTACCATGGCAAGCAGATTTTAATGAATGTAGCAATGAGAACGTAGATGTAACCTACGAGGCTTGGAATGTTTTATATGACAGACCAGACAATGGTGCTGATCCGAGTTCAAATCAAAAAAACTTCTTAGGCTTATGGTGGCCTTCGCACAGACCCATGCAAGTAGCTATTCCTGTTTCTGGAGAATTTGTTGAATGGGCATCAGGCATCCCACAAAACACCTCGCTTAACTATGAGGGAGATTACAAAATGGTTACCAATTGGAACGATTTAGGGTTTGTAAAATCAATAGTTAAAGACGGTCAAATTCAGGGATACTATCAACAGGAACGTAACCATGATAAATTAGGACCGCAACTAACGCATACTTACAAAGCACCGACAAAAAAGAAGAGTAAATAATCTTAATTAATTCTAACCAAAAACAAAACAATGAATTTACCTAATCTGCAAATTAAAGCAAGTTTAAAAATACTTGCGCTGTCATCCATAACATTAATGATGGCCTGTGGCCAACCAGAAAAACCAAAGGAGGATACTCCAGCAACAAACGACGAAGTTGAAACAACTGCTGGATATATTACGATTTCCCCCAAAGTACCTACTAACCCAGCAAGCCAGCTTCCTGAAGAGTTAGCAAAATTTGCTTGGGAAGAGTTTTTTGCACTCAGCTGGCAGTCTTCTTGGAAACAAAATAGTGCACAAAAAGGTTCCGTCCACTTAAGAGGAACGGCCAACACCAAATGGAATCCCACTACAGATTATGGAACCAATTACGAAATTGTTTGGGAAACTTATGCCCATGTTACTGAGCTAAGACCAGGACAAGGCGCAATGAAACCTTTCGATGATCCTCCACATTATTCGTATGTAAGCTATGACATTGCTGCTCATCCGGCTGTTGTTGGCGGAAATTTAAATCCAGCTTTATTTAACAACCTTGATGAAGACAGCGAGATTGGTTCGTGCAATGTGTACCCGCCAAAAACGGTAATAGATGGGACACCTACAGAGCTGGTATTGTATCAAGCAAAAACCAATAGAGACGAATACGATTATATTAAAAAGAATTACGATACAAAATCGAAACTCTCGACAGCAACAACGCTTACCGCAAAAAACATTCTTCAATACAACGCATATTACGATGGCGGAACCAGTAACTGTGGTTGCCCAGACGGTATTGTTTGTTTGCCTTGTGGGGGAGATCTTGACGGCAACGGTGTTGAACTTGAAGGTGCAATAGAGGTTAAAACAGCATGGAGAAAGGTAAGACCAGGAGAAAACACAAGTAGTTTCTTTACTCGAAACAATCTTTACTATGAATTAAATAATGGAGACCTTGTGTACAACAACGCACCGTTTGTACTGATTGGAATCCATATCATTCATAAAACTAAGGACAATCCCGAGTTTATATTTGCATCATGGGAGCATGTAGGAGTTGAAGCTTTACCAGAAGATGAAGCTTACCAACTTCAACTTTTAGATACAGGGAAAACACTTTCAAACAAAGTTGTAGGAACTCCACATACCTATTCAAGGTTTGCTCCTGTACCAGAGTATTTAGATCAAGTGACGGCACAGGTACACGAGCAACTTGCCACCCAAAATCTTGTCGGTTTCGATATTTGGAAAAACTATCGACTAATAGGAGTGCAAGGAAAACCTGTTGATTATAAGGATAAAAATAAAGATCCAAATTACTTTATGGCCAACTATGTTATCGAATCCGATTTAGCTGGTTTCGGAACAGGTAAACCTGGTCTTGCAGATTTTCATGGCTCGGGATTCTCAACAGTTCCGAAGTATGTTAACGAGCAAGTTAACATCTTAGACATAAGCGAGAAAAAATTCTTGGACGCCGGTGGTTGTATTGGATGTCATGGAGTTGCTCAAACCTTTTTAGGTACAGACTTTAGCTTTTTACTCGATGATGTTGGCAAACCAGTTCCACAGCCTTCAACCATCAACACTATAATACCGCTAAATAAAACGAATGCTAAACAATATCTAACAGACTTAAAATCAGCAAACAATTAAGTTTTAAATTGTTAAGCAAGTAATTTGTTAAATGATAGAAAAGTATGACGTCGTTATTCTTGGTGGGGGTCCAGCCGGTTCGGCTGCTGCCCTCACCTTGAATAATATTCAACCCGAAATTTCCATCGCCATAATTGAAGCCAGCCATTACGAAAAATGGCGTGTTGGCGAAACCCTCGCTCCTGATGCTGGTAAGGCATTAAGAAGTTTAGGCATTTGGGATTCGTTTTTAAAAACGGACCAACTTCCAGCACTTGGCACCTGTGCCGCGTGGGAAAATTCTATTGTTAGAGACAACGAATTCATCTTTCATACCGAAGGAAAAGGTTGGCACTTAAACCGTGTTCAGTTTGATAAGTGGATGGTAAATGAAGCCGTTAAAAAAGGCACTACTTTGCTAACCGACACCAGATATGTAAACCATGAAAAGCCCGTTGATAAAAAGAGAATAATCACTTTACAGAAAAATGGGAAACGGTTTCAAGTCGAAACAAGTTTTGTAATTGATGCCACTGGCAGGTCGTCTTCGTTTATGAAAAATGAAAACGGGCAAAAGAAAGTTTACGATCGACTTTCTGGAAGCATCGTTTTTTTTAAAGCAAACAAAGCACCATCAAACATTAAAGCATATACGCTGGTAGAAACAACCGAAACTGGTTGGTGGTATTCGGCATTGCTACCAAACGATCAGATTGTTGTGGCTCATATGACAGATGCAGATATTTTGAAAAAGGAAAACCTATCTGATTCAACCAGTTTTTGCAACTTGCTAAAACAATCGCTTCACACCAAACATCGAGTAGAAGAGCTAAATCCCATAGAGCCAATTAAAATACTTAGCGCCGCATCCATGATTAGTAATTCAATTGTAGGAGATGGTTGGATAGCAATTGGAGACGCCGCTTCTACTTTCGACCCCCTCTCCTCTCAAGGAATTTTTAAAGGAATTAGGTCGGGTATGTTCGCAGCTTATGCGTTGTCGGATTCTTTAAATGGAGATCAATCTGGTTTCGACAAATACGAAAGATATATTCAAGACGAATTCAAAGAATACATAGCCACTCAAAACAAATTCTACCAAATGGTGCAACAGTGGCCTCAGTCAGAATTTTGGAACAGAAGACAAAAAGAACTTCAACCTGTTTCATAGCTCCCCTGCTTTACCCTACCGTGTGTACGCAATTATAGAAACTCCCAAGATTCGTCATCCTCGAAAATGTTCCCGTACGTACGGGATTCTAAATTATTTGGGGATCTCTACGCTAGGAACGATAAGCCAAGAATCCGCTTTTCATTTTAGAGTTTCTCACTTTAAAATTCATAGCCTTGGCGAAGAAGTTTGCTTTTGTAAACATTAGAAAGTCTTAATGGCAAGCTGTAAATAGATTAAATACAACGTGGTGCTCATTAACGCCACCCAATCAATCCAAAGTACAGCCTGCTCGGCATAGAGGCGGGTCCGCCTATGCATTCGGATAAACTGGCATTACGTAAGAGATCCCCGCGTATTTTGTAAGGACAAAATCACGAGGATGACGAATCTTGGTTTTTTTGTTTTTTAGATAAAAAAGATGTGTATACACAGTAGCTCCTTTACCGAATAAAAATTATTGATTGGAAACCGTATTTCCATTTTGCCTGAACTATCTTTAATTAAAACTAGCTTAAACCAATTGCAACAGCCTGCTAAAAAACTATTCAGCATCCCGCTTAAACTTGCGCTTGCTTGTGTAATTACCGGAATAATGTTAAAGGTTATGCATTGGCCTTTTGCAGGTTGGTTAATCATTACTGGCTTTGGTACCGTTGCCTTGTTGTACCCAATTAGATTTTGGAAAAAAGAGAATAAAAGATGGATTGATTTTGCCCGATTGGGATTTGCAGTTAGCTGGGCTATTAATGGCATCTTTACTTTAAACCATTTCCCCTATAGTTGGCCAATTCAATTTATTGCAGGCATACTTTCCTTAATCTGGTTGTTATCCGAAGGCGTTAATTTCCTTTTAAAAGAAGAAAACACAAAACCAAGCGTTAATTCCAAATGGGCCTTGGAAACAACATTAATAATTTTTGCATGTATTGTCACAGTATTAGGAGCTTTGTTTAAAATTCAGCATTGGCCTTATGCAGATGCATTATTAATTGCAGGGCTTGTTCTCGGTGTGTGTTGGATGCTTAAAGATCTTTTTATTAAAAATGAATTAGATAACAACGATTTAGATAATGAGTAAAAATTGGATTTATATATTGCTTGTGTCTCTTTTTGCAATTGGTTGCGGAGAATCTGAAATGCATTTTGCCGAACCTCAACCAAGTTTTGCTAAAACGCTAAACGAATTCCCGACGAGCCTACAAGGAGATTATGCGCTCGAATCCGATTCTCAAATGGTTGGGTCTTTCACTCGGAGATATCCGAACAGAGTGGATACTGCAACTGTAATTAATGCAGAAAATCACATTACCATTTCCTCCAATTCAATATTCAACTACGTTAAAGGATCAATTGGGATTGACTTTAAACTTTTAGATTCGACTGATAGAGCAGAGTTCGAAAACGAAAAATCCATCGACGAAATGATAAACATGTATTACAAGCGTCCGAATTTTGATTTTATACTTACTTCAATGGTAGATTCCATTGTTACATATGACGTATCTATTATAGATACCATGTTTTATGTTTCAGACATAAACATCATTAAAAAATACAAGGAAAACATCTACTTAAACATGTCAACTGGCGATACAACTTGGTTTGTGATCCAAATTAAAAGTAGCGACCCAAACACAATATCCTATAATTCTACTTCGGACGAAGACGAAACCGTGCTAGAACGAATTATGGAATTAAACAACGAACCATTCGATAAATCAAGCGCCTCTCCTTCTAAAAAGTCAATGAAGAAATTTATAAAAATGGGTGGATGGGAAAGTGAAATAGAATTAAAAAAAATCAATTGATTTGATGACGCTTTAAACTAAAAGTTGAAATAAAGACGAATGCAGCGGGGTAATGCTATCGCATTAGTCCTTCAAGGGGAGCTGTCCAAACGTAAAGTACGTTTTGCAACATTATTGCGAATGAGCAATACCTACGGACTGAGGGGTCTGAAGAAAATAATTAAAGAGATTTTAATTACCACTTCTTGACCCCTCTGTCTTGCGTACGCAAGACAGCTCCCCTTGAAGTGGGAGCCGCCCCCTAAATTCAAACCTTAATCTCTATGTGAAATAAAAAGTTTCGTGAATCATTTCTATTTCTATCATACTGTCAACATTATTACGAACTAGTAATACCCTAACATTTACAAAAATGACAAACAAAAAAAGGGGTAGCAAACACCACCCCTTAATTCAATAAAATGTAAACTTCCTATCTCAACAAGAAAGCTTTAAAGTCTGCGTAATTAGTTGACAGAACCGTAGAAACTTTTTCCTTGTCCATTACATCCTTTAAAGGCTGTGGAATGTCAATTTTAGTATCTAGTGTCTCTTCAACCACATCTAAAAACTTAGCTGGATGAGCAGTTTCAAAGAAGATTCCAACCTTATCGTCATCTCCCAAGTAATCTCTTAATCCCATATAACCAATAGCACCATGAGGATCTAAAACGTATGAAGTTCTTGCATACACTTCTCTCATCACCTCTCTTGTTTGCTCGTCGGTATAGCTACAACCTGTAATGTCTTTAGAGATTGCTTCATGCGAACCATCATACAAGTCCATCATTCGCTTAAAGTTACTTGGGTCGCCAACATCCATTGCATTAGAAATGGTTTCCGAAGAAGGCCGTGCATTATAAACTCCCGTTTCTAAATACTGAGGCACCATATCGTTGATGTTAGTTGCAGCAACTAATTTATCAATTGGTAAACCTGTTCTTTTAGCCATCAAACCCGCTGTAATGTGTCCGAAGTTTCCGCTACAAATAGAAAATACCACGCCCTTAGCTCTGTCTTCTTTGCTTAATTGTCCGTAGGCATAATAGTAATAAAACGACTGAGGAATCAATCTTGCAATGTTGATAGAATTAGAAGAGGACAAATTAATTTTATCTGTAATCTCTTTATCCAAAAACGCTTCTTTAACCAAACGCTGACAATCATCAAATGTGCCTTCAATTTCAACCGCTTCTATGTTGCCACCAAAAGTTGTTAATTGCTTTTCTTGAATGTCGCTTACCTTACCTTTTGGATAAAGGATAGTAACGCTAATATTGGGTACGTTAAAGAAACCACTTGCAACAGCACCACCTGTATCACCAGATGTGGCAACTAAAATTCGAATTTCTCTATCGTCGTCTTTCAAGAAATACCCCATTAATCTAGAAGTAAACCTTGCTCCTACATCTTTAAAAGCCAATGTTGGGCCATGAAACAATTCTAATGTATTTAGATTTTTCTCAACGTTAACAACGGGAATCTCAAACGACATTACATCGTCTACCAATGCCTTTAGCTCATTGTCTGGAATTTCGCCATCAACATAAAGTTTAGAAACTTCGAAAGCGATTTCTTGCAACGAAAGATTGCCAAGATTATCGAAAAAAGACTGTGGTAATTTGCCAATCGTTTCGGGCATATATAAACCTTTGTCGTCTGCCAAACCTTTTAAAACGGCTTCTTTAAGGCTAGTTTCGTCAACTTCCCTATTGGTACTATAATACTTCATTGCTTGTTTTTTTAATCTAATACTCTTGGTCCGTCGGCGTTTACTTTAGAAACGTAACCATCCGTGTCTAAACCACCTTTACCGAACTCCACTTTCATTGCTTCCATCACCCTAACCGCAACATCATAATCGTTGGTTAATGCAAAAATTGAAGGGCCTGCACCAGAAATACTACAACCCAAAGCGCCATTTTCCAGTGCCGCAGATTTTACCTCATCAAATCCAGGAATCAATTTTTTCCTATATGGTTCAGCCAATACATCAACCAAGCAATCTCTAATTAATTCGTAGTCAGAATTAATTAAACCTGCAACCAAACCAGCAAGATTCGCTGATTGTTCAGTTGCTTGATGCATGGTATAACTTGGAGGTAAAGCTTGTCTAGAATCCGCTGTATTCAATTTCATGTGCGGATAAACAACCACACAAACCAAATCGTCTGGAGGAGTAATTTTAATTACCCTTAAAGGAACATAAGACGTAGTCAATACAATTCCGCCCAACAAAGCAGGTCCAACGTTATCGTTGTGAATTGCCTTAGATGCAACCTGCTCTCCTTCCAAGGCTGCAGGCAACAGTTCTTCGTCGGCAAGCGGACTTCCCATTAATTTGTTAGCCGCAAAAACACTTGCCACAGCACTAGCAGCGCTAGACCCCATGCCTCCGCCTGGATTAACTTTCTCTAAAATATCTATCTCAAAGCCTTGGTCAGACTCAATCGTTTTTAAATAAGCCATCAAAGAAACTCCTGCAGTATTTTCGGCAGGATTGGTAGGCAAATTATATTGCGGCAGCGTATTTTTTATTACAATTCCGGGAGTAGTCGTTTTACGAACTACCACAACGTCTCCAGGCTCATCAATAGCCATTCCTAGTACATCAAAACCAGATGCTACATTGGCAATAGTTGCCGGAATATATACTTTAATACTATCGCTCAAAATCTATAGATTAGCAATTTTAATAATTTCTGCAAACACACCAGCAGCCGTTACTTCTGCTCCTGCTCCTGCTCCTTGAATAATTAATGGTTGAGCTTTGTAACGTTCCGTTGTAAACAACACAATGTTATCGCTCCCTGCAATATTATAAAAAGGATGCTCTGGACCAAACTCACCCAAACCAATTTTAGCTTTTCCTTTAGAGTACTGGGCAAAATACTTTTGACGTTTGCCTTTCTTTTCAGTCTTTAACCTTTCATCTTCAAAATGGTTGTCGTATTTCTTAAGCACTTTCCAGAAGTCATTTAGCGTTTTTGCTTTTACGGCTTCTTTTGGTAAAAAGTTAGAGATTTCAATGTCTTTCAATTCCATCTTTAAACCTAGCTCTCTACAAAGAATTAAAATCTTTCTGCTAACATCTACCCCAGTTAAATCAATTCTTGGATCTGGCTCAGAATAACCCATTTCCTGTGCTTCTTTAACAACATCGTGCATTTTGTAATCTTTAGACAATGTGTTGAAAACGAAGTTTAATGTACCTGATAAAATAGCTTCTATCTTAATGATTTTATCACCACTCTTAACCAGATCATTCATTGTTTGAATAATTGGCAATGCAGCACCTACGTTGGTTTCATACAAGAAACGAACACCACGTTTAGCAGCAATTTTTTTCAAGTCATCGTAGATCTCATATGCACTAGAACAAGCTACCTTGTTTGCCGCAACAATAGAAATACTAGCATCTAATATTTGATGGTACCATTTAGGAACATCCGCGTTAGCTGTACAATCAATAAAAATTGAATTGCGAATATTGAATTCTTTCATTTTTTCAACAAACACATCCATATCCGTTTTAGTTTTAGAAGCCTTCAGTTTGGCATCCCACTTATCTAAATCAATGCCATCTGCATTCAAAACCATTTTACGGCTATTGGCCACACCAATTAAATTAATGCTGATTCCGTGATTTTTTTCTAAGAATGCGTTCTGTAATCGAATTTGCTCTAACAACGTTTTTCCAATCGTACCTACTCCAACTAAATAAAGATTAACGGTGATGGATGGTGATAAGAAAAAGTTTTCGTGAATTACATTCAATGCTTTAATTAAGTGTTTACTCTGAATTACAGCCGAAATATTTCTCTCTGAAGACCCCTGAGCAATCGCTCTAACATTAATGCCATTTTTACCCATAGAAGCAAAAAGATTACCAGAAACACCAGGAATGTTTCGCATATTCTCTCCAACTACAGTTACAATTGAAAGGTTCGATTCTAAAATCACCTTATCAATTAAGCCGGATGCAATCTCTTCTCTTAATCCTTCTTCTATTGCATCTTTTGCCGATTTAGCATCTTTTGTACTAACTGTAAGTGTTATTAAGTTTTCGGGCGACGCTTGAGAAATTAAAGTAATTGGAATATCTCTACTCGCTAAAGCTCCAAACACTTTACTTAAAAACCCTCTGAGGTTAGCAATACCAATTCCGTTTATACTAATAATAGAAACATCATCAATTGAAGAGATTCCTTTTACAAACCTGTTTTGTGTCGCAATGTTTCCAATTAAAGTTCCTCTGCCATCAGGATTAAAAGTGTTCTTTACCCAAATAGGTAAATTCTTTTTCATTACCGGAAGAATGGTAGCTGGAAAAACCACTTTAGCACCAAAGTGCGAAAGTTCCATAGCCTCAGCATAGGTCATTTCCTTAATAGTAAAAGCATCTGCCACCTTTCGTGGGTCAGCTGTCATCATACCATCTACATCCGTCCAAATTTGTAATTCGGCCGCATCAATTGCCGCAGCAATAATAGAAGCAGTTAAATCGGAACCGCCACGTCCAAGAGTAGTAGTTTCATTGTCGTCTGTACTTGAAATAAACCCGGTTACAATCTGAAGGTTTTTATTCGACTTAAAATACGCCTTTACAAGTTTATTTGTTTTAGGATAGTTTACAACTGCGTCGCCAAATGTATTGTCTGTCTTAATAATTCTTCCCGCATTCAAATAATCTGTTGAAACCCCTGCGCTAATAAAACTCTCGCATACAATGTTGGCAGAAAGACGTTCACCAAAGCTTAAAACAAAATCTTTTGATTTAAGCGTTAATTCTTTTGTTAAAAATACTCCGTAAAGTACTTTCTCTAATCTGGAGATTTGAAGGGTAACTCTTTCAACAACTCTTTTCTTAGTTTTTCCTTTTATTAAATTCTCAATAGCATCAAGGTGTCTTGCTTTTAATTTCTCTAAAATCTCAACGTAACTCTCATCTCCTTGAGAAGCCAAAGTAGCTGCACCAATCAATTGATCTGTTAAGCCACCAAATGCTGAAACGACTACGGCAACAGTGCCTTTTCTGTTAGCAACAATATCATGAATCTTCTTGATATTCTCTGGAGTGCCTACCGATGTTCCTCCAAATTTCAATACTAATGTTTTCTTTGCCATAATTTGACTACTATATTATAATGCTTGTTTTAATTAAAAAGTTCGCAAATTTAATCATACAGTTCAATTGTTCTGATGTTTTTTACTGGTTTTTTTATCTAAAAAATCTAGCACTAATTATTTACCTTTAAACTTTCGGCATTTAGCTGATATCAAACGTAACAACTTTGCTTTTTTACAAGAATGATTGACCGTAATAAATACTTCTTTTTTTTCTCTTTATTGGTTCTATTCCATTTAATAACAACCAGTTCTTTTGCTCAAATAAACGAGCTTATTTATCAATCGCCAGTTCAAAATTCTGTTAATAACTCACTAAGTACCAATGTCATCATCAAAGTAAACCAAAGCGTTGATCAAGAGATGATAAAAGACGAATTATTCCAACTTTCGGGAATCAATAAAAATTATGCATTCGAAGTGCTGTTTTACAACAACAACAAAACCATTTTAATTGAGCCTAACGAAGATTTTAAATTTGGAGATTGCATCGACCTTAAAATTAAAAATGGGGAAAACTTACTTGGAACGAGCTCTATCTCTTTTAACGTTTGTAGATCTGATATGAATTTCATACGAGACCCAGAGGAAGGTGCCGAACAACCTGCTATCGAAAAAGCTGTTCCTTTTTTTTACCCTCCTGTTGTGGTACATAAATACGACACAACAGCCGAGGGGGTATTGTTTTTGAACGGGAATGTAATGGGCTCTTCTAAGTCTCTGATTATCACCAACAACGAAGGAACACCAGTCTTCTTCCGTTTGCTCGACAACCTTGGATTTGATTTTAAGAAGCAGCCAGATGGCAGTTTGTCGTACTTTGAATATGCAGATGATGGCAAGTTCTATATAATGGATTCGACGTACTCCATTGTAGACTCGTTCGCTGCTGGAAATGGATACCTTACGGATATTCACGACATTCAAATTTTGCCAAATGGAAATGCCTTATTAATTGGCTGGAACAATCCGTTGGTAGATATGGATACTGTTGTAACAGGAGGGCAAAAAGGCGTAAGGGTGGTAGAACATATGATTCAGGAGATTGATAAAACCACTAAAAATGTTCTTTTTCAATGGCGAACATCCGATCATTTTAAGATTACAGAAACGGTTCATGAAGACCTTACGGCAACACGCACCCTTAAGCCTTTCCACTGTAATTCTATAGAAGTTGACAGTGATAACAACCTGTTACTTTCTTTCAGAAACATGGATGAAATAACCAAGATTGACTTTACTACTGGAGAAATTATTTGGAGATTAGGAGGGAAAAGTAACGACTTCGAATTCATAAATGACGATCTAAAGTTTTCTTCGCAACACGATGCGAGAAGAATTGCCAATGGCAACATTACAATTTTCGACAATGCACATTATACCGACAATATGCCTCGTGCGGTAGAATACGAGTTAGACGAGGTTGCTAAAACGGCTACGCTTGTGTGGCAGCAAACAGAAGCTACTGTGCCAGTATCGGACATTTATGGGAGCGTACAACGTCTCGACAATGGCAATACTTTAATTGACTGGGGCAGATCGAATGTAAATAGTGTTAACGTGAGTGAAGTAAAGCCAGATGGTACTGTTGTGTTCAATTTAACATTAAGCCCGCTCGAAGGCAGCAATAGCTACAGGGCATTTCGCTACGACTGGTGCGACAGTACTTGTTATTTGGCTATTAACGAAATGGCAGCTCCAAACGACTTTGTGCTTTACAACTATCCTAATCCTTTTAAGGAGCAAACCATTATTCACTTTAATTTAAGAGAAGCAGGAACAGTTAAAATACAGGTGTATGATTTATTGGGAAACCTGATTAAAGTAGTTGCAGATAAAAACATGACAAAGGGAATGCACGAGGTAACATTTGACGCTACTAACGTTACTGCCGGCGTATATTTATATACGATAGAAATGGAAGGTTATTCGTTAAGCAGGAAAATAGTTGTGGACAAATAAATATTCTACAATTAAGGCATAACAGAAAGCACCCTGATTTTTGGCAACACTATTTTAAAAATAGTGCCTACATGTAAAGTTGAAGTAAGAGATATTTCGCCGTTCAATTTTGCAACACTTTCTTTCGCAATATACATTCCCAAACCAGTGCTTTCAACAGTTTCAACTGTATTATCCGAGCGATAAAACATATCAAAAATCAAATCCTGTTCAAATTCGGCTAATCCTACTCCATTATCTTCTACCTCAAAGATGTAGTTATCGAAATCTTCATTAAGCTTAATGGTAATAAAAGAATCCGACTCCTTAATCTTTTGATATTTAATTCCGTTCTGGACTTGCTACATTTGAGTGGAGAGTTAGTTAAGAGAATGTCACCATTATTAACTTTACAAAATGGAAAAACGAAGAACATTTGATTCTGCTTTCAAAGAGAAGGCAGTAGCACTAGCAGAAGCAAGAGGTAATGTGCCTGCAATAGCAATAGAATTAGGGATA
>JABSPQ010000134.1 GCA_013214205.1 Flavobacteriales bacterium
GGAATAATAACTCGCCGCATAGAGGCTATGCTTTTCTAAAGTTGATTTCAACCCATGTTCCGAAACTTCTTTGATAATCCCAAGTTTCTCTTCTTTGGTGAATTTTCTCTTTTCCATCATTCAAAATTATAGATTTATTAATATAATTATGCCTGATTAACTAGGGGGCTGAAACCCCGGTGAGACTTATAGTGATCATGCTTCCTTTTGGGATGAAGGCATCAGTGCAGTGCTTATCATCGAAGATTTCGACGACGATGGCAACCCCTATTATCATACCCCAAACGACCTTGTAGAATACTATGATTTGCCTTATTTCAAAATGCTCTCGCAGTTATCAATTGCTTCAGTTGCTGCATGTGCCGTTCCTTTTGAAGGTGTTGGAATCAAGGAGTCAATTACCTTAAACAATCAATTTACGCTTTATCCCAATCCAGTAATCAACGAGATAAATATTGAGTATTATTTAAAAGGAAGTTCCAATGTTGAAATTTCAATAGTAAATATGTTGGGGCAAACTGTACTATTTCAAAGCATAAAACAAAGTGCAGGACATCAATATGAAACCATAGATGCTTCTCACTTACCCAAAGGGCAATATGTTTTGGAAATAAATAGCGGAGATGGTGTTGTACAAAAGACCTTTTTAAGTAGAAAGTGTTAAATAAGAATAAAGTTCAGACTTGAAATTTCACATTTGACACTTAAATTCTACCTCAAATAAATCTTCTTCTGTCCTCTTGCACCAATTGCTTTAGGCGAATTTAATTCTTGCAGCTTCTTCAATTTCACACCGTACTGCTGAGAAATAGCATACAAAGTATCACCTCGTTTTATAACATGAAAATCAATTTCTCCCTTGTTTTTTTTAGGCTCTAAATAAACAATTTGTCCTTTTACAAATCTGTCACCTTTTTTAAGATCGTTGTACTTGTAAATTTGCCAAAGCCCCATCTCCATTAGGTTAGCAATTTTTTTCGGTGAGTCGTCATCCAACGCCACAATCGACTTAATCTTATTTCTTATTTTGACTGTATGCGCGTCTGCGCTACTTGTTGGAGGAATATTATCAGCCTCAGGTTGGCTAACTACTTCGGGAGCTACAGCCCTGGTTGGTTTGCTTTTTGATCTACTATCGGCTCTAGCACTTCCTCTGCTATCGGATCGATTATTGGCTCTGTTGCTGAGTTTATCACTGGAGACTCTTTTTTTTTTACTACAGCCAATTCAGCGTTATCAAACTGATAAAGATTGTTTTCCTCAATTAATTTAATCAAACGTACTGGGTATTTCGGATCGGTTGCGTAGCCAGCTTTCTTTAATCCCTTAGCCCAACCCTTGTAATCTTTTGGATCAAGTTCAAACAAAAACGCATATCTAGAACGATTCATTAGAAAATCAGAGTGATCTTTATAGGATTCTAAAACCGTTGCATACTTTCTAAAGCATTCATCTTTTTCATCGTCATCTTGGTAATAAGTAGGGCCTTCCCAAACGGTATGACATTTAATTCCGAAATGATTTTTTGCATTTTGAGCCAATGAACTAGCACCTCTGGCAGATTCTAATAGGCCTTGTGCCAACGTAATACTAGCAGGAACACCACTTCTAAACATCTCCCTAATGGCGTCGTCTTTGTATTTAGCAATATAATTTTCGTGTGTATATTCGGTACTCTGAGCAAACGCCTGAACCGAAATCAACAATAAAATACCCGTAATTATCCTCTTCACAATTTTCGAAATTTAAGATATGCTAAATTACCCACCATTTTAACACGTTAAGCCTTACCACAATCCAACTTTTCAACAGAAATATGTTAGCGCACTAATTTTGACCCCCTCCACAATGAATGGCAACAATTTTATTACCTGCTTTAAAACCTCCGTTCCTTATGCGTTCCATCAAGCCAAAAAACATTTTCCCATTATAAATTCTATCCAATTTAATCTCAAAATCAAATTCAAATTTTTCAATAAAATCATTCAAAATATCTGTCGTTTTTGCATAACCACCAAAGTGATAATCTAAATTAATGCTCCAATTTTGATGTCCACCTTTCAGAAACCTTGCCACTTCTTCATTTAAAAAACTCGCGCCTTTCAAACTTGCATATCCAGTTACACTAGTTTCCTCTCGAACCGAATTAACAATTCCAGCCATCATAGCTCCCGTTCCTACCGAACAAACAACATGATTAAAACTCAGATCTGTATGCTGCAAAATTTCCTCAGCACCCTTTACACCCAAGTCGTTTGCACCGCCTTCTGACACTACAAAACACTCACCAAACTGCGCTTTCAAAAGATTAACGAACTCCTCGTCATTTTTGTTTCGGTATTCAGTTCTAGAAATATAATGAATCTCCATTCCCCATTCTTTTGCTTTTGAAAGCGTATGATTTAAAGGCAATGTTTCTTCCCCCCTAATAATCCCAACCGACTTTAATCCGAGTTGATGAGCAGCCCAAGCAGTTGCAAAAATGTGATTTGAATAGGCCCCGCCGAATGTGAGCAACTTGCCAATTTTTTGGGCCTCTATTAAATTATACTTGAGTTTGTACCATTTATTACCCGAAATAATTGGGTGAATTTCATCTAATCTCAACACAAATAGTTCTATTCCTGCCTCTACAAACGAATCGTGCTGTAGCTTTTGCAGGTTTGGTTTAGATTTATGTAAGTTTTCTAGAGAAAGAGACATGCTACTTAACGTTGACCATATTTTGATGCGAGGCGCAAATTATCGAATTTTACACATATCAATTTTCAAAACTGCAATTCAATCGGTTAGAAAATGAAACATATAGTGTAATGGCAAAAACCAATAATACAAAAATAACAATTCTCGGAGGAGGCAACTTAGGAGCGGCACTAGCTCGCGGCTTAGTAGCATCTAGGAAACACAAGGCTAATCAAATTACGATTACCCGAAGAAATTTAAAGAAACTCGATACCCTTAAAACTGAAGGGTTTGGCGTGAGCGCGTCGAATACAGAAGCAATAAAAAATGCGGATGTGATTGTATTAGCCATTTTGCCACAACAAATTCAGGCGGTTTTAAAAGATATTGGCAATAGCGTTGACGTAAAAAATCAGTTGATTATTTCGTTGGTTACGGGTGCTAAAAACGAAGCCATCGCAGAACACATGCCAGCTAAGGCTCGCATTATAAGAGTAATGCCAAACACAGCTATCGCTATCCGCGAGTCTATGACTTGTATTTGTATTACCAACGCATCAAAAGTAGATATTAAGATTACGAAGGATTTGTTTGACCTAGTTGGCGAAACGATGTTACTTGAAGAGGAATATATAAGAAGTGCTACAGCGCTTTGTTCGTGTGGTGTTGCTTTCTTTTTAAGAGCAATTAGAGCTGCTGCACAAGGAGGAACCGAAATTGGTTTTCATGCGAGCGATGCAATCAGAATGGCTGCTCAAACAGCTAAAGGATCTGCTGCTTTGTTACTTGAAAGAGGACGACATCCTGAAACGGAAATTGATGGGGTAACATCTCCACAAGGCTGTACAATTGCTGGTTTGAACGAAATGGAGCACCAAGGACTTAGTTCTTCCATCATCAAAGGCATTAAAACTTCTTACGAAAAAGCCGATAATTTATATCCAGACGAATAACGTTTACGTAGTAAGGTTATGACTGACATCCAAAAGAAGAAAATACATTATGAAGTCAGTGAGAATCTTAGCAGATACCTTTCTGGCTATTCTCGATCTTTTTTAATTCCGGTTCGCTACGAGGATTTATTGAGGTATGAAAACTCCATGCCTTTAATTGATAAGCAAGGCCGAGATACCTTGTGGGAATCGGTGATGTTTCCATACGGAGAAATGGATGAAATCAATAGTGGCTTAACCAGTATTTACGCGCAATTACAAGCTGGTGGCGATACTTCAGTTATCGAGCATTTATCTATCGACAGAATTGATTATTGCACTTTTGGAAATTCTAATCCGTTTAGAATTCGTGTAATCAATAATTTTAACGACAATTACGATTATTTCTACATGAAAACAGCCGATGCTTCTAGGGTGTATGGTGCAGAAATCGAGCACATTTTATCGCCTAACAGAATCAATTATATAATTGATGGCAGCACACTGGTAGAAGAGCACATAGCTGGTATTCCTGGCGATCATTTTATTGAAGAATACATGAAGCCTAAAAGGATCAACGAGATTCGTGTGGCGAAAGAGTTCATCAAATTTAACGAGCGCTGTTTTGTGTGTTTGTTAGGAGATATGAGATCCTATAATTTTGTAATTGACATGACTCCCGATTTCGATGCAGTTCAATATCGAATTCGTTCCATCGATTTTGATCAGGAATGTTATGAAGGCAAGAAGAACATGTATTTGCCTCAGTTTTTCAAAGAGAACAAAGCTTACGTTGACCTCTGCATCTCGCACATTACTCCCGAAACCGTTGCGCAGTACCAAAAAGAAGAACGTGCTTTAATTGCCAAAAGATTGTACGCTGGCCGGCATAGAATTACAGATTTAATGATTGTAATGACTCAGGACGTAATTTCTACACCAGAAAAAGTGGTTCAGTTAAGAACAGAATTAGCCCAACATTACAATGAACCAGAATTTCTAGATTGTGGAAATATGGGTTCAATATTAAAATTGAATCTTCAGATAGCTGACAAGGATTCGGTGTTGTAAACTATTTTGTATTTACCTGATTTCGGCAGATAATTTTGATTGATATGTATCAATCAACTTACTCATCACCTCTTCTACTCTATCATCGGTAAGTGTTTGTTTCTCGTCTTGAAACTGAAAGCTAAGCCCGTAAGATTTCATTCCCTTCGGAACATTACCACCTTCAAACACATCGAAAAGAGATACATCCTTTAGGATATTATTATCGACGCCTAAAGCAATCTTTTGAACTTCCGAAAATTCAACTTCCGAATTAATTAACAATGCTAAATCGCGTTTAGCACCAGGAAACTTAGAAACCACCTTGTACTTAACCGATTTATCTTTTATTGCCTCCATTAAATATGTCCAGTTGATGTCGGCTCCAACAACAGCTCCATCAATATCAAACTCCTTTAAAACACCGGAATCAATATTACCAATAGAAACCAATAATCTCTTTTTATAAAGGCTATTCAAACCACCTTGATACAAGCCTGATGTACATTCCTTGGTTTTAAGCGAACCTAAATCGAGTCCTAATTTGGATAAAACACTGTTCAAAATTCCTTTTAAATAAAAGTAGTTTACTCTTTCTTTTTTTGCGTTCCACGAAGCATTTACAACATCTCCTGTAGCTAAAATGGAAAGGTGTTTTTCCTCCTGATATTTACCATTCCTTTTGTGGTACAATGCACCAAACTCATACGATTTAATGTTAGCGTACTTTCTATTGATATTGTAAGCAATGGCTTCTAAACCACCGAACAACAGCGATTTTCGCATGATGTTTAAATCAGAACTTAGCGGATTCAATAGCTCTACATTCTCACTAGCTTCAAAGTCAGGCTTACCATCATAGTAACCAGATTTTGTAAGAGAATTAGACATCATTTCTTTAAAGCCGTTGTTGCTCAATAAATCAGCAATTTCGTTTTGAATTTCTTCATCAATCGATGGATCGCTCACAACTAGGCTAGAATTCATCTTAGCAGGATCTTCCACATTGTTGTACCCATAAATTCTAAGCACCTCTTCAATCAAATCCACCTCTCTCAAAACATCTGCTCTAAACGGTGGCACAGAAACCTTTAACCCTTCTGCGTTTTCCTCAACAACATCAATCTCTAATAATCCAAATATTTTCTTGATCGTTTCTCTTTCAATCGACTTGCCAATTAGTCTATCGCAATTAGCATAAGAGAAATCTATTTCAGCGTTCGCAATAGGGTTGGCATAAACATCCACAATTTCGGAAGTTACCTTAGCACCACAAATTTCTTGAATTAAAAGTACTGCTCGCTTAAGCGCAAACACGGTAATGTTTGGATCAGCGCCTCTTTCGTACCTAAAAGAAGCATCTGTATTCATTCCATGACGTTTTGCCGTTTTACGAACTGTAACAGGATTAAAATAAGCGCTCTCAATAAATATAGAAGTTGTACCGCTAGAAACACCAGAATCTAAACCACCAAAAACACCGGCAATACACATTGGATCGGATTCATTGCAAATCATTAAATCGGCAACGTCTAAAGTTCTTTCAACAGAATCTAACGTTACAAACTTGCGTTCCGCATCGTGTTTTTTAACAACTATTTTTTTTCCTTTAATTTTGTCTATATCGAAAGCGTGTAAAGGCTGACCTGTTTCGTGCAACACAAAATTAGTTACATCAACAATGTTGTTGATTGGATTTAATCCGATTGAAATCAACCTGTTTTTCAACCATTCTGGCGACTCCCCTACTTTAATTCCGGATAAAGAAACGCCAGAATACCTTGGGCAAGCGTCTTGATCTTCAACTATAACTTCGATTGCCGAATCGTTTGAATCAACTTTAAAATTGTCTACAGAAGGTCTAATTAATTCTGCCGAATTATTCAATGAATAGGCAGCAACCAAATCTCTTGCAACACCAATGTGCGAAGTAGCATCCGATCTGTTTGGAGTCAATCCTATTTCTACAGAACCTCCATCAGTTTTAATTTCGACAACATCCTCAACTTTAGCACCAGCTGCAATGGACGCATCCAAAACCATGATACCGCTGTGGTCTGTTCCGATACCTAATTCAACTTCCGAACAAAGCATTCCAAAAGATTCCTCTCCTCTAATTTTTGATTTCTTAATTTTTAATGAATCCCCTTTCCCATCGTTAAATACAGTACCTACCTGAGCAAGTACCACCTTCTGCCCCGCTTCTACATTTGGTGCACCACAAACAATTGCCAATGGCTCTTCGCCACCAACATTTACGGTTAAACACGACAATCTATCTGCATTAGGGTGCTGAGTTTTTGTTAGCACTTCTCCAACAACAAGCGTATCCCAATCTGCTGGGCCGCTACCGCCTTCTTCTATAGATTCAACTTCTAGCCCAGTATCCGTAAGGATTCGAGCCGCTTCATTAATATCAATATCGAAATTGATATATTCTTTTAACCAGTCGTAAGAGATCTTCATTATATAGTAAAATAGGGGCGCAAGTTAGTAATTTTCATTCTTAAGACGGCAATGGAAACGCTATGTAATCATTGATTTTTCAACCTACGAAATCCGCGACCATCCCTTTCTGCCTTTGGCTATAACATTGTACTCTATTGCCATCATACCATTTTCGGGCTTTGCAAGATTGGGATCGTCCTTTAAAATATCATTTGCCTTATCGCGAGCAACTTGAACAATTTGCCCATCTCTGCCCAAATCGGCAATTTTAAAATCCATAATTCCGCTTTGCTGTGTGCCCATCAAATCTCCCGGACCGCGCAATTTCAAATCCACTTCGGCAATTTCAAAACCGTCGTTAGAGTTAACCATGGTTTTCATTCTTAGCTTACCATCATCGCCAACAGCAATCCCAGTAATCATAATACAATAAGATTGATCGGCTCCACGGCCAACCCTACCACGCAATTGATGTAATTGAGGTAAGCCAAAACGTTCGGCACTTTCAATAATCATTACCGAGGCGTTTGGCACATTTATACCAACTTCAATAACAGTGGTACCTACCAAAATTTGTGTTTCGCCCTTGATAAATCGATTCATTTCAAAATCTTTATCCGCAGCTTTCATCTGGCCATGCACAATGCTAATTTGATATTCAGGAATTGGAAAAGCCCTCGAAATACTTTCGTATCCATCCATCAAATCTTTGTAATCCATCTTTTCAGATTCCTTAATCAACGGATAAACCATGTAAATCTGCCTTCCCTTTTCTATCTCCGTTTTCATAAAACCGAAAATATTTAGTCGAGATGAATCGTAACGATGAATTGTTTTAATCGGTTTTCTGCCTGGCGGTAACTCATCTATAACCGAAACATCTAGGTCGCCATAAAACGTCATAGCAAGGGTTCTCGGTATTGGTGTAGCCGTCATTACCAATATATGAGGAATTCCATTCTCGTTCTTCTTCCAAAGTTTTGCGCGTTGCGCTACCCCAAAACGATGTTGCTCATCAATAACTACCAAGCCCAAGTTCTTGAAAACAACCTTATCCTCAATCAGTGCATGCGTACCAATCAACACATTGATTTCACCACTTTCCAACTGTTCATGTAGAATTTTTCTTTGTGCTTTTTTAACAGAACCTGTAAGTAAACCAACTTTAAGACCTAGCTCCTCTAACATCTCCTTTATCGCAACGTTGTGCTGATTCGCTAATATTTCTGTTGGTGCCATTAACGCCGCCTGAAAGCCATTATCGATAGCTAAAAGCATTATTAAAACAGCAACAATTGTTTTACCACTCCCCACATCACCTTGTAACAATCGGTTCATGTGCATGCCTTGGGCCAAGTCTGTTCTAATTTCTTTAATTACTTTTTTCTGAGCATTTGTTAATTCGAAAGGCAATTGCTCCTTGTAAAATTTATTAAAACTATTTCCGACGGTTGGGAATTTAAATCCTTTAAGCTTTCTAACTCGAGTAATTTTTAATCGAATCATTTGTAACTGGACAAAGAAAAGCTCTTCAAATTTCAATCTGAATTCCGCCCTATTCAGCATCTCTATATTTTCAGGAAAATGAATGTTCTTGATGGCTTCTTTTCTGGAGATCAATTTCAAACTTGAAATAACCTCATCCGAAAGCGTCTCATAAATTTCATCAATTATTCGCGGTAATAAAGCCTTCTGAACATTCCAAATCCCTTTACTATTAAGCCCAGATGCTGATAGTTTTTCGGTAGATGAGTATATGGCCTGTAATTTAGTTGTGGTAGCTTTATTGCCAGGTTCAACCAAATCCAAATCGGGATGAACGATATTTATTTTACGATTAAAAATGGTTGGCTTCCCAAATAATATGTAATCTTTGTTCCTTTTTAAATTCGTCGAAATCCAATCTACCCCCTTAAACCAAACCAATTCTATTGCACCAGAAGGATCAGCAAAAGTTGCCACTAATCTTTTAACCCTGCCTTTTCCAACTTTAGTAAATGAAGTAATTTGTCCGATCACTTGAACGTACGCCGCGTCAGATTTCACCTCATCAATGCGGTAAAACTTCGATCTATCGACATATCTAAAAGGATAAAAAGAAATAAAATCGGCAAATGTAAAAATCCGAAAATCCTTTTTAAGCATTTCAGATTTTCTAGGGCCAACGCCCTTCAAAAATTCTATTGGTGTATCTAGAATACTTTTCGACATTTGTCTTAGTTAGGAACAAGTACCTTTAACGAATTGGGATTTACCTCGAAACATAATTTAGGCCCCATCGTTTCTATCTCCCCATCAAAATGAACTACATCTTGTCCTTCAAAGGTTATTTCGCCCACTTTTCCTTTGTAGGTTTGAATATACTTAGAATCTTGAATCTTGCCCGTTTTAAGGAGATAAAATATATAAAGTGACTGAAAAAAGCTGAATGGTTTAAGTACTACAACATCGGCAATTCCATCGGAGATATTGGCCTGAGGCGCAATAAAAACATCGTTTCCATATTGAGCCGAATTGCAAATAGAAATCAAAAACGCCTCTACTTCTTCAATCTTATCGCCAATCTTGATCTTATATTTTTTTGATTTAAAACTGAATAATTCTCTGATGGATAGTTTAACATAGGTTGCAAAACCTCTTTCTTTAGAGTTGGCAAAAATGTTACCCAAATGAGTGTCAAACCCTACACCAGCAGTGCAGAAAAACTTTCGTCCGTTAATACTTACAGCATCTATTTCAATGATTTTACTATTTTGCAATAACGCTAACGCATTCTCTATTTGTAAAGGAATTCCGAGGTGCCTTGCCAATCCATTGCCCGAACCCATTGGTATCACGCAAAGTGCAACATCTGTATTAACTACCAAGCCAGTAATGTAACTAATGGTACCATCACCCCCGATTGCTGCAATTATTTCAAAACCCTCTTCTATCAGCTTTGCAACATCGTTTGCAACTTGATGAATATTCTCCCAGAAAACAATAGTAGCATCGTCTCCAGAGGAATTAAAAATGATTTGCTCGTAGTTAATATTTCTGTTTGGTCTAGAACCTTGGTTGACTACAAAGGCAATTTTTTTTGCCATATAAGTTGTGCATTAAATTGCGTTTTGTCCAAGCAGCACTACTGGGTTCTCTAATAATTTTTTGATTTTATTTAAGAAAATCGAACCCGTTACTCCATCAATTACTCTATGATCGCACGACAAAGTTAACTTCATTACGTTACCTGAAACCACCTGCCCGTCTCTCACCACAGGCACTTCATTAACGCCACCAACTGCTAAAATAGCAGCATCTGGTGTATTAATAATTGCGGTAAATTCTTCGATACCGAACATCCCTAAATTCGAAATGGTAAACGTGTTGCCTTCCCATTCTTCAGGTTGTAATTTTTTCTCTTTTGCTTTTCCAGCCAAACTTCTCACTTCCGAAGAGATCTGAGAAAGCGTTTTACCATCAGCAAACCTAATTACAGGTACCAACAAGCCATCTTCTACAGCCACAGCAACACCAATATGAATGTGATCGTTAAAACGAATTACATCGCCTCTCCAAGAAGAATTTACAGATGGATGCTCTCTTAAAGCTCTCGCAGATGCTTTAATAACTAAATCGTTAATAGAAACTTTAACATCAGTCATTTCTTTAATCGCCTTCCTAGCATCAATTACTTTGTCCATTTCCACCTTAACTATAAGGTAAAAATGAGGCGCTGTGAATTTACTTTCGCCCAATCTCGAAGCAATTACTTTTCTCATTTGAGAAACGGCAACTTCTCTAAAAGATTCGGTTCCAACAAACGCAGGCGCCATTGCACCACCACCTTGATAATTATCAATGTCGCTTTTTACAATTCTTCCGCCCGTTCCTGTTCCTTGCACATTGCGCAAGTCAATATTTTTTTCTTCAGCCAATTTTCTTGCTAAAGGAGACGATTTTATTCTTCCGCTCGAAGTAATTGAGGCAGCTTTCTGAGCTTCGCTTTGAGACACTGTATTTCGCTCAGCTTTAGCCTTTTCTTCAACAACTGGTGCAGCCTTTTCTTCTTCAACTAGCTCTTCTACTTTTGGCTTGTTGTGCTCGTCAATTAGCGCCTGAACATCCTCATCTTTATCACCAATAATTGCAAGAATAGAATCAACTGGTGCCTTTCCACCCTTATCCACTCCAATATATAATAAATATCCATCATAGAAAGATTCGAATTCCATGGTAGCCTTGTCGGTTTCAATCTCAGCTAAAATATCGCCAGATTTTACCTCGTCACCAATTTTCTTAATCCATTCAGCCACCACGCCCTCGGTCATGGTGTCACTTAATTTGGGCATTAAAACTACTTCAGCCATTTTTTAGGTTGGTATCAACTCGTTATAAAAGGATAATTTTCCTCTTTGTAAACATCTTCAAATAATTCTTCGGGGCGAGGGAATGGAGATTCCTCCGCAAATTCAACCGCCCCTTTTACCGTATCAGCAACTCTTTCTTGAATTTTTTCAAGTTCCTTTTTCGTTGCGTATTTATTCTTTTCAATTGTTTCCAAAACTTGAGCGATCGGATCTTGAGCCTTGTAGGATTCAACTTCTTCCTTAGTTCTGTATTTTGCAGGATCCGACATGGAGTGCCCTTTATATCTGTAGGTATTGATTTCTATCAAAGTTGGTCCATCACCTTTTCTTGCCCGAGTAGCAGCTTCGCTAACTCCGTCATGAACGGCCTCGCAACTCATTCCATCAACAGCATAACTTGGCATTTCGTAAGCATGCCCTAGTTTGTATAAATCGGTTACGTTAGAAGTTCTTTCTACAGACGTTCCCATTGCGTAATGATTATTTTCGATAATGAAAATCACAGGTAACTTCCATGTCATGGCCATGTTCAAGGTTTCATGGAAAGAACCCTGACGCGTTGCGCCATCACCCATATAACATAACGTTATATTGTTAGTGCCTTTGTATTTATCTGCGAATGCTATGCCAGCTCCTAAAGGAATTTGACCACCCACAATGCCGTGTCCGCCAAAAAAGTGAAATTCTTTAGAAAACATGTGCATCGAACCACCTTTTCCCTTAGAACATCCAGTAACCTTCCCAAAAAGTTCGGCCATCACATATTTTGGTTCAACACCTTTACTGATGGGATGAACGTGATTACGATATGCGGTAATCATGTTGTCATCTTTTTTTGTAGCAGAAATTGCTCCTGCAAGCAGTGCCTCTTGCCCTATATAAAGATGACAAAACCCTCTGATTTTCTGCTGGATATACAACTGACCGGCTTTTTCTTCGAATCGTCGAAAGAGCAACATTGTTTCATACCACTGAAGGTAGGTTTCCTTTGTAAATTTTGTTTTTGCCATAGGCTTAAATAGCGTTTTCTTATTCAAATATATAATACCTAAATATATAAAATAAAGTTTCTGATTTGGTGCTGAATTTCCTCTTTAGGAAAATTATCTAGAACAAAGCACAACGGCATGTGCAGAAATGCCCTCTTCGGTGCCAACAAAGCCTAATTTTTCTGTTGTTGTGGCCTTAATAGATAAATCGTCTATGCTAATTCCCATTACATCGCTTAGTACCTTTTTCATCTCACCAATAATACCACCTATTTTAGGCGATTGTAAACAAACGGTGCTATCGATGTTCTCAATTTCGAATCCGTCCGAACGCATCAAATCGACAACTCTTTTAAGCAATATTTTACTGTCGATTCCCTTAAACTCGTCTGATGTATCAGGAAACTGCTGACCTATGTCCCCTTTATTCAATGCGCCAAGTATAGCGTCGCAAATTGCATGAATCAAAACATCCGCGTCGGAATGTCCATATGCCCCTTTATGATGTTCTAATTTTATTCCTCCCAGCCAGAACGGATGATTGTCTCTTAATTGATGGACATCGAATCCATAACCTATTCTAATTTTCACTTAGCAGTATCCTTAGAAGCGCTTTTAGCTTGTTCAAAGTTGAAAATCAATGTGAATCTTAATGTGTTTTTCAAAGGATGATTACCTCCAATTGCATTTCGATTTAAATATGCCGGTACCAAATAACTAAAATCGATATTAAACACACTATACTGTAAACCAGCACCCAATGTAAGGTACTTTCTATTTCCTTTAAATTCATTTTCGTAGAAATAACCTGCTCTCACAGCAAATTGCTTGTCGTACCAATACTCTATTCCTGTAGAGATTGTCCATTCGTTCAACTCTTCTTTAAACCCTCCTGGTGCATCATACCACGACTGAACTATGCCTTGTGCTACCCCAACATCATTACTGTACCCTTCAAAAGTAGAATCGGATGTATAGGTAGGTGGTGTAGGAACGAGCAGCTTATTGAAATCTAAAAGAAATTCGATTGTATTGTACTCATCTAGCTCCGCTTTAAGAGAATTTCCTATTCTAAAGTTAATTGGTAAAAATCCTCTTTGACCAGATTCTGTGTAGGAGATTTTCCCACCAATATTCGAAATATTTAAACCAACTCCGTAGGCAACATCTCGTTTGCTTATTTTTAAATCTTCGTTTAACCAATATACAGATACATCTGTAGCACCTGTAATACCCGCAGAAGAACCGCCTGATACACCCTGCCCTTGTGTAAGATTAGAATAAATAAATTTACCGGTAAATCCACCAGAAAGACGCCTTCCTAATTTTCGAGCATAACCTGCTTCTACAACAAATTCATTTGGATTTGCACTTCCTAAAGACTCTCCATTATATCCAGTAAAATCTATTTTACCAAGCGAAAAGTATCTAAGAGAGATCCCAACTGCAGAATTCTTGTCGAGTTTTTTATATCCACTTAAATAAGCCAAATAAATATCGTCAACTAATTCTCTTAACCATGGTGTGTACGAAACAGAAAAGCCCATTTCCTTATCTAAAGTGGCCATTTTTGCTGCGTTCCAATGCAACGAATTGATATCTGCCGTTGAAGCAACTCCTGCGTCTCCAAGTGCCGAAGCTCTTGAATCAGGCGAAATTAATAACAAAGGTACTGCTGGCGTAATTACATTTAGCTGACCCGCTATTTGAGCAATGCTTAATTGCGAAGAACTTTGTGCACTAACACTGCCTATTAATAGACTTGTTGCAAATGCACAGATGCTTGATATTTTTAATATTCTTCTTTTCATTTTTAGGATAACAAATATAAGTTGAAATAGTTTTTAAAGCTACATTAATTTAATAGTACTAGTTTCTCAAATTGGTCTAGCGCCGAACCATCCTCTGAACGCACTTTAATGCGATAAACGTATACACCCTTACCTATTTTTTCTCCGTAGTTATTTAAACCATCCCAATTCACGCCATCAATGCCCAAGCCATTCGCTTTTCGACTTATTACCAATGACTTAACCAATAATCCCGACATGGTGAATATTTGAATTTCTATATCCAAAATCTCACCTGGTCTATTATGTTGGAAAGAAAAAGATGTATTTGTGGTAAACGGATTAGGATAATTTAGCACATGCGTTATCGCAAAGTCTTCTACAACTTCTTCTATTAATACAAATTCTATTTCTAAATTTGTCGAGTTATTATGAATATCCCAAGCCTTTATTTCTATTGTATGATCTCCAACTCCTAAATCAGGTAATGTATATACAATACGACCCTTTTGATATGAATCTACTTCTGGCTCGTATTCCGAATTAAGAATTACAGGATTGCTCTCATCCCCATCTATAATAATTCTTATATCATGACCAATTCCTGTTCCCAAGTTGATTCCGCTACTATCAAACAATTCAGAATATAAAATCAAATCGCCCGATATAACATCTCCTGATTGGAATTTTTCGTCGCCTATATACAATTGTATTTCAGGCCCTACATCGTCTCCTGCTGCAGTTGTATCAATTCCTCCCAAAATAAAATCAGAATAATGTCCAGCAGCATCTAATTGTCCATTTGTAGCATAATAGCTCATTTTTGCATTTCCATATGCAGGTTTAATAGACTTCGGAATTACAAAAGTAAAAGAGAAGGCACCACTATCAATGCTAACCTTTCCATCGTATACGATTTCGTTTTGCATTTCGAATGCTCTTATAACACTGTATTTATCGTTTGCCAAAGTGGACAATTCAGTTACTTTATCGAAAAAGGTAGGATATAGCAAACCATTGTAATCTGTAACTTTTACACCATTATCGTCAGCTATATACCCTTTAATGGTAACAGCACTTAAAGCCCTAATAGTGTCGGCGCTATCAACAGCAATTCCATTTAATTGTTCGGTAATTACATTATAATCAGGATACGCCAACGTTAAAGCAGGATCACCTAACAAGGTAAAGTTTCGATGGTTAACCCCTGGAGACATCTCATTTTTAGTTATCCTAATTAAATCGCCAAGACGATGATGTTTACCATCCACTTTTTCAAATACATGTCGGAGAAAATGCTTGTTCAAAATAAAATTAGGCGACGAAAACACCAATCTCACCGTTGTAAACAAAGCGATTCCTCCACCTACAGGATTCAACAGCACAAATTCTCCTGCCGAAACCCTCGTTGGGTCATCCCATCTAGAGAACTCACAAGTTGCTGTAACAAAAAGAGGCAAATTGTTAACGTTTTCGAGACTATTGATATCAGATGTTTGAACAAAATTCTCATCTGTCCAACCCAATTCGCCACCGTGGCCAGTGTAATTAATAAACAAAGCCCCTTCCTTCATTCTTTCATTAAAAGCGATTGTTGCATCTGGATACAAATCGCCATTTGAAGTAGTAATTTGAAGAAACGCATCCAAATAAATCTTGTCGATATTATATAAACTGCCAGAGTCGGCAATTATTCCAGATAACGTTTCAGCTTGATTAACATGAATATTACCATCTTCATCGTCACTTGTAACCGCAACAATATTCCTCCATTTGCCAGTTGTTGACGAAGTATGATAATTCAGGATTTTGTTTACAACATTGGTGGCGTCATATAATGTACTCACAGGAATTCGACCTATACCCACATCTAAATAATCTGCATCAAATCTGTTCCAAACGCCTTCATTCGAATCGAGAAAAACAAAATAATCATCAGACACATACGATTGTGTTGGGATAGCCGATTCTGGAGATTCATATGAAACAATGAAATTATTATTACCTGGAATTCTGTTTTTATTATCAAACGAGCCTTCACCAAATAACAATAGATAAAGAGGTAATTGATAATTACTTCTTTCATAAAACATTCTAATAAAATCTCTAATCGCCACAACATCTTGCGATCCCGACGAAAATTCATTATAAATCTGTTGAGGCGTAACAATGTGAATGCTTAAATTATCCCGATCACGATGATAATCTGCCAACCTTTCTGCTTCAGATAAAAAATCGGGATGGCAAACAATGATCATCTCTTTGTTAGACAGTCCGTGTAAGTTTTGATTCTCCACCGATCCAATATATGCAGGCACCATATAATCAGATGCGTCAAAAGCAATATATTTCCTTAAGGAATTGGCACTTGAACTAAAAGTAAAATCGGAACCAGACAAAACACCTACTTGTAATTTCACATCACTGGGACTAGTTACATCCCATACTGTAGTGGTATTAGAAAAACCTCCTATTGCATATTCAGCTACATTGCCACTATCTACAGATAAACCATCCATAAAAGGCAATTGCGAGCCATCCATTAATAAAAACCGGCGGATGGTAAGTTCAAAATAATCAAGATATGCAACTGAAGTAGAGGTTGACTTATTATACTGAAATGCGAGATTTATTGAATTGGTTGCGTTAAAATCAAAACTTGCAATCCCTTCATTGTAATACGAAGTGTAAAAAAGAGGAATTATTTCTTTAACAATAGTAGTTATAGTATTTGTTCCGTTAACCGTTATATCATAAGAACTTTCAATGGTAGAGTTTAACGCACATCGTGCATATAGATGCGATAACCCCGTTGTATCAACGTTAGCAATACTGTAATTAAAATTATAATTCTCTGTAATATCAAAAAACTCACCCAACCACTCATCACCAGACTTCAACACATTAACTGCATCTAATTCGTGAACGATAAAATCGTCATATGAATTTACCGAATGGGTAACTTGCAGCGCAGAACTTTGAAGCGTATCCTGTCTTTTTCCGAAACCAGAACCATAGGTAACATAATAATAAGAGGAGTCGCTATATAAATGTGTTATATGAGAGTAACTTAAAGAGTCTTTGTCAAACACAACTTCGTTTGGCCCCTCACCATAAAAGAGAACAAAATCTTCTTTGTCAAAAACACCATCATTTTCACCTTCCACATAAATTGCGTTCTCTAGTAAATCGTCTTTTCTCGGATCTGAATTCTTTTTAGGCAGCATTCCGGCCCCATTACCATAAACTTGAATAAGTCTGGGATTAATATTATCCACATCAACACCATTAGATTTTAAGAAATCATAATCCATCTGATAAACCCCGTTGGACGTTACACCCACCCGAAACCAAGATCCATTGGTTAAAACCGACGATCCCGTGAAACTTTTAAGAATACTCTTAGGTTTTACATTAGAAACACTTATAGTTGTTAATGTAAGTTCGAAAGAAACAAGTTTCTCATGCTTATTGCTGTTCCTTTTCTTTCTTATAGGAACGAAATAAACAGAAGCTTGAGATTTCCCTCTATTATAACCAATATTGCTAACAATTTTCACTTCTTCAGTGAGCCAATCTGCTTTAATTAGTTTTTCCTCTTCTGCAGTTACATCTACATAATTCTCATTAGATAGATGCCAATCTGTTTCCTGCCCTGCATAAACAGCAACGCGCTTATAAAAAACAGGCAATTTATTGTCCGCAAAATTATATTGCGCGTTTTCAAAAGAAATAAATTTATGTGTAACAGCGTCAGTAATAACGTTCTCTTCAATTGCAGACCATTTAATGTCTATATTATAAACTTCACCTGCATACCCTATTTGTGCCAGAAAAAGCAACGCTATTAACGTATATAATTTAACATTTAAAAACATCAACCTATTTGATTTTAAACTTAAAAAAACAGAACTCACCTTACATCAAATTGTCAGTCGAGCCATAACGCTAATTTAAATCATTATTGTTGTCGCTCATCGATAATTTCTGTCATTTATCGATAATTATACTTGCAGACACAATAAGTTAGGTACTTTTTAAGTGTAGTTTAGTAATAATTCGTATTTTTGATACAGGTCAAACAATTGTTATTGCATGTTTAAGAATTTTCTTTTCTTGTTTTTACTAGTCACTATTATGGGCATTTTCAGCTCAGACAAGGTCATTGCTCAAGATGCACAATTCACTCAGTTTTACGCTAATAGACTCTATTTAAACCCCGCTTTTGCAGGGTCTGAAAGGTGTCCTAGGGTTGCTTTAAATTACAGGAATGAATGGCCTGCATTGAACGGTCAATTTGTAACTTATAGTGCATCTTACGACCAATATTCTGGTCATTTACAAGGTGGAGTTGGTTTACTTGTTACATATGACAATGCAGGACAGGGTACTTTATTTACTATGGATGCTGCTGCAATATATGCTCATCAAATCAACCTTGGCAGAAAATGGTCGGTTAGAGCTGCTGTTCAGGCTGGAATCCACCAAAAATCTTTAAACTGGGACAAACTTGTCTTTGGAGATCAAATTAGTAGCAAGTTTGGCAATATCTACACAACAGGCGAAGTTCAGCCAGGAACAGTGTTAGTACCTGACTTTGGTGCTGGTTTACTTATTTATAGCGAAACTATATTTGGAGGCTATTCAGCTCACCACATTACTCAACCAAACGAGGGTTTTGGAGGTGAAAGCATTCTACCGATGAAACATACTGCTCATGCAGGTTTAATTGTACCGTTTAATAATGACCATCACGATTCTTTTATATCGCCTAATGTTGTTTTTCAAGCACAAGGAGATTTTAGAGAAATTAATTTAGGTGTGTTTGTAGAAAAAGGACCAGCAGTTGTTGGGTTATGGTATAGAAACAGAGATGCGTTTATAGTATTACTAGGAATCCACATGGAGGCTTGGACAATTGGATATACATATGACGTAACAACTTCTAAATTGAGTATTCAAAATTCTAACGGTTCGCATGAAATTTCATTCGGAATGAAGTTCCCATGTAAGCCAACAGCAAAAGTATTTAGATTGGTAAATTGTCCTTCTTTCTAAATTTTTGTAACCTTTTAATTACCTTAGCGTATATACCGAGATTGGGAAACTAAAAAAAGCATTTAGTTATGAAACTATTTAATACCAAACATATCACATATAGTACAGTTGGAATCCTTTTGTTGGTTCTTGCATCTTGTTCAGGCGGACAAAGATCTGGAGCAACAGGATGGGAATACAACAATAAAAATTTCGGAGCCTTCATGGTCCTCCCCTATTTCGAACAAGAAACGGGCCCTGGGCTAGTTTTGATCGAGGGTGGTTCATTTGTAATGGGCCAAACGGAACAGAGCACCAACTACGATTGGAACATTACTCCTAGAAAAGTAACTGTTTCGTCTTACTACATGGATCAAACCGAAGTAAGAAACGTAGATTACCGTGAATACCTTCACTGGAAAAGAAGAATCTACCTTCTGGATTATCCTGAAATTGTAAAAAAAGCACTCCCTGATACTTTAGTATGGAGAGATAGATTGGCTTACAATGAACCTTACGTAGAATATTATTTCCGTCATCCTGCGTACAGCTTTTACCCTGTAGTTGGAGTAAACTGGATTCAAGCGAATGACTTCTGTAAATGGAGAACAGATAGAGTTAACGAGTTTATCTTAGTTCGTGAGCAAATTCTGGATTTAACTCCTTGGGATCAAACGGTGGATGATTTCTTTGATACGGATGCTTATTTATTAGGATTGTATGAAGGCGTTGTAAACAAACCTCTTCCCGATTTAGATCCAAATAGTGATGGTGAAAGAAAAGTAAGACTGGAAGATGGGATTTTACTTCCTAAGTACCGACTACCAACAGAAGCGGAATGGGAATTTGCAGCTTACGGATTAATTGGTAACACGATTGGTGAGAGAATCCCTAATAGAAGGTTATATCCATGGAATGGTAGAGCGGGTTCTGTAAGAAATCCTGATGAAGCATTCTTAGGTAACTATTTAGCAAATACAATGAGAGGTAGAGGTGACATGATGGGTGTTGCTGGTCAATTAAATGACAACGCAGACATTACTTCTCCTGTTATTTCGTATTGGCCAAATGATTACGGCTTGTACAACATGGCGGGTAACGTTAGCGAATGGGTACTTGATGTATATCGTGCAATGAGCCATGAAGATGTATCTGACTTTAGACCTTATAGAGGTAACACATTTACAACCTTACTTAAAGATGAGGATGGTATTGTGATGGAGAAAGACAGTTTAGGTTTAGTACAATACAGAGAGGTTAGTTTAGATTACCCTGAAGATGAATTGTCTACTAGAAGAAACTACAGAAGATCAGATAACATCAACTATATGGATGGTGATACTCGTTCATCTACAACAGATGACTGGTTAGCTCCTCCTCCTCCAGATGAAGAAGAATCTTTAGGTATGTATAAGTACGCTGCTACTTCGTTAGTAAATGATGAAGTAATGGTTTTCAAAGGAGCTTCTTGGAGAGACAGAATTTACTGGATGAACCCAGGAACTAGAAGATTCTTAGAACAAGACGAAGCCACTGCATATTTAGGATTTAGATGTGCAATGGACAGAGTTGGTAGCCCTAACGCGTTTAACGCAGGATACTAAGAGAAAAACCTTATTAAGAACCCAAGTTAATTATCGATTAATTAACTTGGGTTTTTTTATGCCCTATTGTGAAGAACGACATCAAACACATTTACTCGCTATTTAAAAACAGTAGCGGAATATCTATAGATACTAGGTCTGTAGGTCAAAACAACCTCTTCTTTGCGCTTAAAGGAGATAACTTTAATGGAAACCTATTTGCACTAAAAGCGATTGAAACGGGGGCTTCTTTTGCCATAATTGATAAAAAACAAGAAAAACAAGATGACTGCTTAATTTTGGTTGACGATGTTTTGACTTGTTTGCAAGAGTTAGCAGCCTATCACCGGCAACAGCTCGACATTACAATTATAGGCATTACAGGAACTAATGGAAAAACGACAACAAAAGAACTAATTAATTGTGTTTTGTCGGCCAAGTTTAACGTACTAGCAACAAAAGGTAATTTAAATAACCACATTGGAGTTCCGCTAACCCTCCTATCCATTTCAGAAAAGCATGAGATCGGAATTATTGAAATGGGCGCAAATGCCATTGGCGAAATAGAAATGCTTTGCAATCTAGCAAAACCTAACCTTGGCTTAATCACTAACATTGGCAAGGCTCACTTAGAAGGGTTTGGAAATTTTGATGGCGTTATTAAAGCAAAGTCTGAAATGTATGAGCACATGAAATCGGGCTCAAAAAAAATATTTATCAATCAGGACAACAGCTTATTACTAGAACTAGCCAGTGAATTAGACAAAATATCATACGGAGAATCGTCAGAAGCCACTTATTCCGCTAAAGCCAACGTTGTTGAAGACGAGGTATCGGTGCTTTTAAACGATAATGAAAATGAAACAGAAATAAAGACCCACCTAATTGGCAAATACAATTTCGAAAATGTGATGTGCGCAATTGCAATCGGGCAATATTTTGAAGTTAATTTTCAATCAATTTCGAAAGCGATTAGCAGCTACGTCCCTACCAATAATCGATCGCAGATTGTGGAAACGGCAACTAATAGAATATTACTGGACGCATATAATGCTAACCCAAGCAGTATGAACCTTTCCATTCATTCTTTTATCAATCAAGATTCGAAGGAAAAATATTTTTTCTTAGGCGACATGATGGAACTGGGCCAGTACAGCGATGCAGAGCACCAAAACATTGTAGACTTACTAGTAGAAAACAACATAAATAACGCCGTGTTGATTGGAAATGCATTTGCAAAAACAAATACGCCAAATCATTTTAATTTGTTTACCAATAGAGAAGAAGTAATCGTGTGGTTAAAAGAAAACCCGGTATCTAACGGAGCAATTTTAATTAAAGGCTCTAGAAGTATGAAGCTAGAAGAGCTTGTAGATTCACTTTAGCAGATCTCTAGAAATTACAATTTTCTGTATTTCCGTAGTCCCCTCGTAAATCTGAGTAATCTTGGCATCCCTCATCAAGCGTTCTACATGAAATTCTTTCACATAACCATATCCCCCATGAATCTGTACGGCCTCTATAGTGGTATCCATAGCAACTGAAGAAGCAAATGCCTTAGCTTTTGCACTAGCCACACCATAAGGCTTACCAACATCCTTTAAGAAGGCCGATTTTAGGGTTAATAGTTTAGCTGCTGATATTTGCATTTCCATTTCAGCCAATTTGAATTGTATGGATTGATGTTCTGAAATTTTCTTACCGAACGTTTCTCTTTCTTTCGAATACTTTAAAGCCAATTCAAAAGCTCCTTTTGCAATACCCAAAGCCTGCGCTGCAATTCCAATTCTACCGCCCTCCAAGGTTTTCATAGCCAACTTAAAGCCAAACCCCTCCTCGCCTAGCCTATTATCTTTGTGGACTCTCACATTTTTAAAATGCAAAGAATGTGTATCCGAGCCTCTAATTCCTAATTTATTCTCCTTTGCGCCTACTTCAAAACCTTCGGCACCTCTTTCAACAATAAAAGCATTGATGCCCTTATGACCTAATTCTACATTAGATTGAGCGATTACGATATAAATCTCGGCACTACTCCCGTTCGTAATCCAGTTTTTAGTACCATTCAATACATAATGATCTCCTTCCAAAATTGCTGTGGTACGCTGAGTGGTTGCATCAGAACCAGCTTCGGGCTCCGACAAACAGAATGCACCTATTTTTATTCCTGTAGCCAGTGGTCTTAGAAATCGTTCTTTTTGTTCTTCTGTTCCATAATTTTCAATTCCATAGCAAACCAAAGAATTTACTACCGACATTGCAACAGAACACGACGCATCGATCTTCGAAATTTCCTTCATTGCCAACACGTAAGCAACTGCACTTAAGCCGCCGCCGCCGTACTTTGGATCTACCATCATACCCATAAAACCTAGCTCACCCATCATTTTAATTTGATCGGAAGGAAAACCCTGCTCCTCATCCCTTTCAATTACGCCAGGTAACAATTCCCTTTGGGTAAAATCTCTGGCAGTTTTCTGAATCATTAACTGCTCATCGGTAAATTCAAAATCCATGTGTATACTTTAGGAGTGTAATATCTAAAAAATTAGACTAATATTGAACTTATACTGAATACTAATTAGAATGGATACATATAAGGTTATTGGACTAATGTCTGGCACTTCTTTAGATGGTGTTGATATTGCCATGTGTGTATTCAATCATACTGATGGACAGTGGGATTTTCAAATTGAACAAACTGCAACGATTCCATACGATGCACATTGGCTCGAAACACTTTCTGATACGAGAAGTTTAACCAAAGATAAAATCGACCGTTTTCATATTAAATATGGTAGTTATTTAGGCGATTTGACTGCCCAATTTATTACCCAGCATAATTTAAAGCCCGATTTCATTGCTTCTCACGGGCACACCATGCTACACGAACCAAGTAAAGGCATTACGTTACAGATTGGTGATGGGAAAACCATTGCGAGCAAAACTGGCATTACCACTATCAACGATTTCCGATCACTTGATGTATTCCATGGAGGGCAAGGTGCTCCCTTGGTTCCAATAGGAGATTTACTCCTTTTTAAAAACTATAATTATTGTGTAAATCTGGGTGGATTTTCCAATATTTCGTTCGACCAAAATGGTGAACGCATCGCCTTCGATATTTGCGCTCTCAATATTTTACTCAACGAATATGCCCTTAAATTGGGTGCAGAATACGACGATAATGGAAATTTCGCTAAGTCGGGCCAAATAATTCCCGAATTATTGAATGAGTGCAACAAGTTGGATTATTTCATTACTCCGCCTCCCAAATCATTAGGAAAAGAATGGGTGGAAGAAAAAATGCACCCAATTTTAAAGAATTATAGCGACACCTCCCCTGCTGATGTATTAAACACCCTATGCGAACATATGGCCACTCAAATAAGTCATTTTCTAACCAAACAGGGCTCAACCGCATTGTTTACAGGTGGTGGTAGTTATAATCAGTTTTTGATAGACAAAATAATAGAGAAATCCGAAGCACAAATCACCATCCCATCCGACGAACTTATTTCCTTTAAAGAAGCCCTAATATTCGCATTTTTAGGTGTATTAAAAAGCAGAAACGAAGTCAATTGCCTCAGTTCAGTCACTGGCGCACTGAACGATAGCATTTGTGGAACAATAAATCTATCACAATAGGCAAATTCACATATGAACTTTTATTGTAATACTTCGTATCTACGTGGTATTCTTTATTAAATTTGACCCCTTAATCCATAACTATCGCCTATGTATTTATTGATGTTCGTAATTTTCGTGGTTGGCTATTTAGCCATAGCTATGGAGCATCCAATCAAAATTGATAAAGCGGCTTCTGCTTTACTTACAGCTGTAGGTTGCTGGACAGTTTATGCCTTTGCAAAAGTTGACATTTTATCGGTTGATTTATCATGGAGTTTAGACGAATTTAAAGAGCAGGCCCATCACATTTCTAAATCATTAGGACATTTTGCTTGGAGCCACGAGTATCGAATGGACGAAAATGGCGTGCCCACGGAGACTACGGGATGGATGATGGATCATTTTATCCCTCACGAATTAGCCCATCATTTAAGTGAAATTGCACAGATTTTGTTCTTTTTATTAGGTGCAATGACAATTGTGGAGCTTATAGACGCTCACGAAGGATTTGCGGTTATTACAGACCGAATTACAACAACTAAGAAGGTTACTCTTATCTGGACACTCAGCATCATTACATTCTTCTTATCTGCAGCATTAGACAACCTAACTACTGCTATTGTAATGTCGGCATTGCTCAAGAAATTAATTAAAGACAAAGAAGACATTTGGTTTTTTGCTGGAATAATTATCATTGCCGCCAATGCAGGTGGTGCATGGTCACCAATTGGCGACGTTACCACTATTATGCTGTGGATTGGTGGACAAATTACGGCAGGTAGCATTATCAGCTCTACCATTGTACCAAGTATGGTTTGCCTATTAGTTCCGCTAATAATCGTATCGTTTAGATTAAAAGGAAATATTACCCCTGCCCTTGGCATGGTGGATAAAGAACATTTGATTGAGCCCACAACCTCGTTTCAAAGAAATTTAATTTTTGGTTTGGGAGTTGGAGCATTGTTATTTGTTCCTGTATTTAAAACAGTTACACACCTTCCTCCATTTATGGGAATATTATTAGGATTAGGCGTGTTATGGCTGGTTACCGAAATCATGCACAAGGAAAAAAATGAAGAAGTAAAAAGTCACAAATCTGTAATTGGTGTTCTTCGAAAAATTGACACTTCGAGTGTTTTATTCTTTTTAGGAATCTTAATTGCCGTTGCAAGTTTACAATCAGCAGGACATCTTAATGAATTAGCTACCTTTTTAGAAGTAGAAATTGGAAATATTTATGTAATCAACATGATAATTGGGGTATTGTCGTCTATTGTAGACAACGTTCCGTTGGTTGCTGGTGCAATGGGCATGTACGAAATATCTGACTATTCTGTAAACCATGATTTCTGGAAATTCCTAGCCTATTGTGCTGGAACTGGTGGAAGTTGCTTAATTATTGGTTCTGCAGCAGGTGTTGCGGCAATGGGAATTTTAAAGATAGATTTCATTTATTATCTCAAAAAAACCACTCTTTATGCGCTTGTAGGCTACCTTTCAGGAGCTGCAACCTACTACTTCTTCTTCGCTAATATATAGGGCAAAGCAATAAAACTAACAATCTCTTGTTAAGAATTAAGCGATCCATGCGGGCTTAACACTTTTCTTATGGATTACTTTAGCACAAAGTACATCTAAATTAAATCTAATTATGCTTAACAATATATTGTTACAAATCAGTGTGGCCGCAGATTCACTTGCAACTACAGTAGACGCAAACGGGGATATTATTCCACAAGAAGAATCTATTTCAGTATTACAACTTTTATACGACGGAGGCTTGTTTATCATGTTACCTCTAGCTGTATTATCAGTAATTGCGGTATATATTATAGTAGAAAGGATCTTCGCTGTACGAGAAGCTTCCAAATCAGAAGATAATTTCATGAATCAGATCAGAGATTTTATTCATGATGGCAAAATTGATGCTGCTCAATCGCTTTGTCAAAGTAGCGACACCCCTATTTCGAGAATGATTGAAAAAGGAGTTTCAAGAATAGGAAAACCATTAACAGATATTAAGGAAGCGATTGAAAACGTTGGAAATCTAGAAATTGGAAAGATGGAAAAGGGAATTAGTACACTCGGCACCATTGCTGGAGCAGCTCCCATGATAGGATTCCTTGGAACTGTAATTGGGATGATAGTAACATTCCACGATATGTTTACAGCAGGTAACGAAGTTCAAGTATCTGACTTGGCTGGTGGAATTATGCAAGCGATGGTAACTACTGCTGCTGGCCTTGTAATCGGCATTATAGCGTACGTTGGTTACAACGTTATTGTAGCAAGAGTACAGAAAGTAATATATGGCTTAGAAGCAACTACCATTGAGTTTATGGATGTGTTGAATGAACCTTCAAAATAATTATGGCATTAAAATCTAGAAACAAAGTAGATGTAGCATTTAACATGTCGTCCATGACGGACATCGTGTTTTTGTTACTGGTGTTTTTTATCGTACTCTCTACATTAATTAGCCCTTATGGCCTCAATGTAGTTTTGCCTAACAGCACAGTTAAAGTTCAAGGCCCTAGAAATTATACCATTACGATTACGAAGGATGGTGAGTTCGCATTGAACGGAGAAATAATGGTGGACGTTTTCTCATTAGAGGAAACCTTAAAACAAAAGTTAGCAAACGTACAAAACCCCGGAATAGTAGTAAAAGCAGATGAAATGGTGCCTCTTGGCATTGTTGTTCAAATAATGGACATCGCGAATAGAAACAAATACAAACTCGTTATAGCCACTAAGCCCTAACGGACATATGAAAGAATTTTTTCAAGATAAAGACAGAAAAAAAGGTCTGATTGGAACCATTATATTCCATGCCATCATGTTATTGGCATTTATTTTAATGGGGCTAACTCACATGGTTCCTATTCCTATAGATGGTTTTGAAGTGGACTTTGGAGATTATGAAGACGGAGCACCACCTATTCACAACGAAGTAGTAGAAGCTCAAGAAACTCATGAAGAAGCTCCTACTGAAATACCTACTGAAGCCCCAGTAGAGGGTGACGAAATTATGCACGACGAAACATCAGAAATCGCCGTTCCTGATAAAGAAGAAGTTAAACCTAAGAAGAAACCAGAGGAAAAAAAACCAGACGACCCTAAACCGGTGGTTGAAGAACCTGTTAAAGTTGAAGAGCCGAAACCTACAATCAATCCTGCATTGGCTAGAATGTTGGAAAAAATGAAACAGAACAATTCCGATAATGCTGGTTCAGGAGAAAATGGAACTAAAGATGACGTCGGCGATGCTGGACATCCTAATAGTAACGAATCTCCCATTAAAGATGGTGCACCTGGACTTGGAACCTCTTTCTCTTTAGGAAATAGAAAATCTACTCACTTACCCATACCTTCAAGTAGTATTCAGGAAGAAGGAAAAATTATAGTTGATATTAAGGTAGATAGAAATGGAAACGTAATATGGGCGCGTGCAGGTGCTAGAGGCTCTACAATAACGAACATTGGATTATCTAAAAAAGCCGAAGCGGCAGCATACAAAGCAAAATTTTCTATAGACAAACTTGCCGCCGAAGAACAAAAAGGATCAATTACATACCAATTCGTGCTAAATTAGCGCATGAATTATCAGCAAACGATTGACTTTTTATTTAGTCAGTTACCCATTTACCAAAGACAGGGAAAAATTGCCTACAGAGCGGATCTAGGAAACATTGTGGCCTTATGTAAAGCCATGGGCAATCCACAAAATAAGTTTAAGTCTATTCATATTGCTGGTACTAATGGCAAAGGTTCTACCAGTCACATGCTTGCTTCCGTATTACAAAGTACTGGGCTCAAAGTTGGCTTGTACACCTCGCCTCATTTAAAAGATTTTAGAGAGCGCATTAGAATCAATGGTAAGATGATTACCAAGAAGTCTATTGTAGCGTTTGTTGAAGACCACAAAGCCTTAATAGAGAAATTAGACCCTTCGTTCTTTGAAATGACTGTTGCCCTAGCCTTTCATTATTTCAATATTATGAAAGTAGATGTTGCAATAATTGAAGTTGGACTTGGCGGAAGATTAGACTCAACCAATGTAATTAAGCCTCTGCTTTCGGTTATTACTAACATAAGTAAAGACCACATGAATCTTCTGGGCAATACCATTACAAAAATAGCCACGGAAAAAGCTGGAATTATAAAGCCCAAAACACCAGTAGTAATAGGGGAGAAATCCGCAACCACGGCTCCCCTATTTTCTCAGATTGCAGAAAAAGTTGATGCACCTATTCGATTTGCTCAAGAAGAATTCAAATTAAAAATAATTGACACCAACACCATCCTCTCCTACCAACGCTTTGAAGTATCTCAAGGTGATCAATTGGTTCACCCTGATTTAAGAATTGATCTACTAGGAGAATATCAGTCACAAAATCTCACCACTGTTTTATGCGCGGTTAACGTGTTGAGAAAAAGAAAGTTTAAGATAGAAGACAAACACATTATAAAAGGATTATCTAAAACTAAATCGCTTACAGGTTTCCAAGGACGATTTCAAGTATTAGACTTTAAGCCACTAACCATTTGCGACCCTGGTCATAATGTTGCTGGGGTAAAAAAGATTGTAAAACAGATTAAATCTATTCCTCATAAAGAATTGCACTTTGTTCTAGGCATGGTATCCGACAAGTCTATCACCGATATTTTGAAGCTTTTACCTCATCGTGCAACCTATTATTTCACAAAAGCCAATATTCCTCGCGCAATGCATGAGCAAGAGCTGCAATTAAAGGCAAAAAAGTTTCGCTTAAAAGGAAAATGCTATCCCACTGTTTCACAAGCGTGTAAAGCAGCAAATAGAGCGGCAAAAGTAAAAGACTTGGTATTCATTGGAGGCAGTACGTTTGTTGTTGCAGAAGCAGTGTAAATTTTCCTTGCGGGAATCCAATTTTAGTATATATTTGCACTTCCTTAATCGGAAACGATAAAGGGGCGATTAGCTCAGTTGGTTCAGAGCACCTCGTTTACACCGAGGGGGTCGCAGGTTCGAATCCTGCATCGCCCACAGAACAAAAGAGTAACACCCTGACAAAAAAGAAAGGCGCTTATCAAAAGCGCCTTTCTTTTTTGTCAGCTATTTTCCAGCAAAACAGTCTATTTCAAGGCTCTTTAACCACACATTACCCTTTTAAACCTATTCTTATTTTCCTATCAGTTAATAAGCAATGAAAGAAACTCAATAGTCTCTCCTTTTATTAGTTATAAGTTGAGTTTGCTTAAATAAAAAAGAACGTAAATCAGTTCTTTTCGGATTTAGCTTCCAACCTTTTTAACAGCAACATCATGAGCTCCTCCTTCAACAATACTAGCAGAGGAAAGCAGAACTAGCCTAGCCTTACTTCTTAACTCAGATAAACTTAAAGATCCACAACTACACATAGTTGACTTTATTTTAGCAATTGTTACCTCTAGGTTATCCTTTAACTTACCTGCGTAAGGAACAAAACTATCAACACCTTCTTCGAATTTAAGGCCTTGCTCTTCATCTCCCATATCGTATCGCTCCCAGTTTCTGGCTCTATTAGACCCTTCGCCCCAATATTCCTTAACGTAACTGCCTTCGAACATTAATTTTTCGGTTGGACTTTCATCGAATCGAGCGAAATATCGTCCCATCATCAAAAAATCAGCTCCCATTGCTAAAGCAAGTGCCATTTGATAGTCTCTAGTTATACCTCCATCACTACATAAAGGAATATAAACACCTGTTTTTTCATAATGCTCATCTCGCGCTTTAGCAACCTCAATCAAAGAACTTGCTTGGCCTCGTCCAATTCCTTTTTGCTCTCTTGTAATACAAATGGAACCGCCTCCAACACCAACCTTAACAAAATCAGCTCCTGCACTTACCATATATGCAAACCCTTCTTTGTCAACAATATTTCCGCCTCCAACAAAAACCTTTTCGCCAAACTGCTGCTTAACATACTCTATTGTTTCTTTCTGCCATTCAGAATGACCATCAGAAGAATCAACACACAACACATCAACTCCCGCATCAAGCAATGCAGGAACACGTTCTTTATAATCACGCGTATTTATTCCTCCTCCAACAATAAGTCGTTTATCACTATCTAAGGCTGCAAAAGGATTTTCTTTATGACCGTCATAGTCTTTACGAAACACCAAATATTGAAGGTTTTGATTTTTATCAATAACAGGAAGGCAATTCAATTTATTTTCCCAAATAATATCGTTTGCCTCTCTTAAACTTATCCCTATAGTTGCAGTGATTAATTTAGCAAAAGGGACCATAAAATCTTCAACTTTCTTTGTCGAGGCATCATAATCTACTCGATAATCTCGACCAGTAACTATACCCAACAATTTCCCTGTTGATGTACCATCTTCGGTAACTCCCATTGTAGAAAATCCAAACTCTCTTTTTTTGGCTAATACGTCTTTCAAAGTATCGTTTACTGATAAGTTACTTCCACTTTCAACAAAGCCAGCTTTAAAACCTTTTACAGCCTTTACCATTTCCACTTGATTCTCAATAGGCTGAGATCCAAAAATGAAAGAAACCCCCCCCATTTTGGCTAAAGCGATTGCTAAGGTATCATTAGAAACAGACTGCATTATAGAAGAAACAAATGGGGTATTCAACTCAATAGCAGAACTCTCACCTTTCCTAAATTTAACTAAAGGGGTTTTCATATTTACATTTGAAAGAATGCAGTCCTTTTTCGTTAAGTTCGGTAGAAACAAAAACTCGTTAAACGTTCTCGACACTTCTTGTAAATATTCAGCCATTTGAATAATAGTTTTTTTTATAATTTTAATTGCACCCGCCTTGAATCCTCAATAATAATGCAAGATTACAGATTTTTCCGTTATAAATTGCGCAAATCATAATTTTTCGAGTAGGAGAAAAGCAAGACCGTTGCAAGGATTATATTTCAATAATTCCGAGCAAACAATACAATCAAGTATCTGTATATAAGATATTTAACATGCATCTTTAATGTATGAAATTAGAGAAACCCCCGACCTTGGCAGATAGTTTTTGTGATTTAAGAACAAGAAAGATAAAGACTACATTTTTCACACAAATGAATACACTATTAGATTGGAATAAAATAGGTTCTATTATAGATCAACACTATAAGAAAGGTAAAAGCGCA
>JABSPQ010000135.1 GCA_013214205.1 Flavobacteriales bacterium
AATGAAAAAACTAGAATCAAAAGAGGCTAAAGTTGTCACAATAGCAATAAATGAGCTTCTAAATGGATGGATTCCCTATATCCATACGATTACATCGGACAATGGGAAAGAGTTTGCAGAACACGAACTAATCGCCCAAACACTCTATATTGATTATTATTTTGCTCATCCATATCATTCTTGGGAAAGAGGGCTAATGAAAATTTAAATGGGCTAATTAGGCAGTATTTCAGGAAAGGTTCAGACTTTACCAGCATTAATGAACAAAGGATTAAAGAGATAGAAGTCAAGCTAAAAAAAGGTTTGGATATGAAACACCTATATTGGTAATGAATCAATTATTATTTAACCCAAAAGTTGCATTTATTACTTGAATTCAGCGTACAAAAAGACCCGCTCTTACAAAGAGCAGGTCTAATATAATTAAAAAATACTAAAACTTAGTTAATGTAAACTTTCTGAGAAGATGTATTACCGTTAGCAGTTACTCTAACAACATACATTCCAGAAGATTTCATTTCAACTGTTCCTGTTCTTGCAGACAATCTCGACGAATGCACTTGCTTACCAGATAAGTCATATACTTCAACGCTTGCTCCTTTAGAACTTCCATTTATTCGGATAGATCTTCCATAGCTATATATTTTAGCATCGCTAGTTCTAGTTTCTGCAACACCAACAGCATCACCTGCATTTATTCCAACTCCCATTTGATCTTCGTAAGCATACCCGTTAACAACAAAGTTGTGGCCCTCAATAGGAATAGTTAAACCTACATATCCGTAATGAGCATTTCCATCGATCATAAGTTTAACACCAATATATTTATCAACTCCGCCTTGTCCCCATGGTCCCCAGTTATCATCACCAGAAGTATAAGCTTCATAGAATTCTCCTAAATATGCTACACTTGCATTAAAAGATACTAATGAAGAGATCATACTGCCGTTATCCACCATAACTGCTACATTGTATACATTGGCTCCTTGCATACTTGTAGAAAACTCAATTCCGGCACCGTTTACTGGTTTTACAGAACCAGTATTCCAATCATAACCATTGGTCACACCATCTTTTTGACTGATTTCAATATCAATGGTTCCATTACCATCTAAATCAATTTCGAAAATGGTATTGTTTGTCATTGTTGAATCCATAAACACAGATTGAATTTCTGCATTTGCATCTGTTGAAGCTGTAACTGCCGCTACTGCTACTAGCGAATATGCCGCTAATTTAGATTGCACTGTCTGAGTATTTAATTGTTTATTTTTATTCATAGGTTGAATTTTAAATTTGATACGATCCAAATTCGTTAATCTGATTTTGTCGCATGTTCTACATTACCTCTTTCTAGCGTTCGGGATACCTATCTTTTTTTCCTGTTTACGCCAAATCGAGCATTAAATTAATCTAAATAAATCGAATTCCTGTCATTTCTCTATTTCAAACTGGCACTTTACTACTTAAACTCAAATGAGTCTAATACCAATAAGCTTTCTCCTATTCCTTTGAATACAAAACAAAGATCAACAGGAGATTTCTGTGACGGGAAATCAAACTTTTTCATTTTTCCATTAAGGTTGTAAGTTCCTAAAAGCTTTCCATCAGGATTGTTTAATCGAACTTCCATCGATACCTCATTCAATACTGTTGTAACGTTAAATCTAATTTGAGATTTATCTTCTAACCCTTTTACTTTTTGAAAAGTAAGGTAGTCGCCGTTCTTAAAATTGGTGACAGAAAAATCTCCTTTTTTGTTTTCTATTTTAGATGTGCCAGAAGATTTGAAATAATCTGCTGCATTAATAGCTCCTTGATTGGCATCGTAGTTACCTACGCCTATCCCGTCTACTCTTATCAAAGCCATTTCGCCATTGGCTTTATAGTGCACGTAGCTAATAAAGGTATCGCGGAAAAACCTGTTACCTGTTTGACTGATATCGCAATAAGAAAAATACCATTGGTTGTGCCATTCGAAAAATGAACCGTGGCGGCCTTGTTTAAATCCATTTGGCCATGTTGGTTTATCGTATCCTTTGGCGAAACTGCTCTTTTCCATTATAGAACCTTTGTAATCGTATGGTCCGTAAAGATTATCGGACATGGCATAGAAACAACCCCACGATAAATAATACTTGCCATTGTACATGTGCATAAACGGTTTATCGTCCGTTTTCCATTCTGTAGCTTTACCATCCTGGTTGTATGGTCCATGCTGATTATTGATTATAATTTCCTTTGGGTCTTCTGCTAAAGAGATCATATCCTCGTTAAGCTTAGCGATGTGAAAATTCCATACTCCAAATACAATGTAAAAATCACCTTTATCGTCTTCAATAATCCCCATGTCGTACTCGTCGGTTGGGGTCATTTCCTCGGTTAAAAGCGGTTTACCTAAAGGATCTTTCCAAGGCCCAGCTGGATTATCTGCTACCACTACTCCTGTTTGCTTATTGCCTTCTGAGAAGTACCAATAGTATTTTCCGTTTCGCTTGGTAAAATCTGTAGCCCAGCATCTAGTAAATGGTTTTCCTATATAAGTTTCTTCGGGCGTTAACATGGTTACCAACTTCCAATCTACCAAGTTGTCGGACTCCCACAACCACCAATCGTCCATTATAAATTTCGTATTCTCTTGTTCTTTATCGTGAGAAGCGGATAGATAGGCTTTGCCATCAATTATTCGGATGTGCGGGTCGTTGGCTCCTTTATTAGGTATTATCGGATTTTGACTGAACCCAATTAATTGAGACGAAAGTAATAACAGAAGTATTGAAAGTTTTTTCATTATGCAGTTTAGTCTTTTTTAGTATCAAAAATGGCCATACTTATTTTACAATTATATGTATGTAAGCTCACTTTTTGCTTGTTTTAATACTTTCCCACCTGTAAATATTGCTTACTTATTGCGGAAAACTATCCTGCACTGTGCCGCTTTTTTAAAATGTTCCTTCTTCGCTATCGCTATAAAGGACGAAGGTAGTTTCAAATGTAAAGTGTTAAGTGTGATCCCGAAGAACTTAACATTTTACACTTTCTTACTTACCTTAATTCAATTTAGCAACGGTAACATGCCCAATATACTTGTGCGGGTTTCCTTTGTGATCGGTGGTTTCTATTACCCAAACGTATACATCTTGTTGAACAATTGTTCCGCTCATACCTTGTACGGTACCATCCCATCCGCCTGTAGATTCGTCGCCATATTCGGTTGATTCGAATATCAGGTTACCCCATCTATCAAATATGTAGAAGTTGAATACACTGTTTTCTAAACCTAAGCCTTTAGGGATAAAAGTATTGTTTAGGTTGTTGCCATCTCCAGGAGTAAAGATGTTGGCGGTGTACAATATGTACTCCCCTTCTATCTTCACTATTTCTGTTGTTTCGTCAATACAACCGTAGATATTTTCGACTACCTGACGTGCTACAAAAGTACCTGTATCTTGATATACAAAAAGTGTATCTGTAACGTTAATAGCATCTAAGAAACCATCTCCATCGAAGTCGTAGTTTACAGATGATGCACCACTTGATAGATCGGTAAATTGAACCGAAGGATTAAGCTCTGTAGTTACACCAGGTGTTATATCAAACGCTGCGCTTGGTAGTGGGTAGATTTCTAATTGTACCGTTGCAGAACTTGTACAGCCATCGTTGGTGGCTGTCATCTCTACATCCACAAAACGACTATTAAAAATTGAACCGTTTTCGAATGTGTAACACGCATCTGGGTCTTCCACATCTGTTGTGGTGTAGCTAGCCCCTGGTTCGAAGTTGAATGTATAGCTAGTAGCTTCCATTACGGTTCGGTTAACAAAGCATAAACTTAATGGAGAACAACCTGCTGAATCGGGAGTAAATACTGCCTCGGGCGTTATTACAACCTTAACTTGCTGTTCGGCTTCGTCGGATGCTTTTACGGTACAACCATCTTCTACAATTACATCTATTACTATGTTTTCGGTAGGCACAATTGTTAGCGTACTTGTATTACTCGAAGCGATGTCGACAACTGGGCTGCCAGATTCTTTTTCCCAAGTAAACACATAATTAGGTGCTCCTGCCCCTCCATTTGCTAATGCAAATAACTCTACCGTATCGCCAAGACATATTGTAGCAATCGGCGATAAGCTAACTTCTAACGGCTCGTAAACCCCAACGGAGAATGTAGTATTAATTGTACAGCCATTAAGGTCTGTAATGGTTACATCGTAATTGGTAGATACTATTGGAGAAACATTGTGCGGACCTGATGATTGCGTTGCAATGGAATCATGCGTCCATTCAAAAGTATAAGGGAAAGTACCTTTATCGGGTGTAGCAGATATTTGTGTGCTGCCTCCAATACATAATTGAGGTTCGGTAAAACGTTCGTAGATAACTAATTCTTCGGGGCTTTCGATGTAGAAAGAAACTTCTAGCTCGCACTGCTCGTTGTCGTAGAAAGTAGCCTTGTATTCTATGGCTCCACCATCGGAAGGTGCACCGCCACATAATCCACTCGCTGTTAAGTTACCATTGTTACCCGCTGAACCAACCCAAGTATGCATGGCAGGATAATTCCCAGAAGCATCTCTGCTACCCCTTGCAAGTACTACTGCTATCTCGCCATCACATACTCCATAACAGCTATTTTCGATTATAGTAGGTGTATAAGTTAGCGGTTTTACTTCGTGTACTTCTATCTCGCTATTGTATAGGCAACCTTTATCGTCGGTTACTGTAACTTGGTAACTCCCTGTTACTAATCCGTCGATACTACTTATTGTATCTCCGTTGCTCCAATTGTAGTGGTATGTTGGTGTGCCACCAGTTACAATAGCCATGGCCTCGCCATCACTTCTACTACAATGGGTACTATCAAAATCCATGGTTAAATCAAGTGCCGTTGGCTCACCTAAAGTGAAGGATTCAATTATACTACAACTGTTCTGATCTGCCACTGTTACCGTATAGGTACCTGCCGCTAGATTGCCGACTGTGGTATAAGGGAATACTTTTAGTCTTACATTGCTGCTCCATGAGTAGGTAACAGCTCCTGTTCCTCCACCATGAGTTATTGCAATTACACCTGTTTGGTCTCCATTACAATCAATTTCTGTAACGTTAGAACTAATTACTAACGGATCGGTTGGTTGCTCTACTTCGTCTGTTCTGGATATCATACAACCATTGTCGTCGGTTATAAATACAGTGTATGGATTGGCACATAAACCAATTTCGGTAGTTGTTACAACAGATGCAACATGCTCAATTAAAGAAGTACCCCAGTCTATAGTGTATGGCGAACTTCCTCCTACTATTTTTATGGATGCCGTACCGCTGCAATCTCCATGACAAGCTATATCGGTGGTGTTTAATATTGGAGTAATCTCGTCTGGTTCCGTAATGATAGATGCTGGCCTTTCGCATTCTACACATAGGTTGGCATCTTCTACGCAGAATAAATAAGTTTCTGGTTTTAATTTGAGTACACAAAGCGCAGAATCTACACTTATAGGACTTGTCCATGTGTATACGTATGGCAAGGTGCCTCCCGTTGCTACTTCCGCGCATACAGAACCGTCATCCTCTCCAAAGCAAGATACATTGACCGAGGCAGATACTGCCCCAAAAGTTGGCCCTGTAATGGTAGAGAAAGAATAACATTCTTCGAGCACACAAGTGTTGCCATCTACCACTGTTACACAATGTACACCAGCTGCAATGCCGTCTAATAAGTAATTTGTTTGCCCATTACTTCCTACACTTCCCCAAAGCACACTATAAGGGGAGCCTTCGCCACCTGCTGGGCTAATTTCTATGCTTCCATTGGCATCACCGCATGTACTTTGAACATACGATGTGTCTAAGATAACTAACTCGTCAGGTTGAACAACATCTACTATAGCTGTAGTCTTACAGTTATTTTCATCAGTTACCGTTATTGAATATGTACCTGCTGAAAGCTCTATTGCAGTAACATCTGTTTGACCAGCTGCTTCAAGTCCCCATTGGTAAGACAACACTCCTGTTCCACCAGTAGCAATTGCAGTTGCAGATCCATCCGACCTTACACCTGACGGGTAATTATTAACATGACAAGTAGGACTTGCTCCTCCTGCTATTACGTTTAAATAATCGGGATTTTCAATCAATGTATCTAGTGTAGCCATACAACCATTGTCGTCGGTTACAGTTACTTTAAGCGGTACAACACCACCAATAACACCTGTAGCACACGAGCTGTTGCCAGTGTATTTGTTCCAACTGTAATTATAGATACCCGTTGCCGCCGTACCGCCTTGAGCTGATACACATGCTCCGCCAGTTTCGTCGTTAAAACAAAGTGGCTGCTCGGCAGAGGTAATAATTGCAACTACTGGCAAAGGTTCTATAAGAGAGCCTGAGAAGATACCTTCACATCCTTTTTCGGTTGTTACTGTAACCGTATGCGTGCCACTTGCCAATGAGAACGAACCAGATCCTGTTTGTCCGTTGCTCCATTCATACTCATCAGGATCGCCTTCGTCGCCACCAGTAAAGGTGAAGATCGCAGTTCCTGAAGGAATCCCATTACATTCCACATCTGTTGTTGTAACATAACCTGATAAAGAAGCAGGATTTCCAAGTATAGCATTATCTGTTACTGCACAACCATTTTCGTCTGTTACAAGCACATCGTAGGTACCAGGGCTTAAATCTGTAATTGTTTGATTTGTACTTGGCGTGTCCCAACTATAGGTATAATCTCCAGTTCCGCCAATACCATATACAGTAGCTGTACCATCGTCACCATTGGAACAAGAAATATCTGTAATAGCAACATTAGATGTTAACACTACTGGTTCAAAAATTTCGTTGCTATAAGAAACCACACATCCTGTTGCATCTGTAAGTTTAACAGAAACAGGCCCAGCACACAGTGCCACTTTTAAGGCTGTTGTGCCAACTACTTCGGTTCCATTTGAAGTCCACTCGTAAGTGAATACTAAATCGTTAAGCCCTTGAGCTTTTAACCCAGCCATTCCAACAACTTCTAATCTACCATCACATTTTTCGAAACAACTTACGCTGTCTATTAGAACTAAATCAACAGAAGGACCATCGGCATCTGGTATGTCAACTGTTAATTCACCTTCACATCCATTTTCGTCAGTAGCTGTTACCGTATAGCTTTCTGCAACAAGGCTGTCTTCTTTAGCAAAGGTTCCTCCACTACTCCATTTAAAAGTAAACAGGTTGGTGCCGCCAGATGCTGTTACACTTGCCACACCATCGTTGTTGCCACAACTTGCGGTTTCTATGCTAAATACAGACATGGCAATTTCTTCTGGCGCTACTACATCACCTTCGGCAGATATACTACACCCTTTAGCATCGGTTACCGTTACTGTGTAATCGCCTGCGCATAGGTTTTTCGCAATGTATACTAACGAATAGCCTAGGTCTCCATTTGCATCCCACACATAAGTGAATGCTCCTGTGCCACCAGTTCCGCTTGCTATTACCTCGCCAGTGCAATCTCCAAAGCATGCAAGTGGTGTATCGGAGAACAAGTCAATTCCTATCGGATCCGGATCTACTATGTCGAATTCTTCAGTATCCTCACAACCGTTAGCATCCGTTAACGTTACTGTGTAAGTTTGTCCGGCGCAAAGTCCTGCTGTTCTTGCATCGCTGCTGCCAGTACTCCAATCATATATAAATGGAGCCAAACCGTCAGGTGAACTTACCTGTGCTTCTCCATCGCATTCGCCAACACAAGATGGTTTATCGAAATCACTAACTATTATCTGAGGTCCAGCTTTTTCGGTTATTGTTACTATCCCAATCCCTGTACATCCGTTGTCATCGGTAACTTCTACAAAGTATTGAGCGTTGGTTAAACCATTGATTGTTGTTTGAACCGGTTCGCCGTTACTCCATAAGTAGGTATAGTCTCCATCGCCGCCCGTTGCACTTGCCGTAGCAGCACCTGTAAAGGAACCACATAACGAAGGCTCTGTTTCTACTGCTGTTACAACAATTAGTGCTGGTTCATAAATAAATACGGTATCAGTAACTGCACAACCATTCTCGTCGCTTACAGATACAATGTAATTGCCAGTTGCAAGACCAGTTGCAAACTCTGTTGTTTCGCCAGAGTTTGGTGTCCATTGATAACTGTGAACGCCAGTTCCGCCAGTACTTACTACTGTTGCAGTACCGTCTAAACTACCAGCACAAAGCGCATCGGTTGAAGGATTGATGTTGGCCTTAACTTCCGTAGGTTCACCAACTGTTACTGTGGTATAAACCTTACATCCCGATTCGTCAATTATCTCTAAAGTGTAATTGATATCCGCATAAAGCACATTGATACTTAATCCTGTTTCACCAACCATAATATCGTTTATCAAATCTGGACCAGAGTACCATTGAGGGTAATAATCAGGTGTACCACTAGTTACTTGCCCTACCGCAACACCATCGTTGAAACCAAAACACGTTACACTATCTGTATCTATAATATTTACAATTGGCGATTGATCGTCGGTAATATCTAGCGTCGTTGTTACGCTACAGCCCGTATTGTTTGACGTAACTTCTACATCATATCTACCAGCAAATACATTTACCAATAGGCTTGTATTTATTGGCGCTTCGCCACCACTCCAAAGGTATGTCCAACCTGTGCTTGCATCGCCTTGCGTTACCGTTACAGATCCATTTCCGTCATTTTGTTGGCATGTACTTTTGTTAATTACAGTAGTTGTAAGTAAAATCTCTGCTGGTTGGGTAATCGTTTCTGTTACTGATAAAGTACAACCCTTATCGTCTGTTGCTGTTACCGTGTAATCGCCAGCAGCTAATGCTGTAATATTTTGATCGGTTGTTACACTGCTCCAACTATATTCTATTGGGTCGGTGCCACCAGTTACAGCTAAGTCAATTGCTCCGTCTAATTCGCCAAAGCAAGTTACATCGGTTGGTGTGGTTGTTAAACCTAGTGCTAATGGTGCATCTATTGTTACACTTGTTATTGCCGCACATCCATTGCCATCGGTAGCAGTTACATTATAGATACCTGCACATAAATCGGATATTGCAGCAGTAGTTGCAGCATTGTCCCATAAGTAAGTGTAAAGTCCTGTTCCGCCAGTACCCGCTGCCGTTGCAGAACCATCACATGTTCCAAAACAAGATACGTCTTCAAAGTCCGAGATACTTGCTACTACTACATCTGGATCGTTTAAAGTTACCTCGGCCGTTACAACACAGTCGTTATCATCTGTAATGGTTACGGTGTATGTTCCTGCTGCCATAGCAGTTTCTTGATCTGTAAGTAAGTTAGTAGTAAGCGCTGGGCCTGTTCCCCAATCAACTGTGTAATCTGTTGTTCCTCCGCCAAATTCTACAGTGGCATCTCCATTTACAGCGCTGTTACAAAGAGGATTGTTGTCATCGGAGATTCTAGCAGTTAATTCTGCAGGCTCAGTTACAAAGCCTTCTGCCGTAGCAGTACAACCTTTTACATCTTCTATTACCACAGTGTAAGTGTTGTCTGCAAGATTAGTTTCGGCAGCTAGGCCATTTAAAGTTGGTGTCCAAGTATAAGTGTCAATTGCATTACCTCCCGTTGGTGTTGCTGTTGCCGTCCCGTTGGTTCCCTCAAAGCACGAAGGATGTGTTGTTGTTATTTCCGCAGTTAGCAAGTCTGGCTCTATAATGGTCATGTCATCAATAACAATACATCCCGTTGCATCTATAATAGTAAGGGAATAAAACATTGCCGATAAGCCCGAAATAGTTTTGGTATCACCTGAATTTACCCCTGATTCAATTGGGTTGGTTAAGCCAGTTGGTAACGGGTCTATAGAGATTGAATAAGTTGGACTACCATCATTAATAACTATGTTGATAGAACCATTTGTAAGACCAAAGCAAGTAACATCTACTTGACTGCTTAATTTAACAATTGGGCCAGTGTCGTCGCTTACTCCTTGTGCAGTAACTACGCTACAACTGTTACCGTCGGTTACCGTTACGCTGTATGAACCATTTGTTAGTGCATGGGCAGTAATGGTAGATTGAGAATTTGCAGTTACATCCCAAGCAATAATGGTGTCGCCGATAAAATTAGTTACCTCAGTTATAAAAGCAGATCCGTCGGCCTGACCACAAGTTGATGAAAGCGAACCTGTAGAGATGGTTAATTCAAGAGGGTCAGTTAAAATCACCTCTATAGATGCTTCACAATCTTCATCATCTGTTACAGTTACTGTATAAGTACCAGCAATTAATGTGTTTATAGTTGCATTGGTTGAGCCTCCATCCCACTCGTATACTAAAGTTCCTGTTCCTCCGCCTGAAGTTGCTGTTGCGTCTCCATTGTTGTATTCAAAACATGCAGGGTTGTTTCCCGAAGCATCTATAGTTACAAGCATTGGATCGGTTGGGGTAATTGTGGCATTGGCAATACAACCATTGTTGTCGGTTACTGTTGCCGTGTACAATTGACCTCCATTTAAGTTGGTTGCCGTATGGGTAGGCCCTGCAATTAAGTCATCATTAGTATTATCGCCGCCCCACTTAACATCGTACAGACTTGTTCCGCCTGCTATTGTTATTGTTGCAGTTGCATCTCCCTCGCCATTACACGTTGGTGGTGTATTGTCGGTTACAGTTACTGTAAGTTCGGTAGGCTCTGTTAATGTTTTACAATCGTTGGCTATACATCCTTTGCTATCTGTTACTTCTACACAAATAGCACCATCGCCTAAGTTAGTTGCTGTATGTGTTCCTCCTGCATGACCTGTTACGTCATTAGCAGTTCCATCGTCCCAGTTTATTGCATAGTCAGCAGTACCATTGTTGATGGTTACTATCGCTTCTCCATCGGTAGCTTCAAAACATTTAGGATCGGTTAACCCTGAGATGATCGCTGTTAATAATGCTGGTTCCGTTATAGTGGTGCTGGTAATTACCTCGCAACCGTTGTCGTCTGTTACCGTTACTCCATGAGTTCCATTTCCTAAACCTGATTCGGTGTTGGTACCTTCAGCAGCTTCTACATATGAGTTATTGGTCCAGTCGATATCGTAAGGTGCTGTTCCTCCCTCAAACTCTACTGTTGCATCTCCATCAGTAGCCAAATTACAATTAGGATCGTTGCCCGTGGCCGTTGCCAATAATGGATCTGGCTCTGTAATAGTGGTGCTATATACTACGAATTCCCCTAAGGCATCAGTTATTGTTACTGAGTACGTTCCTGCATCTAGTCCCGTTCCGCCCAAATATCCTGGTACAGCTGGCGACCAAACGTATGTCCAATCTGGTGATGCTGGTGATGCGCCGGTGTGATTTCCGCCGGATACATATGCTAAGTCTATTTCGCCTGTTCCGTTTCCATTACAAGTTAAATGCGTTGGTGTGATGATAAAGATCATTGAAGGCTCAGCTTCTAATGTAACACACACGTTGTCCTCACAACCTCGAATATCGGTAATGGTAACACAGTATTCAGTTCCTGGCGATAATTCGGCTATAAGGCCTGTTGCTACTTGTGTGGTTTGGTTTAAATCATCGTCCCAAAGGTAAGTCCAACCTCCGTTGATGTCTCCACTAGCTGTTACCGAACCTTCGGTACATGTAGTAGGGCAATCTGGGTTACTTAGCGCACTTGCACTAGCAGTTACACCATCTAAATCATCAATTGTTTCCTCATAAGTTATTATACAACCATTACCGTCAGTAATAGTTACAGTGTACATATCTGCTCCTAAATTAATAGCAGTTGCAACTGTTTGGTCGCTTGCATTGCTGCTCCATAAATAAGTGTACCCAGTTCCTTCTGTTCCAGCAACTCCGGCTGCTATTATCTGTCCGTTGGTTTGTCCACAATATATATATGTTGGTGCAGTAGTACCAGTTAATGCCGGTGGATCGATTAAGTCTATTTCCGTGCTTGTAGTACAGTCGTTATCATCGGTAACAAGTACAGTGTAAGTACGAGCATCTTTTAAGCTTAAGTCTTGGCCAAGATCACCATTTGGTTGCCAAAAGTAATCGTATGTCCCCGCTCCTGTTCCACCAGTTACACCAAGGTCTACCGTGCCATTAAACGCAGCAGGACATAATGGATTTACACCGCTAATTGTTGTGGCTAGTGCTAAGTTTTCGAACAGTGTGCCTTCAACTGATATAAAACACGATTCGCCATCGGTAACAACTACTGTGTAGGTTGTTGCTGATAAGCCTGTATTTGTAGCGCTTGTTGTTGCATCTCCCGCATTCCATGCATAGGTGTAAACTCCGTTTCCTCCGCTAGGTGATACTGACATTTCTCCATCGGTACCTCCGTTACATTTAGGGTCTACTAAACCAAAGATGGTTGCTCCAATAAGATCAGGATCTGTTAATGTAATGTCGTCTGTATCTGTACATCCTTTGCTGTCTGTTACTGTTACAACATATTTAACACCGCCAAGTAAATCGGAAGCAGTGCTGGTAGTTACAGCAATACCTGATTCGTTGTTACTAGTAACATCGCTCCAGTTAACATTGTAGTTAGCGGTTCCACCAGTAATGGTAACTATAGCTGAACCGTTGGCATCGCCATTACAAGCAGGATTATCGGGGGTACCTATTGTAGCAGTTACTGAAGGTGGATCGTTAAGAATTTGTGTTGCAGAAACAGTACATCCTTTACCATCTTCTACTTCTACCGTATAGGTGCCAGCAGTAAGGTTAGCTGCTACATTAGCAGTTCCTGATGCAGGTAACCATGTGTAAGTATATGATAGGTCTCCTCCGCCAGCGGTTACTGTTACGTCGCCTGTTGCAATACATGTAGGATCTGTAAAGTCGGTAATGGTAACTATTACTGCGGCTGGGTTGGTAATTAATTGACTGGTTGTAGCAGTACAAAGATTTTCGTCGTAAACCGTTACATTATAAGTAGTGGTTCCGCCAAGTGTTGTAGTTGGGTTGGTAGCAGGTGCACCATTGTCCCAAGTGTAGGTGTAAACTCCGGTTCCACCTCCTGGGGTAACTGTAATGCTACCGTTGCTAAGGCCGTCACATGTAGGATCCTCTGAACTGGCCACAACTGCTGTTACTGCAATGGGATCAATTAATATTACATCTACAGTTTCCTCACATCCATTGTCGTCTGTTACAGTAACAGTATAAGTACCGTCTTCCAAACCTGTTGCTTGCGCTGTTGTTTGGTTAGGTGCTGTTCCCCAATCGTAAGTGTAAGGAGCGTTACCACCACCACCAGCTACGGTAGCAATTCCATCGGCACTGCCCACACATTTAGGATGCGTTATAACACCTGAAAGGTTGGCAGTAAGTACATCGTACTCATATATAGTTGTATTGGCAGTTCCCACACAACTTGCGCCATCGGTAACTTCTACACTAATTGGTCCAGCACAAAGGAGAGTTGCAGTACTGATAGCTCCTGATCCAACTAGTACTTCATCATTTATTGCTCCGTCGTCCCAATCTACTGTGTAATTGCCATCTCCACCAGTTATGGTTATTTCTACCTGGCCAGTGCAGATCCCATTACAATCTAATGTGTCGGTATAAGAATTGATAACAACATTTGGTGCTGCCGCGTCTGATACATCTACTGTAGCAGTTACTTCACATGAAAATTGATCAATAACAGTTACTGTGTAAGTACCTGCTGGAACGCCACCAGTACATTCATCTATAGGATTATTAGGACTAGACCATACATAAGTGTAAGGTGCTCCGTTTCCACCTGCTTCAGTTCCTACATCAACACATGCTGCTCCGTTAGAAGCACTACAGTCTGAATTTGTAATAAGGGTATTGAAAGTAATATCTGCTGCAGGCTGATTAATAAAAACATCTGTTTCTGCAGTACAGTTTCCATCATTTACTGTTACTGAATAAGTACCAGTTGCTAATCCTGTTAAATCTTGTGTATTTGCAAACGGATTCCATACATAAGTATATGCCCCACTTCCTCCTGTTGGAGTTAAGTCTGCTGCTCCGGTAGATGCGCCAAAGCACAGTACATCTGTTTCCGCAATAGTTGCACCTACTATAGTTGGGTCTGTAATTAATTGACTTGTTAGAATTTCACAATTGTTACCATCTTTAACAGTTACGTTGTAGGTGGTAGTTCCTGTTAACCCTGTTAGCGGGTTGGTAGTTGAAGCACCAGCATTGTCCCAAAGGTACGTGTACGGGCCACCGTCTCCACCGCCCGGGGTAATTGTAATACTTCCATCGTTATCGCCAGTACATGTAGGGTTGTCAAAACTTGCTACGGTTGCCGAAACGATTGTTGGGTTGCCTAAAGTAATTTCCTGTGTTACTACACAATTGTTATCATCGGTTACTGTTACTGTATAGGTAGTGTTAAAACTTAAATCTGTTACTGTGTGGCTACCCGGTGCATTAGCAGTTGTAGTTGGTCCGGTTCCTGCATTCCATACAATGTCGAAATCGGAGCCGATTGGACCTCCTGAGAAGGTTACCGTACCTGTTCCATCTGTTCCATTGTTACATTGAGGGTCTGCACCAACAGCAGATACATTAAGTGAAAGAGGGTTTGCCGTAGGACTAACCTCGTCTGTTGCTATACATGATTTGGAATCTGTAACAGTAACGCTATAGGTTGTATTCGAGCTTAAACCTGTTACGGTATGTGTACCTGCTCCAACATTTGATGCGGTAGTGCCTGTACCTGCGCTCCATAAAATATTATAATTTGCTGTGCCACCAGAAAAAGTTACTGTACCTGTTCCATTGCTTTCATCCTTACATTCAACTGGGGTCCAAGAGCTAATACTAACATTAACAGCTGTAGGTGGGCTTAAGGTTACTTCGGCTGTACCTTCGCAACCATTGGCATCTGTTACAGTTACTCCGTATGTATTGGCAACTAAACCTGTAATTACATCTGTGCCAGCAGCTATGTTTGTTTCTGGGTTTCCGTTAGTCCACAGAATGTCGTAAGGGCCTGTGCCGT
>JABSPQ010000136.1 GCA_013214205.1 Flavobacteriales bacterium
AATTGGCTGGGCTACCTTAAACTGCTTTCGAACAGCTGCTAAATTGGTTTTCCTGTTTCTATTTGCAATTATCCCATAGTATCTAATCTTGCAAAACGCTTTTGGTAATACATGCAGCAAAAACCTTCTGATAAATTCACTAGCATGGATTATCATTACCTTCTGTTTGTTTTTATCAGCGTAATCCTTCCACTTAAAAGCTACTTTACCTTTATCTATGTTTACAATTCGGTGATTAGATATTGCAATCTTGTGGGTGTACTTTCTCAAGTATTTAAGCACGCTGGCAGGGTTTCCAAAAGTTTTTTTTAGCATATACTACCCACTGTTTTTGTACAAAGTGTTCAGTAATGCTTCGAACCGATGAGTGTTTTTTAATTCAGCTATTCGACCCACAAGTAAAAGTTGATCATCCTTGTAAGCATCCTTTAACTTGCTCAAAAACTTACCTCTAAAAACACGAGAGAGTACCTTAACAGGTATAAAGAACTTCTTTCTTGACTTGATCCATTGTCCTGTTTTCTGATTTATCCCGCCACCTGTAACAATCATATGCACATGTGGATGCTCCATTAAGTTTTGTCCCCATGTATGCAATACAGATGTAATCCCTGGCGTAGCGCCCAAGTGTTTTTTGTCTTGGGCCAGCATGGTAACGGTTTCTGCAGCGGCTTTAAACAATATAGAGTAGAGCACCCTTTTATTAATCAGGCATAGCTTATTAAGCTCATGTGGAATGGTAAATACCAGATGAAAAATAGTTAACCGGCAAAAGATCCATTGCTCTTTTATCCGCCCATTTTAATTGATTCATTCCTTAGCATTTTGGACAGTGCCTGTTGCGACAAGAGTTGTAAGTATTCCTTTTGTAATTACAATTGGTACACTTATCAATATGCTTACCTAACACGCTGGTTCTACAAGTCTGTATTGCGCCCATCACTTTATGATTAGATGAGTACAGCTTGTTGCTGTTTTTAAAATCTTGCCCATTCCCAGAAATCGTCTTCCCATAATTTGTGCGATATCAAGTCGCCATTATATGGGTTTTGTAAAATCTGGACATAACTTTTCTCAATACCTTTTTCTTCGTCTCCAGGGTAGTAGAACCAAGTTAAAATCGGGGTATTTTTCGTTGGGCTAGTTTTGGAATATAACTTTGTTCCTCCTTCGGGCATGGCCTGAAGAACTTTGCCAAACCTCAGACTAGGTTCTGCGATTGGCTTGTTATTTGGATTTAGTATCTCTTGGTAAAGATCGGTTCTGGTAAAATGTTCTTTGATCTCTTTTTCAAAAATTAACGAAGCTCCAGAAATACTTATTACGAATACGGGTATTCCGCATATTACCCCCACCCAGAGGTGTATTTTTTTAACGTATTTTTAATTCTCCTGTCAATTTCAGGGCACAATTTAATTCATTGATTACAAATGGTGCGTACTCTTTTGAAATATACCTTTAATTGGGTAGTGTCTTACCCCCCCCCAATTTTAGTACAGCTCTAAAATAGACTTTTTCATTAATTATTTATTAATACATCAATATTCTTACTATACTTCTTAGGTGATAATCCACCTAAAGAAGAATGTGGCTTAAGGGCTCTTTAAATTTGTCCGAAAAAAGGTAGGAAGTCCATTAGGCTAATACTCAAATCCCATAAGTAATAGATCATCTACTTGCTCTTCTTCTCCTTTCCATTTAACAAGAGTTTCCTCTAATAATTCTTTTTGTTTCTTCATGTCCAGGTGACACGTAGATTCCAAAAGGCTTAATAGCTTTTTGGATCCAAATTTTTTTGATTTAGCTCCACCAAACTGATCTGTTACTCCGTCTGAATTAAGATAAAATCGATCACCTTTTACAAATTCTATTTCGAAAGTTTCCATAATTTTCTTTTTATAAGGGAAGTAGCCTATTGGAAATTTCCCTCCTTTCATTTTTTTAATCCCGTCCTTATTTGTTACGATTAAATTTTGTTGAGCACCTGAAAATTTAAGCACTCCTGTTTTTAAATTTAGTACACAAATAGACATATCCAATCCATCATTTAATTTGTTTTTATTTGCATTTAGGGAGTTTTGAAGATTAAAATCCAATAATTCCATTATTTCGTGAGGGTGATACACTTTGTTTGTTTTGATAATTTCATTTAATAAAGAGTTAACCAAAACTGTCATTAATGCGCCTGGGACTCCATGACCCGTGCAGTCTATGGAGATAGTAGTGATGATATTATCAAGTTTATGAAGCCAGTAAAAGTCACCACTAACTATATCTTTTGGCCAATAGATAATAAAACTCCCACCAAATGCATCCATAATTTTATTGCTAGGAAGAAGAGCATTTTGAATATGTTTAGCATAGCATAAACTATCCATCATATTTTTATTCTGTTGTCGTAATATTTTATTCTGCTTTTCTATAATAGGTTTAAATTTTACCTTACAAGTAATATTATCACCAATGACTATTAAATCATTGCTTTCAGAACGTATGAAATGCCACTTTATCCATACTGGAACACCATTAGTTATGTACTTGTACACCTTTTCTCCCTGACCATATGATGTTTTTATTTTAAGAAAACGAGCCCCAATAATTAATTTGTCCGTATCGTTTTTAACTAACTTGATAAAGCTTTTTCCTAAAACCTTATCTCGAGTTTTTTTGAATATTGACAATAAATCAGAGCTGAACTCTTTGATTATTCCGTTGCTAGAAATTCTTATGTACATGTAGTAAATTAACGGCACAAAGGTAGTTGTTTAGAATGATTCTAAATAACAATATTTTGAATCATTCTAAATAAGAATATAGTGAATCACTATACTCAAGTTAAGATGCATTGAAAGAGCGAGTTGATGGATATCGAGGGTTCTGTCGCATTAATCTTCAAAAAATCATGATGTGTTAACTTTGGTTTTCAGCAAAATCCAGAATCATGTACAAACATCATCGTTATCCACGAGTAATAATTCAGCAAGCTGTTTATTTCAAATTAAGGTTCTCCTTGAGTTATCGAGATATAGAAGAATTGATGCAAATTAGGGGCGTAGAAGTTGATCATTCTACTATTCAAAGATGGGTATTCAAGTTCACTCCGGAGATTGAGAAAAACATGAATAAGAGGAAATATAGGACTGGAGATAGTTGGCGAATGGATGAGACCTACATTAAAGTAGGAGGAGAGGATAGGTTCTTATATCGTGCAGTGGACAAAGATGGGAATACAGTTGATTTCCTGTTAACAAAGAGGAGACAACGTATGTCAGATCAAAAATTCTTCAACAAGGCTATCAGAAATAATGGCAAACCAAGGGTTGTAAATATTGATAAAAGCGGATCAAATTACTCAGCAATCCGAGTTGTAAATAGGAGAGGCCTTCATAAGAAGAATATCAAAATTAGGCAGTGTAAGTTCTAAATAACTCATGTTACGCATCGTTAAGCCACTTTTGCTAAATTGGGTGTTAATAACTGTTGCACTTCGGTTGTTGCTTTTTTCATTGCCATAATATTTATGTAGCGTTTTAGGCAAAAATGATTTTTACCCTTCCTCATTTTA
>JABSPQ010000137.1 GCA_013214205.1 Flavobacteriales bacterium
ATGTTCAAATTACACAATCAGGAAAGATGTTAAAAAAAGGAAGGTTAACTAAAAAAGGAAACTCACATATAAGAAAAGCACTTTTTATGCCCGCGTTAAACGCCTCAAGAACCAACGTAGCTCTGAGTGAGAAATACAAAGAATTAAATGAAAGACAAGCAGCAAAAAAACAAGGAATATTAGTGATTGCTAAAAAGTTACTACTTCTAATCTATGCTTTATGGAAAAACAACACTACTTATGATCCCCAAATAAATGTTAAAAATAGCTTGGATGTTTACACGGTATGACACTTGAAAGAGATTTGTTAGATCACGAGCGGACGCTCGCGAGAGAGGAATTAATTTAAGTTTGCTATTTCACTTATTGCGTATAATGGGAGGTTGGTGAGCCAATCTTCTTTTCTATAATCCGACATCGAAATTCTGATGGCTGTTTCTGGTGCATACTTCTGACAAAAACTTTTCAAACTTTTGGCTTGTAGGTTTTCTTCTGCTTTAACTTCAAGAGGGATCGCTTTTCCTTCTAATTGCACTAAGAAATCAATTTCAGCAGTAGATCTTTCTGCCGACCAGTAATAAATAGGGAGATCAGGGATTCCTAATAATTGTTGTAGAACGTACTGCTCGGTTAATGCTCCTTTAAATTCTTCAAATAGTACGTTGCCTTCAATTAAGGTTTTAACATCAAGGTTTCCCATTGCAGCTAATAAACCAACGTCGGATATAAACAGTTTAAATGCGCTGCCGTCTTCATATGCTTTAAGAGGAATTCCTGGCTTGGTTGCTCTGTTTACTTTATTAACCAATCCACAATCGATTAACCATGCGAGGGCTAATTCATAATCTTTAGCTCTCGATCCTGTTTTTATGGCCCCATAAACGAATTTCTTATTTTCTTTTGCTAGTTGAGAAGGTATGGAGTTCCAAAGCATTCTTATTCGTGGAACTATTCTAGTAGGTGCATGTTTTGAGAAATCTTGCTCGTAGGCTCCTAGTATTCGTTTTTGAATGGCTCTTACTTTGCTAAAATCCTTTTGCTTAGAATAGGAAACTACTGCTTCTGGCATGCCTCCGATGTAATAGTATTTACGCAGTAGGGCTATAAATTTTTCCCTGAAGCTTTTTATGAGTACCCAATCTTTACTTTTAATTAGGTCAAGCATCGATTTCTTATCAAGTGCCTCCAGAAATTCGGAGAAATTTAGTGGGTGCAGGTCTATGAACTCAACTTTACCTACAGGGAAGGAGACTTGCTCGTGAAGCGCAACTCCGAGTAAAGAGCCAGCTGCAATGATGTGGTATTGTGGAGCATTTTCGCAAAAGTATTTTAATGATGTTATTGCTCCCTCTGCTTCTTGTATCTCGTCGAAAATAATTAATGTGTTTTCAGGATTGATTTGAATACCTGTTTCTATTTGTAAAGCGGTAATAATTCGCTCTATGTTATAATCGTTAATGAATAGCTCTTTAAGGACCATAGAACTTTCAAAATTTATGTATGCTGTTTGCTTGTACTGACTATTACCAAACTCTTTCATTATCCAAGTCTTGCCAACTTGTCTTGCTCCTCTGATAATTAATGGCTTTCGGGAAGACTTGTTTTTCCACGATAAAAGCTCTTGCATTATGATTCTTTCCATAGTTATATATAAATACAATTATCCGAACGACTTTATGAAGTAAATGTACAAAAAAACAAAGGACTATATGTGGTTGTAGTACATTAATTCGATGGACTATTAGTCGTGGTAGTACATGAATACAATGGACTGTTTGGTGCGTTTTACATTAAATCAAGGGACTTTTGATAGTAAGGGTACACTAATACAATGGACTATTGGGGTTTTTTAGGTAGGTTTAAATATGAAATTGTTCGGTTTGAAATATAATTATCCAATTTTGCTTGTAATTTATTTATTCAAAGATGTTAATGCTTACAGGTCCCAATAAACCAGAGGTTCTTGGTTCGATTGTTCCCTCTAAGATTCTTTCGTAAGGTTCAATAAAAGGACGGCTAGAATTGGTAAGTTTTTCTCCTTCAGGAAGCTCTAAGTCGCCAACAATTCTGTTTACCCATAGGTTGGTAATTTGAACTTCCAATTTATTTTCTCCTTCTTTAACCAAACTTTGAATGTTTAGTTGGTATGGCTTGGTCCATAGAATACCTGCGGATTTTCTATTTACAAAGATCTCAGCTACGTCGAATACTTCACCCAAATTGATGTTGATGGTTTTCTTACCATCAATTGTTTCTTTTGAAACAGTAAATGTGTTTTCGTAAGAAGCTGTTCCTGAGAAAAAATGCACTCCTTTATCTTCGTGCTCTGTCCAAGAAATCAATTGGTCTAGCTCAATAGAAGAGGGGGCTCCCCAGTTTTCGGGAAAGGAAAGTTGCCATGGTGCTTTAATTTCTGTTGTTTGGAAAGTGGTCTCTGAATTTTCAATAAGAATATTTCGTTCAACTGGGCTGAAGAAAATAAATGTTGATTCGTATGGAGCTAAAGTGATTGTAATATCTGTTTTCCCATTTCTACTTAAAGTGCCATTAACTTTGAATTGACTGCCGCTAACAGGATTCCAAATTTCAACTTGTTTGTTGGATGATCTAAAGCCTACAAAGTCAGTGACGGTTTCATTTGTTTTATTGCTCACAAAATAAAAGTCTATTTCACTTAACCTTTTATGTATATAGTCAAATTTATTTTCTAAAATCGAGAAGTCTTTAGCTAAAGATAATTGAGTCAATGCTTCATCAATGGTATTATTGGTAAGGATTTTTCCTTTGATCTTTTTTGCCACATCGGGATTTTGAACCAAAACATTTGCCCCATCGGCAATCAACTTTTCTACCTTTTGAATTACGTTATCTGGAATGTCTGGAATGTTTGGTAACACCAATAAATTATGACTTAGTCCGTCAGGGAATACGATTTTTCCATCCTGCACATCCATTCTGTTTATGATAACATCTGTGTTTACTACATCAAAATCATAACCAGCGTTTAATCCCTCTATCATTGGCCTGCCAGGAGCGCCTTGAAGCGTAGGAAAGAACTTTGGTGCTCCATCTCCATAATAATAGGCCACATCTCCAACGAATTTCCCTTGGGCCAGCAAGTAATTACATCGCGCCATATAATCCATAAATGGCTTTGCTTGGTTCCACCAAGTAGCAGTTGGGTTTATGTCGATACCTGCATGGTACGCTCTTCCCGGTAAACCAAACTCAGGTCGTGTGTTGGCAAAGGTGTGAATGGTTACTGAGTTTAAACCTTCACAAAATGCACGGTCTATCGTTTGTTTTAAATCATGTGGCGAATCTCTCCATCTTCTCCAAGTGGTAAAGGATTCTGCATCTACGGGACCCAATCCATATATGTGCGATGCGCTTGCAACTTCTTTTACAAGGAAGATGTGGCGTTTCATTTTGTGCCAGCATTCGCCACGAGGAATGGTAACGCTACCCAACGCTTTTAATGCATCCACTGGGCACGATTCCCAAATAGGAGGACCTGGGCCGCCAGCTTCTCCAACCAAATCAATTCCGTATTGGGCTAAGAAATTCCTTCCTGTTTGGTAATGACTTTGAATTAATAAGTCGCTAACGGTATGTTGGAAATCGTACAAGAATTTGTCGTTTCCCTCTGGTAATTCCCATCCACTAAACGCAGGAATATAAGAGAGGATGTCGTAATCGTGATGTGCTTTAAAAACACTGTCCATGGCATCTGTCCACGCCGTGGCTTCGTCTAGTTCCATACTGTCGAATTCTAAATAAGCCAATCCTATTTCCTTCGCGTTTTCTTTGGTAATACCCAGTCTGCCTAGTATGTGAGCCAAATGTTTTTTTGTTGCAGTAGGGTTGAAAAAGTCGATAAAGAAGCCATCCGAATTAGGACTAGGTACAATTAAGTGCTGACCAGTGTTGGTGCATAGGGCTCTAATAACTGTCCAGTTTCCTGCTGGCACTTCCCAGTTTAATGTTTTGCCATCATAGTTATCGTTGAGGATAATTATATCCGAAGCGTTTTTAATTTTTCTCTCGTCATTATCAGGAACGGCAATAACGGCTACTTCTTTTGAAAAAACGGGCATTCCGTTCTCATCTAACGGACAGCCTTCAGCCAATTTAGGAAGTGGGAGGGAGCCTGAAAAAGTTTGACTTCCTTTGATTTTTATTTCGGAATAGTAAAGTGCTTTTGCAGCCCAATCGGGAGTAACCCACGAACCGCCGGCATTCCATCCGCTAGAGGCTATCAACCCAATACGCATGTCTAAACGTTTGCCTTCTGCTAACGCATGCAGAATAAACTCTACGGATTCATCACCCAGGAATTCTGGTCCAACACCAAATTCTTCATCGATGTTATTCCTTACTTCAACATCCCAAATTTCTGCACGCGCCATTCCCTTGTCTTTCATCTCTTCCAGATCATTGGTAATGGATTCTTTAGTAACGTCGCCATTTAGCCAGCACCAAAATGCACCTGGTTTAGATTCTTTTGGAGGGTTAAGGAAATTGTCGGATAACTCTTGAAGCGTTTTAGCCTTGTTATCAGAACTCGTTTCATTCTCGGCAGGAGTGGAGCATGCGAATAAAAGAGATGTAAATAGAATCAAATAATTTATGCGCATTTTGATTAAATGTTTGAGGTTTTATTTAGGAATAGACAATGGTAAATCGAGCCATGCTAGGCCAATATTTCTGTTAAAGTGGCTTGTGCTGTTCCCTTCGGCGGCATCATAAATAATAGCAAGTTTGTTATCTACTTGAAGAACTGACGGCAATCCAATACATTTTTCTGCCCAATTACAATTTTGTCCGTCTAAAACAACGGCTTTGTTTTTTGAATCCCATGTGTTCAAATCCTTCGTCCAATATACCCATATCGCATCTGTATATTCTAGCTCATCTATGCCAATGTGATTGGTGAACATGAACCAAGTGTTGATGTCTTTTTCAAAGTATAAGGTTGTGTTTTCTATTTGTTCATTATCTGGCAATATAGGTTCAGAATCAACCACCCATTTGTCGTTCAGATTCTTGGTTCGTGCTATTGATAAAGAGCGTAAAATCTGATCGGTTTCTTTTACTCTGGTAGCAACGCTAATAAATTGAAGGTATTCGTCTTCCGTTTTTATTACTTGCCCCGGGCTTGTACAATGTGAGTAATAAGTGTCGGGTTTATTTTTAATCGCGATTCCTTTTTGTTTTACCCATGGTCCTGATGCGGATTCTGCTTTCGCTAAATGCGTTTGATAAGGGAAATACGGAAATATATCTAATTTCGATCCGGTATTAGGAGATCCTAAATAATACATATACCATTCGTTGTTGTCGAAAAACGTAATGCCATGGCAGGCCACTTTAGCATCGCTAGAACCTGGTTTCCCAAAATCCAATACAGTACCTTTTTTCTCCCATGTTTTTAAGTCATTACTAACAGCAAGGGCACTTAGCCATCCTTTTTCGCTCAATGCATCGTAGTGCATGTAGTAGGTTCCTTCTTCTTCAAAAATCCATGCGTTGCGGGCTCCTAAGGAATCGCAATTGTTGGGGGCATCGCCATGTTGCATTACCATTCCATGATCTTTGGCATCCATTCTTAAACTGGCTTCTTCACGCCAATCAGAATATTTTGTTCCGATTTTGGTAGCGGTTGTAGAGTTGGTTTTAGCACCTAGTTCTGACTTAGAATTTACTTCATCAGGAGTTGAACAGCTACTAAGAATAATGCAGCCGATAGAAATAACTTTGAAATATATATTCATTTGATTTATTGTACTAACAGATTTGAACCATTTCTATATTTAAAATCTGACTCAGTTTTTCAATTTTTTCTGCAATGTGACCAACGCCAATTGCACAGTGGTGAGAGGGGCCTTGTTTAGACCACTTGTTCATAAAGCGTTTTGCGCCTATAGAGAATTTGTATCGGCTGTTTGTGTTGCCGATTTGAAGGGTAGGACCTTCAAAAGATTCGCCTTCGGCAACTAGTAAAAAGATACCGTCGTTGCTTTCTACAACGGAGAGCAAGGTAACTGGGCCGTGCTTAACTGTCATTTGAATTGACAAACCTTTGCCCGGCTTGCCATGATAAACTGATAGAGGCACCAAGTTTACACGGCCTTCAGCAATGGCATAATGCGCAGGGCCATCGTGACCCAAATAAACGGCATCGTCTTTAAAGTCCATTAAATAGAATTCGGAGAAAGAACCGCCAACGCCAAACGCATCCATAATTTTCATTGCTTGTGCATTTTTAACTTCGCATTCTCCTGCAATCGGAATGTTTTTACCTGTCAATAAAGTATTGCCAGCAATTACAGAAGTAGCAATGTTTTCATATTCGCTGCCAGCTTCTCCTTCGTAATAATAAGCCATGGAACCAAGGTCTCTTGCTTCAACAAATTTGTCGAGGGCAACAGATGTTTTGGCTGCTCTTTCAATTTCTGCTGATTCGCATTCATCAGAAACATCGAATGCTGTATTGAATTCTTCAATCTTCTTTTTTATGTCTTCCTCGCTTGCTTCATCTCGATACTTTTTAAGCTCACACATTTCTAATAACTCAATGTGAGTTCCGAATACGGCAGATTGCTTGGTGATGTCGGTGTATACATCTAACATGCCATTATAATAATGACCCAGAATTCCTAAACGGTTGCTACGCATTGTAGCAGCAACGGATGCGGCTTGTGTCCAACTCTCTATTTCGCCCCACGCTTCAGGATCTTGTAAATAGCCAGTCACAAAATCGTACTGAATACTTGTACGGTTAAACACAGCTGCAATTTCGGGAAATGAACATGCTTGGCAATTCTCTAACCATGCGCCTGTCATGGTGCCACGGTCGCCAAGGTTGTTGAATGCTTCGTAATCTAATTGAGCAGTTGGTTGTAAATTGAGAATTACCACCGGTACTTTTAATCTTTGTGCTACTGGCAATACGGTAGAAGAAAGGGCGTAGGTTGAAACGTAAAGGAATACGATTTCTACGTCTTGCAACTTTAAATAATCCGCTGCTTCACGGGCTTTAATAGGGTTGTCTACCATGCCTGCATCGGCTACTTCTACATCAAAACTTTCAATTTTACTTTTGATCTCGTTTTGGTATCCAACCAGTTTGTCGAACAAGCCATCGAATTGCGGCCAGTAGGTATCTAAACCTATTCCGAATAATCCTACTTTAATTTTTTTTGACATATAAGTCCTTTTGGTAATTGCTTGCAATATCGACATTATTGCATATTATGCTGTCGTGTTCAATAGGCTTTTTTACTCCAACTTTTAGGGCTTTGTGTGCTTGGATTAAATCAGTTAGGTTGGGTTAATTGATATTCAGAATCGTATTGATCGAGTTGACGTTTTTTGTATATTCCACCTTCTAAATAAAGCACTTGCGGACAAGATACATCCCAATCTCCCAATTCTTTTAACATTCGTATTACCATTTCTGGATGCTTACTGGCTACATCGTTTAGTTCTGATTTATCTTCGGAGAGATTGTAGAGAAGTGGAAGACGGTCTGGAAGTCTTATTAATTTCCAATTCCCTTCCAGCATACTTGCACTAATGGTGAAGCGCCATTTTAAATTAGGATGAGGTGCTTCGGTTTTTTCTCCACTAATAAAAGGAGCAAGGTTTACTCCGTCTAATTTGTCTGCGGCAGTGATTTTTCCACCAGCCGATTCAACAAAAGTAGGAGTGAGGTCTAATGCTGAAACAGGCTCATTATAGGCCGATCCTGCTTTAATGTTTTTAGGCCATGTTATGCTGAACGGAACTCTAACACCACCTTCTAGAAGAATCCCTTTTGCACCACGATAAGGCGCATTGATTGTCCAAGGGTCTTTTGACGCAACAGGACCACCATTGTCGCTTAAAAATACGATGATGGTATTGTCGTAGAGCTTATGCTTTTTTAATTCAGCAACAATTTTACCAACGTTCACATCTAATCTGTGAACCATAGCGCAATATGTTCTACGTCTTTCGTTTTCTATATGGGCATACAGTTTTAAATCTTCTTCGATTGCTTGCAATGGCGCATGTGGTGCATTAAAGGAGGCGTAAAGAAAGAAGGGTTTGTCTTTATGTCTTCGGATAAAATCTACACTTTCATTGCCAGTATCGTCTGTAAGATAGGTGATGGGGTCGGGCGTTTTGTAATTACTCTCCAAGGGTGAAAGGTAACGCTCGCCTTCGGGTTCAGATTTAAAATAATGATGGCCGCCATATGGATAAGTCCATACTTCGTGGAAGCCTCTTTTTGTTGGACGGAAATGGGGCTCATCTCCTAAATGCCATTTGCCAATTAGCCCGTTAACATAACCAAGTTCACTTAGTCGATCGGCTACGGTTTTCTCGGTAATAGGAAGACCAAAATATTCTGCATTGAATTGAGGTAGTAATCTTACAGGGTTATTATCGAAGCCGAAGTTTACTTGATTGCGTCCTGTCATTAATCCTGCTCGAGATGGCCCACACACCGGTGCAGAAGCATAGCCTTGTGTAAAGATTACTCCGTCTGCTGCGAGTTCATCTATGTGAGGCGTTTTTATTTGTGTGCTCCCTGTATATCCTACGTCGCCGTAGCCAAGGTCGTCGGCAAGGATAAGTACGATGTTAGGTTTTTGTGCAAAGGAGTTTGATGTGCAAAAGAAGAGTAGGATTACTAGTTTAAGTATGTTGTGTTTCATGGACAATAAATTGTTGAAAGTGGTTCCAAGATGTGACTCACCCCAAACCCCTCTCTCCAAAGTGAGCTTCGCATGACTTGCAAAGAGGGGCTGACATTCGTTTATTTCTGGCGGTTCGTTAATTATTCTGCTTTGTGCTTTTCAGTAAACTTTTCAAATTTTTCTTTAAGGCTTTCGCTTTCTTCGTCTGCCAATAAACGCTCAACTATTTTGTCTATGTTAGTTTTGATGTTTGTAGAAGTCTGCTTGTCTTCAGCCGTCCCGTTCCAATCTTTAAGTTGAGCTTCATAATTCCATTGAAGGTATTTAAATCCTTTCAAGTAAGTTATTCTGTAACCGTAATATTCCTCTTTGCTAAATGCTTTCTCAATAACAGGAAGTGCTAATTCTATGAGTGCATTGCTATTTTGGAGGATTAGAAAGTCAGAGTAGTGATTCATGAAAGCATAAGATTGAGGTGCCAAATCTTTCTCTAGCCTAGAAGTAAAAAATGAATTGTCGGATGCTACTCCCGATTCACCAAAATATTTAGCGACTGTCATCATGATTTTCTTTTTATTTAGATCGAGCATTTTAGGAATGTGTGTTCTTCCTTTTTCTGCATCTAAATTAAGCACGTTGCTAAGGGCCATACTAATTACATAATATGAGCTATCGTTTAATGCATTTTCTTGAGCTGCAATTTGGGATGCATCTGCTTTGTAGGAATCAAACAAATGATTTAATGTTAATCCTCTTGTTTTAGCAATCGGATCGTTCTTTGCCATGTCGATTAACTTGTTTTTTAAAGACGCAGGAAAGCTGATAATAGAATCGTTGAGGTATTTTAAGCCAAGCTGTTTGATATTTGTCATAGGGCTGTTAAGCGCTGCTACAAATATGTTCTGAGCATCTTTGTCTGTAAAATCCATTTTAAACAAGCCAGTCATCGCTTCTTTTTTGTCGATGTATTTTGGTGTGTTGTTGAATTGGAAAATTAACTCTTGTTTAGTTTTCGAATCTTCCTTTTTGCAGATCAACATTTTGTCGGCATCTACATTTACCAAATCAGGTTTTGTAGCAGCACTGAATGCAAATGTGTCGCGCACATTTTTAATCACCACATTAAACGTATCTACTTTTCCATTTGCATATAGGTCTATTTTAATAGGCAATTGAAAAAGTCCGTTTTCTTCAATATCTTGAGTTTGCTCTATGAACACCAGCTGCTCTTTTGTAACCTCGTTGTACTTATACGAAATATTAAGTTCGGGATGCCCTTTACCGAAGAACCACTGATTAAAGAACCAGTTTAAATCTTCACCACTTGTTTTTTCGAAGGCCATTCTTAAATCGTGCCCTTCAACATTTTGATATTCGTTTGCATGAAGGTATTCGCTTAAGGCAGTAAAAAAAGCGTCGTCGCCTAAATAGTTTCTCAACATGTGTAAAATTCTGCCTCCTTTAGAGTAGGAGTGGCCATCGAACATGTCGTCTCGATGAGGCATTTCGTACCAAATTAAATCGTGTTTTAGTTTTTTAGATTGTCTTAGGTAGCCAGTTAGGTTGCCTTCTAAGTGTTGATCTGCGAAATCTACTCCGTATTTATATTCGAACCATAAATAGGTTCCATAGGTAGCAAAGGCTTCGTTTAGCGTTAGGTTGGGCCACGATTCTGCTGTGAGTAAATCACCAAACCAATGATGAAATAACTCATGTGCTACTGTACTTTCGTTGTCACCATCTAAAAGTTCTCTCGTTGTTTTTTGAAATGATTCCTGATAGGTTACGGCGGTTGTATTTTCCATTGCACCAGCCAAATCGAACTCTCTTAATATTATCTGACTGTATTTTTCCCAAGGGTAGTCGTATCCCAGTCTGTTCGAGAAGAACTCTATCATTTCGGGGGTATTTGAAAAGATCTTTTTAGCGTATTTTTCATGACTAGGCTCCACGTAATAGTTTACCTCAATGTCTCTCCATTTATCTTTAACAATGGCGTAGTCTCCAATTGCAATAAGGGTAAGGTAGGCCGAATGAGGAAGTGATTGTTTCCAGTAATCGGTTCGAGTGCCATCTCCGTTATCTGCCGAAAGTACCAGTAGGCCGTTGGAAAGTGTTTTGAATTTATTGTCTACAGTTAGGTAAACTTCTTGGGTATACTTTTCGTTTGGTCTGTCGTTGGTAGGAAACCACGATGAGTTGAGATCTGTTTCTCCTTGCGTCCAGATTTGGTAGCTGTCTGGTTGGCCCTCTTTTTTTGTATCTACAAAGTAAAGGCCTTGATATTGGTATGTGTTTACGATCTCGGAAGGACATGCTGTGTAATCGATGTAAATCTCGTAGAATTCTTCATTGGTGTAGGTTCTGTCTAGCGCAATGGTGAGGTGCATTGTGTCGCTTTTGTAGGATAGGTCTGTTAATTCTTGGCCAACTAAAAGGGCTACTTTGTTTATTTTAAATTCTCTTGCATCTAACACCAGTTCGTTTACATCGTGGAAGTATGGCCTAATTGTAAGGGTGGCTTTGCCATACACTTCTTTCTTTTCGTAGCTGAAGGATAGCTCTAGCTTGGTGTGGGTAATGTCGTTTAGTATTCTCTCCGAAGGGGAGTAAGGTTTGCGCACTTCAGTTGCATCTTCAGAACTAGATTCAGTGGCTTGCGCTTGTAAGTCAGCAGGTGAGGGAGTTTGAGTTAATTGCTTGCTACAACTTGATAATAATAATAATAAGCTTATTGTGATAAATGGCAGAAGAAGTTTATGCACGTTTGCGTGTGTTGGTGTTTAGCAAATATGGGTAAAATGGTTTGAACGACAATTTGGTTTGATAGATTGTTTTAAATGGGTTTTGATGTTTTTTGAAATATAATTCTTTGGGGTGATGGATTTGTGTTGCAATTATCTTTGGGGTGGCTTTTATCTAAATTTTCTCCTTGCTTTTAAATCCAATCTTTTTTCTTGGTTTTGGCTCTGCTTCTTTATGTTGAACTTCCTCTAATTGTTTCAAATATTCAAAGATCATTTTAATCTGATCGTCGTGTCCTGATACCTGTTTTCTGATTTCTGGACTTGCTACATTAGACTGGACGGTTAGTTAAGATATTGTTGCTATAAATTAAATTAGCAAACTGTCAAGAACAAAAAGGAGTTACACAACTGTCTATAAACGTAATGCTGTGAAGTTATCAGAAGAAAAGGGTAATGTGTCGAAAGTCTCGAGAGAGTTAGGTATCGGTGCTCAGCTAATCCATCGTTGGAAGAAAGAACAACGAGAGTATAAGGATAATAGTTTTCC
>JABSPQ010000138.1 GCA_013214205.1 Flavobacteriales bacterium
AAGATTTAGAAAATGTAAAACTTTGGCTACACAATTTTGTTAGAAATAATCTTTCTGTAGAAATTGTTAAAAGTATTACTCATAATAGCTTTTTTTTAAATGACTTTTATAGCGTGTTTTGAAATTAAATTGGTATTACTATGGCTAGCCGCTTCGGAGGAATACTTATGAGCTACTTTTGTCCACTGATTTTCACTATTACTACCGTATTTTATAGCAATATCGATGTCATCTTGCAGATATGCTTTCCACTTCTCGCTTACAATTTCCACTAACAATTCCTCTGCTTTTTTTACTTGGCTGCTCTTAGCAAAATATTGACCAAATCCAGCAATTGCTTCGTCCTTTAAATCCAAATTGGTTAATTGTTATGCGTGCTTAAAGGCGGTCTCAAAATCTTGTTCTGCCCAATATCTAGCAACCCACATAAAGCAATTTCTAGTTAACTCTAAGTCATAATTATTCTGTGCATCGTAAAGAGCAACAAAGGCTTCATCTGGATGGTACCAAGCCCACGAACGAAAAAGGCCAGCCGTCCATTCTTCCAAATCACCACTGTCAAACCCATGCTGCGTTCCTTTTTTAAACTCCTCGTCCGTCATCGAAATACCAAAAGATCTAAGCGCCTCGTATTGTGCTGTAGGTTCTTTTATATCTTGAAAAGCTTGAAATTTCTCAAAAAATTCTTGCTTGCTATCAATATCAGGCCAACGAGTTTGCTCGTTGCAAGAGTTAAGGAGATACATCCCTCCTACTAAAAGTAGCACACTGCTCAACTTAAATATCCCCCAGTACTTATTCGATTTCCCCTTGGAGATCATCGTTAACCTGTTTTTTGTTTGCAAATAGCTGAAACCACTTACCAAGCGAGGTGCGGTTAAATTGCTTACCGCTCGTAGTATTTCTTTTGAATAGTCTAAGGCATTAGCGCCTTCGTATATCAGTTGATCATCTACAATGTATTCGTGGTTCTCGGAAATAGTTTTTTTGTACATCCAAACAAACGGATTAAACCAAAGCGCCCAAGTAAGTACTTCGGCAAACAGAATATCTAAAGAATGAAACTGATTTGCATGAGCTAATTCGTGTTTAAGAATAGTTTCGGATAGTGCTCCTGAATCAAACTGAGCTTTGTTAACGAATAAATAATGAAAGAAACTATAAGGACGAATGTCGGCCTCTACCAGCACCACTTGCATGCCACTTAACTGAGGGCCTTTCTGCTGGAGGCTGCTTTTAATGAATTTAATATTCCAAATAAATCGAGTGACTAGAAACAGCACGCCTATTAGGTATATTACTAATAAAGCCATTGGCAGTGGTTTCATCCCCGCTTCATCTTCTATAGCTTCAATTGAAAACGATTGAAAATCGCGTTCTACAATTCGTCTTTTTCTAGCAAAGTCTCTTGCATATATTGCAGAACCATGCGGAATATAATCCACGATACTTGCGTCTGCTTCATCTACAGCTTCTGCATTAACAAACTCAGTTGCTGATGTAGATAGCAGTGCTTGGTTTGGTATGTCTATTTTAATTAACGGCGATACCAACGACAACGATAAGGTTGCCAACAGGAAGTATCGGGTAAATACAAAGTGCTTGCTCCTTTTAAGGAATAGCAGGTAAATTAAAAATGAAATGGCAAGTAATACGGAAGCTTGTAGAATATATAAGATCATGATTATTTATTCTTTTTGGTTTTAATTTTATCGTTCACTAATTTTTTCAACTCATTCAGTTGCTCCATGGTTAAGTCGCCATCCTTAGTAAAAAAGGAAGCAAAACTTGCAGCCGAGTTATCGAAAAAACGAGAGATGATACTATTTACTTGTGTAGAGAAATAGTTTTCTTTTTCGAGCAGCGGGAAATAAACCTTGTCTCTTCCCAACTTTTCGAAACCAACATACCCTTTATCGCACATTCTACTTAATACAGTAGAAACGGTAGTAGTTGCAGGTTTGGGATCGCCGTATTGACTTACTATGTCTTTTAGGTATGCCCTATCTAACTTCCATAGATATTCCATTATTTCTAGTTCGGAAGTATTTAATTGCTTTGCTTTCATTGCTTAATTATTCTAAAATTGTAGTCATTGTTCTACAAATGTAGTTTAATTAGTGAGATATCCAAATATTTGTTAGTAAATGGGCACAAAATCAGATGTTTCACTCCCGTTTACTTTTTCATGTTAATGTCCGAATAATCTAATAGTAACTATTGCCACCCTATCTACAGAATAATATTAATTTTGATTGAGACTGACTATTACCACACGAGGTTTATATTGAAAGCAATAAGACTTCAGGGGTATCAATAGACAGTTAATATTTCAAATTAATACTCAATGAAACATTTATTCACCACACTTTGCTTCATCCTAATTAGTTTATATGGATTAACAAATTCTGATCTTGACTCGAACAAAAGGTCAATAGGCGTAGACTTCGCTGTTACCTATATGGATATCTATGAATATTACTATAAATCTTACAGATCAACTCTGTTTTTTACAAAAAACAAACATACATTAGGAATTGGAGTTGATATTTCAAGAAAGGATTTTTTTGACAAGAGGTCTATTATGGAGTACACATTAGTTTCTCCAAGACTGCAGTACTTATATCAGCTTAAAAGTTTTAAGCAGGAACGACTAAAAATGCATTTTGAATATAATGCAAAATATTATCAAGGGATTTGGTATTTTGATGGAGGCCCTAAAATGTATGTTGTCCCCTTTGGAAAAGACTTCTCTGACGAATTCACCATATACGCCGAATTAAGTGATCGGTATATTATTGAAAATAATTTTGCCTTAACCTTCGAATTTGAAGCAATAAAGGATTTATTATATATTAACTCTTCGATTGGAGCCATATGGAGAATTGAGAAAGTAAAAAGAACAAGAGCTCTAGACGGTACAGCAATTACAAATGACTTCTATATTCAGCACACGCCAGGTTCATTGTTTAAAACGGGAATAAAAGTGAAGTTGAAAAATTGGTAGAAATAATCCAATCCACAACCTCGTTATCTTCTTAGCCCCTCTTCCATGCATTCCACTGGAACACATCACCTTTAATACTTGCACCCAATTAAACACCTAAGTAGGTTTGTCAGCCTTTTGTGCTACACATGCAATAAATGTTTACATTCGAGTAAATTAACCTAAGCAAATACAACCATAATAAGAGATAAAGAAAGGAAATTTCCCCTTACAGTAAACTACCGAAACATACGAGACAAAATAAAAACAGGAGATATTATTGCTTTTGGCGGTAACTATTTCTTTTCGAAAATAACAAAGATGGTTACGGGAAGTGAAGTTTCCCACGTTGCTACAGTTTTAATTGATGACGACGGCAGAATAAGATTTTTTGAATCGTCTATCGGAGATATGTATCCAGAACATGAAGGTGTGCATCTTCAAAAAATCTCTAACATTCTTCCATTTTACAATGGCAATGTTTGGATTTTGCCATTAAGCGACGAGTTTAGAGCAACACTTGATATAGATAAATTAAAGAAATACCTATACGCTCAACTCGGAAAAGAATATGATTATGACGGATTGTTAAAGTCGGGTGTTGATTTTTTAGAAAACATTGGAATTGCTGTAACCAGAAAAGATACTGATAAGTTTTTCTGTTCGGAGTTAGTAATGGCTGCAATGATGGAAGCAGGTGATTCTATTCCCCAAAACGTGAATCCAGCAGAAGTGACGCCAAAGGACATTATCCAATTAAAGATCTTTAAAAAGCCTTATTACATGGTTAAAGCGGCTAATTACAAGGCGATTAAATTACAACTTAACGAAAAAGGTTTTGACAGTTTAGATACTGTTAAATAATAATGTTTACTGTTGCGCACATTCAAGTTTAAAACTTGAATGCTGTAATACCTTACTGATTTGTTCCAAGTATCTGTTATCCGCAGTATACTTGGAACATTTTATTTTCCAATTCATATGACAATCATCCTCGCCTACAACAAGTTTATGTCAATTTCGTATATTTAACCATGGACATGCAAACAACCAAAATAGAACTTGCGAAATTAATTCTTGAATTAAAGAATCCATCAACTGTTAAAAAAATTGTAAATCTCCTTAAGGCTGAAAAATCGGATTTCTGGGAGGATCTATCAGATGTCGAAAAAGAAGAAATTGACTTAGGTATAAAACAATTAAATGCTGGACAGCATATATCATTTGAAGATTTTCTAAAAAAAGTTTCCTAATTGAAAGTAATACTCTCCTCGCTTGCTGAAAAGAAAATCAGCAAGCTCTTAGATTTTCTAGAAAAAGAATGGTCTCTCAAAACAAGAAAAGATTATCTCGATAAATTTCTCAAGTCTGTAAATCAAATATCAAAACATCCATACTCCTGCCCGCAAGCATCCGAACCAAGTGGAATATTTAAATGTGTTGTTACTAAACAATCATCATTTTATTACAGAATCTTAAATGATAGGATTGAGATAATAACACTAATTGACAACAGACAAAATCCCGATTCAATAAGAAAATGGATTAAATCTAATTTTAAATAATATTTGAATTATAAGCAGCTTGTTGAATACGTTATTGGCGTTTGAGATCCCCGTATATTTTTTTTGCAAAAAATTACGAGGATGACGATTCAGGCATTTTGCCTATTACTCGCCCCTCACTCTCAAACTGATTAATGGTATCCACCGCCGCCTTTATGTCCACCGTGCCCTTTCCCTTTACCCTTACCTAGCTTCATGTTAACACTTAGCATAAAGTAACGTCCCAGAATATTTCTTTGTGTTTGTCTAAAGTAATTTGTCTGATTAAAAATCTGAAAGCTTGTATTTTTATTCAGTAAATCGAATGCTTTTAGCTCCAGCGAATGTTTGCCTTTTTTACCAAAGTTATAGCTCACACTACTATTAATAATCGGGATAATAATATTCTCGCTAAAGTTCTGTGAAGTATAATTAACTACATCTGCACTCACATCAAAGCTCCATTTGTCGCTAGGCGTAATTGCAAACTCAGCATAATAATCTGTACTGAGATACACATTATCTAAAGAAGTTGCAATAGAATATTTAGAAGTGGTAATGTTAATTGAACCACCAAAATAGAATTCAACCAAATCTGTTTTCCTATTCTCAAAATATATTTCAATACCATGCGACATACTGCTCAATACATTTTCCTTAGCATCAACCAGACTAATTCCTTGGCTAAAATCTTCGTAGGAATCTATATTTATATCAAGACCAATTTTTTTAATGGGTCTAGAGAAATAAATCTCCGTTCCGAGAGTAGATTCGTAACCTACGTTTACTGGAACTTTTTCTTGGATAAAGTTTTCGTTTGTAGTTCGAGACCAACCTATTTTATCTTGGGTATGCCGACCTCTCAATTGCGCATAAAGGGAGGTAAAGGAAAACTGATCGAACATAGACCAACTCAACCTCATATCGTGACGATATTGTGGAGTAAGCTCAATATTTCCTGAGCTCAACGACAATGGATTAATTGTATTTACCACAGGAATTAACTGACTTGTGGTTGGCATAATTACATTGGTGGTGTATCGAAATCTAAGTCGTTTGCCCTTTTTATAATTGTTATCGTACCTAAAATAAGGGGTTAAATAAAAGTAATTAGTTTTCCCAAGCGACTCATCATTCAGAACTTTGTCGAACTGATTGAACGGTGTGCTTACATTAAAAGTGAATCTATTCGTGTTAAATTTCGCTCTAAGTGTTACCGACGGTTCTACGTATAGCTGATTGGTATTAAAGTTAGGACTTAATGAATCACTTGTTGTTTCTCCCCTTGTTTCGCCTTGAATTCTATTGAGCGTACTTGCTTTATTCCCTACTTCGGCAGCAGCACTAAAGATCCATCGTTTACTTAAACGTTGCGTTATAGTTGGTTTGGAAGATAAAGTAACGTTGTTGGTATAGAAATCTTGGTACTGATTTACCATTTCTAACGAATCGGGATTGTAAAGTCTTGTTCTATTATTCCAATCCAACTCCGAATTATTATCATTAACACTTGCATCAACTCTAATTCCAAATTGAGTGGTGTCACCATTAAGTTTTACCATGTAGTCCAGTTTCATACTACCCGACAGTGCTTTAGAAAGATCAATCGTATTGTTCTCCAAATCGTTCAACAAAATTGCATCTTCAGTAGAACTCTGCGTTGATTCACTGTCTGTTGTGGTAGAAGATGTGTTAAAGTTACCATCCACAGTAATCTTATGCTTCTTGTTATAGCTTCGTCTAAGACCAAAGTTTACTTTATGCGGATAGCTGTCTGTAATTCTAGTCAAATCATTAATCTGATCGAAACTACCTTCCGATAAAAAATATTCAGTTTGCGTATTCTGGATTAGATTAACATTATTAGCGCTTCCCGTATAACTCATAAAATAACGATTGTTCTTATCCTTATTGTAAGACACGTTAAGCCCACCAGCTAAAGTTCGGTTCAGTCCGTCTATCTGACTCCCCCAATCTCTATCATTATCATTAAGACCTAGTTCGTTTATATTATTTAAATTCCCCAAAATAGCCGTTTGAAACTTGCTCGAAAATCGATATAAATTCCCTCCTACCTTATAGTATGTGTTGTAGTCTGGTTCCGTCATGTCTGATCCTGCACCAACTGATACTTTACCAAAATATCCTTTCTTGGCATTCTCATTCAGTAAAATATTGATGGTTCTATCTGTAATACCATCATCAACGCCTGTAAACTCTGCGTTTTCAGATTTCTTATCAAATATTTCAATTTTATCAATCGATTCCGCTGGCAAATTCTTTGTAGCCGCTTTAATGTCGCCGCCAAAAAACTCTTTACCATCTACCAAAATCTTCGTAACATTTTCGCCCATCGCTTTTATGTTACCACTTTTATCTACTTCAACGCCAGGCAGCTTTTTCAAAAGATCCTCTACCACTGCACCGGGTTTTACTTTAAAAGCTTTTGCATTGTACTCAACTGTATCGCCCTTAAACTTAATAGGAATGTATTCTCCTGCAATAATTACCTCTTGCAAACTAGATATTTCCATAACTCTAGTACCAAGGTCTTGTTCTTTTTCTGATGAGATGGTAACCCTGTCGTAGATGGTTGTCATGCCCACAAAAGAAAACTGAATGATGTAGTCGGCTGGCTTTACATTGTCAATTTCGTATGTACCTTCTTCGTTAGACACACCAAAGAACAATAGTGTAGAATCCACAGGATTTAATAATACAACTGTGGCGTACGACAAAATCTCATCTTCCGTACTAATTATCTTACCCTTTACTTTGGTTTGTGCCATTGCGGTTAATCCACAAAACAGTAAAAACAAGCAAGTATAAATTGATTTAGTCATCTGCGATGTAATAATATTATTTAATGATGTCCCCATGATTCCATTTCTTTTCTCCATTCCTTAATCTTTGCTTCTTTTACTTTGGCAAACTTTTCTGCAGTCGTCTTTCTTCCGTCCTTTGGCTTCTCTATTTCATCTTCCTCGGGTTCTTCCATTTTTACAGCCAATAGAATGTACCTCGGCTCGCTGTTAATTTCAACTGCCATAATTAATCCGGGAAGTCCATGGTAATCTCCAGGGCCAGCAGAAACTGGAATTTGAGGGGCAAACCATGCAAAAACGGTGTCTTGTTCCACCATCATCTCTGCACCAAAGCATATATAGTTTAAAATTTGTTTCTTTCTATTATTCAATTTCCAGCCATACTTAGCCATCTCCGTTTCCATCAGAAAAATTCTTGTCATAAATTCGAATTGCACCGTTTTGATTTTTGTGGTTAAATCGTAGTGCGTAACCATTGGTTCCTCCTTTGGATCTGCCATCATTTTAGCATATCTTTTGCCACGGCCTTTACCTTCATCCATTATATCTCCACTATGAGGATTGTCCATAAATACTGCCAACTCTTTTGAAAAAACCAACAATTTTTGTTTGGTACTTTCTGCTGGTAATCGAGCAATCCAATCTTTACTTCGTTCCGACATTTCGGGCCTGTTAGCAAACTGTTTTTCGTAATCGTGTACCGTTCTTTCTTGGTATACTACTTTTCCGCCTTTGAATTCTTGGGCGATTAAGTTTAATGGAATCAGCGCTATTATAAATATGAGCGCTTTAATAAAATGCTTGAGGTTAATCATGGTATAATTTTTATGCACGGTGGTAAGACTGGATTTATTTTAAAAGGTTTAATCCAGTTCAAAATTAAATTAAAACAGTAACGTACAGGATGGCTTATGGCTACTTTTTTCGCCATATTTGAAAAACAGTTAACCAATTACAAATGAGAATATTTACACTTGTACTTATTGTTATCATCAGCTTAGCAATTGTTCCTAACAAGGGTTTAGCACAAGACAAGCCTAATATCGTTTTTATCTTTATCGACGATTTAGGATGGAAGGACGTAGGTTATATGGAATCGGGGTTTTACGAAACACCAAACATTGATGCCCTCGCAAAAAAAGGAATGATTTTTACTAATGCGTATGCCAATGCGGCAAATTGCGCGCCTTCTAGAGCTTGTATTTTAACTGGTCAGTATAGCCCACGACATGGTGTTTTCACTGTAAGCAAACCAGACAGAGGTGATTCTACCGACAGAAGAATTATTCCTGTACCCAACTTACGCCAGATTTCTTACGACAAGGTAACGATTGCCGAAGCGCTTAAACCAGCTGGCTATACCACTGCTGCCATTGGCAAATGGCATGTTGGCAGAGATGCACGCGAGCAAGGATTCGACGTTTTTGTGAGCAAGTATGACATCGGTTATGGAGAAGGTCATTTTAATAAGAAGGGGAAATATTTAACGGATAGATACACGGATGATGCGATTAAGTTCATCAAGAAAAACAAGAAAAAACCTTTCTTTCTTTATTTGGCTCACAACGCTGTTCATACGCCTATAGAGGCCAAGGAAGACATGATTATTAAGTACGAAACGAAGGACAATGCTAGTTGCCGCAGTCATGCTGAATACGCTGCAATGATTGAAAGCGTTGACGAAAGCGTGGGCAGAGTCAATAAAACTATAGAGGATTTAGGATTGGCCGATAACACAATAATTATTTTCTTTTCGGATAATGGCGGCCATGGCGAATTTACTTGTCAGGACCCATTACGAGGTGGAAAAGGAATGTATTACGAGGGTGGTATTAGAGTGCCGATGTTTGCTTATTGGCCTAATAAAATTAAACCAAACACCACTTGTAACGATCCTATTTTGAGCACAGATTTTTACCCCAGCTTTATTGAATTGGCTGGCGCAGATCGTCCTGCCAATTACACACTGGATGGTCAAAACATACTTCCTCTTTTTAATGGAGCCGAATCGATTGAAAGGCCTCCTTTGTTCTGGCATTTCCCAGCATACCTTCAATCTTACAAAGGGTTAAAGGATCATTCTAGAGATACAACATTTAGAACACGACCTGTTAGTGTAATACGTAATGGTGATTGGAAATTATTGATGTATCATGAGGAATGGGTGCTGGATGGTGGTAGAGAAAAAATGGCTACTAATAATGCGGTTGAATTGTACAATCTAAAAACGGATTTGGCGGAAAAGCATAATGTGGCTAATGCGGAAAAAGCTAAGACAGATGAGTTGTTGGATCAACTTTTGGCGTGGATGAAGGAGATGAATGCTCCCATGCCAAGTGAAGCGAACCCTTATTATGAGGCGCCTTAATGGTAATCTAATAGAGTAATGCTCCGCATTAATCCTGTTTTAGGGGATGCTGTCCAGCTGTAAGCTGGACTGAGCGGTTATTAGTAATACCACCCCAGAATCGCTTTGCTTTCGCTCGCGATTCTGTCCCCTCCTAATACAGGAGGGGTGCTTGCATCTCGTTATATTTGCCATACATTTAAAACAGAATCAGATTAACAACACATGCAAAACCAAATCAACCTTATAGCATCTCTAATTCTATTCACTTTAATAGGATGTAACAACAACGAAACGGAAACCAAAACCGAGCCTACATCTCCCCCACTAAATGTTTTAATAATTACTGCCGATGATTTGAACTACAATTCTGTTGGTGCATACGGCTGTGCTGTTCCGGGAATTACACCAAACATAGATCGGTTGGCTGAGCAGGGAATTATTTTCAATCATGCTTATGTAAACATAGCGGTTTGCCAGCCGAGCAGACAGTCCATTATGACGGGTCTGTATCCTCATAACAACGGTGCATTAGGCTTTGATCCTATTGATAGTAATGTAACAACTTTGCAAGAAGAATTAAGAAGCGCTGGTTATGTAAACGGCATATTGGGTAAGGAAAAACACATGAAACCAGCTGCTAAATTCTGCTGGGATGTAGTTAAAACCGAAGGCGACTTAGCATCAGGTATTGGCATTGGACGAGATCCTCAAAAGTATTTTAATTACACAACTGAGTTTTTGGCCAAAGCAAAACTAGAAAACAAACCTTTCTTTTTAATGGCCAACAGCCACGATCCTCATCGACCCTTCGCTGGTAGCGATCAGGAGTTAGAACAATGGGCGGAGGATTTGCCCACTTACACCAGACAAGTAACAATTGGCGAGGTAACAGTTCCCGAATTTCTGGCCGATTTACCAGAAGTAAAACGAGAAATAGCAGAATACTACACTTCGGTTTTTAGAATGGATGAAACGATTGGAGCCATTTTAAAGGCTTTGGACGAAAGCGGAATGGCAGATAATACTATTGTAATGTTTATTAGCGATAATGGCTTGTCGGCTCCGTTTGCTAAATCTAACTGCTACCTAAACAGTAACAAAACCCCTTGGATAGTACGATGGCCAGGAAAAGTAAGCGTAGGCACTACCGACAACGAACATTTTATTTCGGGCATTGATTACATGCCTACTATTTTAGAAGCCTTGAATTTACAAGGACGTTCGAAAATGGATGGCACCTCTTTCGTTTCTGTTTTAAAAGGAGAAAAGCAAGAAAGCCGAAAAGCTGTTTACACACAGTACAACAAAATATATGCTGGCACAAAATTTCCTATGCGCTCTGTGCAAGACGCAAACTATGGCTACATCGTAAACTTTTGGTCGGATGGAGAATTTGAAATTAGAGGAGAATCGATGAGCGGAAGAACTTTTGCGGCTATGGTTAAAGCAGCAGAAACCGATTCTGTAATTGCCAAGCGCGTTGAGTTGTACAAATTCCGCGTTCCTGAAGAGTTATACGATTTTAAAAACGATCCTGATGGATTGGTTAACTTAATTGACGACCTTGATTTACAAGACGAGAAACAGCGTTTAAAAGAATTGATTTATGCCGAAATGACAAGAACTAATGATCCTTTGGGAATAGAATTCTCAGAGCGATTTTTGAATTAGTTGATCAATTTAGCAGGGTTAATATACTGTCCATCCATGCGAATCTCATAGTGTAAATGATCGCCGACTGATTCTCCTGTATTGCCTACGTATCCAAGGAGGTCGCCTTGTTTAATTATTGCGTCTTCATTTACCACATAGCTATCTAAATGATAGTAAAATGTTTGATACCCATTTTCGTGATTTACTGTTATGTTATTTCCTTGAACATCATTGAACCCAACAGACACAACTGTTCCATTAGCAGTAGCCATAACCGAAGTGCCTTTCTCAGCCTTAAAATCCAATCCAGAATGAAATACCTTCTCTTTACTTATTGGGTGAACTCGATTTCCAAATTTAGAGCTTAATTCATACTCACCAGCTTTAATTGGTGATACACTAGGTATGCTGTTGTTTGCATTTATCGAAACCTTACCTGGCATTGTTAATTGCCCTACCTCTCCACTTGGAACTATATCCTCAATGCCAATGATTTTAGTATTGGTGTTATCTGTTTTAAACCTTACGCTATAAAATGGAACCCCCCAGTGCCAAATACAATAACATTTCCGACCAGCTTGTTGTTGGAGCAGTGTAAGTCAAATCGATTACAGACTCTACTGGTGGCTTATCTTCCGCCCCAAAATCCATAACACCAGATTCAATTGCTTTAATTTTTTCGAATGCATTTACTACCACAGCATTTGAACTTTCGAATTGAATGTTGGCCAGTGGAACAATTAATGCCGCGCCAATTATTACTAAAAGCAACACGCGATTCAATTTAAAGAAAGGTGATTTGTAGGCCATTATTTGATACAAACCATAAAGCAAAACCAAACAAGCATTCGCTTCTAAAAAATATAAGATCCAATTATTCATCGCTACTAGTTTTTGATTTTCTTATTCACCAACTCCATCATTTCCTGTACTTCATTTGCGCTTAGTTGATTTTCTTTAGCAAAAAAGGATACCAAGTTTTCCAACGAACCGCCGAAGTAATCTTTCAAAAGCGTTTTGGTTTTCGTGTTACTATATTGAGCTTTAGAAATTAAAGGAAAGTACTCGTGCGTTTTCCCGTAAGCTTTGTGACCAATAAATTCTTTTTGCTCCAGTATTCTTATTATGGTAGATACGGTGTTGTAATTGGGTTTCTTGTCTTCGTATTTGGCTATTACGTCTTTTACGAACCCCTGCTCTATTTCCCACAGAATTTGCATTACCTGCTCTTCTGCTTTTGTTAATACTTTCATGTTTGAAGTCTTTTAAAATAATTTTGTATTGGCCTACTACGCTAAAGCTCCGAAGGCTGACACAAACCTATAACTAATCTTTTAGTTATCAAACTAAAACTCTAGTTATACAACTATTTAATTAGTTTTCAAGAAACAAAAAAGATGATTATCGTAATGGTACAGGTGAATGGCAGAGAAACTAATTTATTAATTCTCTATCGTTTTTTTCTTGCTGGACACAATTATGAAAACTCCAACAAGTGTGGTTAAAGCGGCTAGAATTGTTTTGAGGTCTATTTCTTCATCAACAACTAGCCAGCCCAAAAGCAAAGCTATTACAGGGTTTACATATGCAAACGCGGCAACGATGGATACATCTACTTGCCTTAGCAACCAACTATAAGAACTAAAGCCCATAAGAGCGCCAAAGAACAACAAGTAGAAAAAAGCCAACACAGACGATGTATTTTCTAACATGGTCATCTCGAAAGTTTCACCAGTTACCCCTCCTATTCCAAGTAAAACCACCCCACCACAAACCATTATCATTCCGGTTGACAGGTAAGAATGCTCTGGCAAACTCACATGCTTTTGCTCTATTGTACCAATAGACCAAAACAATGCTGCGCAAATTGTTAGTAGCGAAGCAAATATAATAGACGAGGTTGCATTGGCTAAAATGCCTTCGCTAAATATCATTGTCACCCCGAAAAAACCAACTGCCAAACCCAAAAACAATCTCTTGCTGGGCACTTCTTTAGACCGAACCCAAGAATATAGAACTGTCCATAAAGGCAACGTAGCAATTAACAAAGAAGAAAGACCAGAGCCGATATAGAGCTGTCCCCAGAAAACAAGTCCGTTGGCACCAAGCATCAAAAAGCCTACAATGAGTGCAGATCGCCAATAAATAGGTTTGATTTTTTCTTTGGTCATAAAGCTAGACACGACCATCAAAATAACGCCAGCTACCAAGTACCTTAACCCTGCTGCATAAAACGGAGGGAAACTTTCTATAACAAAATGAATGGCCAAAGGAGTGGTTCCCCAAATAACGTAAATGGCAAAAAAGGCAAGGAATAATTTAAGACGCATTCTATAGAAACAATAGGTTAATTCTTATTACAAAATTAACACAAGTTTAAATGGAAGCACGCATGACGGTACAGGATAGCAGAGACTGAGTATCGAGCGCGAGTTTTGAGTTTAGAAAGAGAGTGTTTGCTTTTGTGTCTATGACCACATCAAACCTTTTCTCCCAATTACTGATTACGCAAGTTGTTAGCGAAGTTGGTAGGTATGATACCAGTCACTCCTACCTTCTAAAAACGGTTGCGTACCAATCTTTAGAATTATACCAATTTAATTTCAAAACACGCTATAAAAGTCATTTAAAAAAAAGCTATTATGAGTAATACTTTTAACAATTTCTACAGAAAGATTATTTCTAACAAAATTGTGTAGCCAAAGTTTTACATTTTCTAAATCTTCA
>JABSPQ010000014.1 GCA_013214205.1 Flavobacteriales bacterium
AAAAACAAAATCCCTATTGATTACAAACTCACCAATCAAAACGACGCTAAGGCGATGGGAGAAATGCTTGAGAGAGCAGAAGAAATAATTGAACACAATAACTTTACAGCACTTTACGATAAAGGCTATCATAACGGAAGCGAACTTAAAAAAGCAGAAGAACTTGAAATAAAAACAATAGTTGCCATCCCAAATAACAACGGAGCTACTAGAGCTCCTGATGAAAAATATTATTCAGACAAATTCATTTACAACCAGCAAACAGATACATATACTTGTCCACAAGGACAGGAATTAACCACAAAGGGTAAATGGTATGAGATGAAAAGCGGTGCTAAAGTGAAGCATTACAAAATTAAAGCGTGCAAAACGTGCCCAGCAAGAAACTTGTGTACCAGATCAAAAACAGGACGGCTTCTTTCAAGATCTGAGTTTCAGCCGCAATACGAAAACAATCAAAAACGATTCGATAAAAACTACCAGCTTTACAGGCAACGACAAGCAATTGTAGAACACCCATATGGAATCATTAAACGACAATGGGGATTTTGTTATATCATCACTAAAAAAGGAATAGACAGAGCATCTCGACGTCGGAAGTATTACTGCGTAATAGTGTTTACAGCCTATAATTTAAGAAGACTATTCTCGATAATCGGACAAAACAAGCTCAAGAAGTACTTCAAAGAGCTTGACTATTTTCTAACTCGAATATTGATCAGTGTAAAGCTGATTTTGTGCGTTTTAACAACTACTTTTAGAAACCTAAAGTATTACAAACCCAATTTACAGCACGCTTAAATCGCTTCTATAGACTTCATATTTTGAATAAATAAGAGGTTTTGAGACAGGCTGGCGTTATGGGGTATTATTCATTCTCTTCTAAACAAATACCAGTCATCTCCAGAATTTAATTGGTAGCCACTTGTAGCTCTATTTATGCTAAGAACATTTTCAGTATTGGGAAGAGCTCGTTCGTATATTATATTTCCATTATCGAGATCATAAAATCGTATATAATTGTTGTACGCATTAACCACACTATGATCCTTAAAACTTAATATTCCGTTAACTGTTATCAATTCATTCTTCTCCTTATCAACAATCATATTTATATAGTCAATATGCTTTCTATCATATTCGAAATTTGGAATTAGTTCTTTCGTTCGCCAAATTATTTCACCGGTTGAAAAGCTCCTACAACTTATTTTATTCAACTGATACGTATATGTTAATTCGTTCGAAACTACTAATGCACGTGGGCGTAATCCTACAGTGTCTCGGTATTCACATTTTAGCCCTACGTTTTTATCAAATATTCGATAACTAAAATATCTTGGATTTGAATTAAATCCCCACACCAACAGGTTATCATCATTACTATAAATTTGATGCGTATTAGTATTCTTAGGCAACAATAATTTATGATGCAGTTTTCCGCTATAATCTAATTTCCTGAAAAAATCAGTAGAATCATAATAGTCACCAGGTTCGTAAACGTAAAGAAAATCTAAATCTGAATGTACAATTTGTGTCATCAGGTTCCCTGAAGAAGGCAAAATAACTCCAGTCTGTAGAAAACTAAAATTGTACATTGTCGCTGGATTAACACCACCTCCCTCACCAGCAAAAGAAGATATAAAACAATTCTCTTTGTTTAAAGTACGAGCATACCCACCATAACCAAGAGTTAACAAGGAGTAAAATTCCAATTCAAACCCCTCAATACAATACCGTTTTAAAAATGGGGCTTCCCTATCTCCTCCAGAAGTCGTTAAAACATCGTCTGTTATTGAGAAAAGACTCTCATTAATTGGTAATAACAATTCTACCTTTCTTCCATTAAGTAGAAATTCAGGCTCACACACATCATCGGTTTGTATGTAAAATAAATCTAACCCTGAGGCCATTGATTTAGTAAGAAAACGATATTTACCTTCCCTTGAAAAATCAACTATCGTGTACTGCTCAGCAATATTTTGAAAACCATTGTCTTTCGTTAATAAGGTATCCGATAAACGATTCTGACCAAAGGCGATGCCGAACAGCGAGACTACATTTAAGAATACAAATAATATCAGATGCTTCAACTAATTTAAATTTGGGATATTAAATTTCACTTTTTAAGAAAATGCACAAGTAACAAAATTTATGCATTTATTAAAGAAATCTGTATGGTATAAATAAAACACCCCATAACATCAAATAAACCCAATGCGGTTCTTAGTGGGTATTTCGGTCGGACCATGCCACTGATTTCGATCCTAGACAGATGAATATGAAATGATTCCATTAGGTTATTACGATTCGTTTATTAAAAAATTAGATCCAAATGGTACTTTAATTTGGGCTAAATCAAAAAACGGAATAGGCCCTGTAACAAGTTCAAGTATCGCTGTAGATAACGATGGAAATATTATTACCACGGGTAGTTTTGAAGAAAGCATAGACTTCGATTCCAACACTGGAACTAACAATTCTACTTACCTATCTTATGGTGTAGAAGACATCTACGTTCAGAAATTGAGCGACTGTAATACCGCTCCTTACAGTATTATTCAAAACGATTGGGAGCTCACAGCAAATGTCGAAAATGTTGTTAGTTACCAATGGATAGATTGTAACAACGGCAATTCAGTTTTAATTGGCGGCACCACCCAATTTTACACGGCAAGCGATTATGGCAGCTATGCAGTAATAATTGAACAATATGATAACTGCACAGAAACCACAGAATGCGTACTATTATCGGCCGCGGGGGTTGATGAACTTGACGAGACGCCAAAATTAATTGTGTATCCCAATCCAACTCAAAAGGATGTTAATGTTGTTTTAGAAAAGCATTATCAATCAATTTCAACGAGGTTATTTAATTCGAATGGCCAATTAATGGACGTAGCAAGTTTTAGAAATGTCGATCATTTCAACATTGAAATAACTGGCTAATCGGGATTATACTTCTTAGAAATTACTACAGATAACAACGAAAAAGTGGTGGTTGAATTAATTAAGGAATAAGGCTCAGAAGGATACTTAAACTACGTTCTACCTGAAGCTCTAGCAACAAACTTCGTTAATACAAAATCGTTTAAAGGGTTGGCATTAGAGCAATAGAGAATCTTCATTAAACTTTGTTTAAGAAATGTTTAGGGTAAATAGGCTTTACCGACATATTACTTGTTAAGAGCAATTTAGCAGCATGGGATCTTTCGATAATTTAAAAGCAATATATAACTCGCTCCTGCTTCTTGTTCGGCATGCTAACTCATTAACAATACGACAATTCAATAATTTTTTAAATATATTACTTTATTTTAGACCTATGAAAAAAATATACGGAGTACTTATAGCATCAATGCTTTCACAAGCATTAACAGCTCAGATAACTTATACAAGTGCAAGTTTTCCTGTTGAAGGAGAAACATTGCTAGTAACATCTACAACCGATGCATCTATTACGGTAAAGCCTGCTAGCGACGAAGCTCAACATTGGGATTTCTCTAACATAGCTAAGGGAGTGGAAAGAGTAGATACGATTAAGGCTGCATCCGAATCTGTAAATAGTGATATGTTTAGCGATGCCGATTTACTTACTCCAATTGTTGGCCTAGGAAACAACTTTACCGTTGTAAGTAGCACCGAAATAGTAAACATTGGTGGCGAATTGGATTTTATGGGTTTAGAAATGGTGGCTGCCTATGGCGATCCTAATAAGGTACAAGAAGCACCTATTACTTATGGAGATGGGTTTACCGATGATTACGAACTTTATTTTGGAGATAAGATTGACAGCATTCCAGGCATGAGAGACGTTTTTGATGCAATCGCAGAAGACATTCCTGCAGATTCCATGCGGATTAAAATGAGTGGAACTACAATGAAAGAGGTAGATGCCTTTGGTACTTTATTGGCCCACGATAATGAAACGTACGATGTAATCCGTCAGAAAAGTACAGTTTATAGCAGCTTTGCTATTGAGTTCTCTCTTGATTTTTTTGGCTATATTACTTGGGTAGATTTAAGCACGATAATGGAATTACCTATTCCTTCTGAGGATACCATTATTACTTATAGCTTTTTGGCCGACACTTACAAGCAGCCCATTGTAGAGCTTATTATGAATCCTGAAGATAACGCTGTTGCTAGTGTAGAGTACATGGGACAAAACGTTGTATCGGTAAATAATTTGTCGAACAATAACGCATCTGTTTACCCCAACCCTGTTGAGCACGAATTAAGTGTTAGTTCAGTATCTAATATTAACTCGGTTTCTGTATACAACGCGTTGGGTACTTTGATGCAGAGCAACCAAAATGTGAATTCAAAAAACATCAACATTGATGCCTCCTCGCTTCAAAACGGAGTTTATGTGGTTAAAATTGTCGGAGAAAATGGTACTTCAACAAAAAAAATAACGGTTAATCACTAATTAATTTCACGGGACTAGGTTCCTATTTACAAAGGTTTTAATATATTTATGTAGGGTGAATTATCGTCCTATATAAATGGATGCCCATTTCTACCCATAGCAGCACGTGATCGCTTACCTGAAAAATTTTCCATATTCACGAAACAACCAATCACATATTTTATCCTTTAAACTAAAGAGAAAACGGAAAGATATTCTTATTTCAAACCCTTTTTCATAACAGTTTAAATTTCAAACTACTAAGCCTATTCTGAAACCAATCCCGTCCTAAACGAAAAAGAGATTAAAAAAATAGAGAGTTCATTTTAAGTATCTCAAATTATCTTTGAGTTGCACAACCCCAAACGCCCTCTCTATGTCAAACATAACATCATTTGATCAAATAGTTCAGAAATTAGATCGCTCAATTTTCAATAATTTAGTAAAGTATCACAAAACAGATAAACATGAAAAAGGCTTTAATAGTTGGTCACACCTTATTTCAATGCTTTTTTGTCATTTGGCTAAAAGTCAATCCTT
>JABSPQ010000139.1 GCA_013214205.1 Flavobacteriales bacterium
ATTATTTCGCTTTTGTAAGTATAATAATAATACGAAAATCAGACATTTGTGTCCTGTAGTGTCTTGTTAACGAATCGGTTGTGGATAGAAGCCTTTAAGGTGTTTTATTGATGCTTTAGATTAATGAGATGTTGGGAAATTGCTAATTAATTTCTTTCCATTCAAACACATTTCTAAAACCTGTCCATGAGTTTGGTGCCGTTATAGCGAATGAGTCGGTATGTAAAATTGAATCACGATCTTCCTGCCAACTTCCTCCGAATGTAAGGTGTTCTACTGCCGTTAATTCTCCTACATTTCCTCTGATGTTTTTTAATTGAAAATTGTTCTTATCGTAGCACCCCGTCATAACAGGATCTACAGGAAAAAAGGTGCAATTATAACCTGTTCTTGTTACTCTTGAATGAAAATGAGGCAACTCTCCCTTACAGTAAGCTGTTTTATAATTGTGCTTTTCGTGTTCGCTAATGGAATCGGAATAATGCAACAGTTTTGCTCTGTCTTTTACATTTGGTAATCTGTAATTTGGGTAGTACTTAATTCGAGAGTTGGGAACCAAGTTATTGAAGTTTCCGCTCAAATATTTTTCAATGGTAAAGTCTGTAGATTCTGTTGCGCTTTGGGTGTTAGATTTGATGATGCCTTTGCTAACCAATAGAAAATAAAAAACTCTATCAGATCGCCATTTAGAGAAGTTTATTGCTTGCTTTTGAGATATGCCAACAACAGGGTAGTAGCTGTATAGGGGATGCCTTAAGTAATACCTACTTAACGAGTCAGCGTTTATACTCCAAATATTGGTATCGGGTAAGCAAGCTTTATAATTGTCAGATTTTTCACCAAACTGTTTGGCTGCCCAAAACAAATATTCTCTGTAATCTACATTGCGAATCTCAGTTTTGTCGCAATAAAAGTTATTGAGCAATTTAACCGTTCCGGGAGGTGCTTTTTTAGAGAGATTGAATTTTGTTTTTTTTAAGCTAGCAGAAGTGAGTAGGGAAATCGTCACTAAAGCGATCAATAACAATTGAATGTATTTCATCATGATTAAGTTTATAAATTATATGGTGGTTATTTTATAAACATAAAATGAGATAGATACCCCTATGGTGTTCGGAAATCAGTTTGGTATCGGGTATTAAAAGTAGGCTTTAAAAGAAGTTACAAATCAAAAACATCATAGATCTTTCCAACTCTAAAGCCTTGCTCAATCACATGCTTGGCTGCTTCGCTTTGTGAATTAGCAACAGGGTTGGTGTGATTAAAATGAATGAATATAATCTTGCTTTTTTCTTCGGTGCTTAAGTCTTTAAACTTCTCCATGCTCTCTATTATAAAGGGGTGGGGAATCTGGGTGATGTCTCTGTTGTTTAATTCTACTCCGCTATAAAAGGTAGCATCTAAAAAAGCGTAGTCAACCTTTTTAATCTCGTCGATGATGTTTTTCTCCCACTTTTCCCATTTGTCGATATCTGGAATAAACAAAGCACTTTTGTTAGGGCCCGTAATTCGAAATCCAACGGTTTCAGAATATTCATCTCTGTGTGGAACTAGGAGAGGGGTAACTTCTATTTCGTTGGAAAGATGAATAACTTCCTCATTTTGCATTGCATTTAAAACAATGTTTTTTCGTATCACCAACTGACTCCATGGCCCATCGTTTTGTAAAAATTCCTTCATGCGCGGCATGGCATAGACGGGCACTTCTTTGGCGTCTGTAGCTTCTTTGCCTAAATACATCAACCCTGCGTAGTGCCCAATATGAGCGTGGGTTAAAAAGATGCCATCAGCCATTTCATTGTCACTTACTGTTCCATATTCTTTTAAATACTTCATTTGTCTGGGCATGTCTGGAGTGGCATCAAACAAATACTTTTTCCCTGTAGAACGATCAAGCAAGCCCAACGAAATAACTTGTTTGTCTTTATCTGGGTTCTCAAACAAATCTGCACAACATGCTTTTTTACATGCTATGTGAGGTGCGCCTGCATCTTGTATGGTACCAAGAATAACCAAAGAGGTAACGTTGGTTTTAGGTGCTTCACTTTTTATTATCTCTTCTATTACAGGCTCCACAGCCTTTTGCTCGGTGCACGAGTAAAGAAAAATTAAGGATACGGCTAAAAAGTACTTCGTCATTTTGTTAGAGTTGATGTGGTGTTTAAAGTAGATGGAGTTAAGTGATTACTGTTTGTTCTTAATCTTTATTTCTTCCATCTCATTTCCATAATTCAAATAATAAGTCCCTTTTGGCAAGTCGGAAACGTTTAGTTGATTCGATTTGTCTTTTAGAATTTCGTTACCGTCTTCGTCAAATAACTCTATCATGGTAACAGCACTAAAGGTAAAAGTATTTCCTGTTATGGTGTAAGTTATACCAATTTAATTTCAAAACACGCTATAAAAGTCATTTAAAAAAAAGCTATTATGAGTAATACTTTTAACAATTTCTACAGAAAGATTATTTCTAACAAAATTGTGTAGCCAAAGTTTTACATTTTCTAAATCTTCA
>JABSPQ010000140.1 GCA_013214205.1 Flavobacteriales bacterium
CTTCTTTTGACCTAGCGAACTCAATCATTTGTTTCCACGTTTCCGCTCCAGAAATCACTGAAATTATTCCTATTAGGAGGACGTCAATTAAATTATGAAGTTGGTTTATATGGCTTCTAGGATCTTCTACTTGCCTAAAAACACTTACGATATTATTGTCTGCTTTCAACGTGCTAAGTTGTTGGTTATCAGTATAATATACAAATAAATCCCGAGATAAACAATTGTTATTCAGCTAATTATATCGTTTTATTCAATTAAAAAAGTATGCGTTTGCCCTGTTCAGGATAGCGAAAAGGCAAAGGATGTGGTGCAGGATACTTTCGAAAAGTTTTGGCACAAAAAAGATTCGGTCGACGAAAAAAAGTGAAGTCGTATTTGTTTACCACGGCTTACCACACGATGATAGACGTGATTAGAAAGGACAAAGGATCGGATAGTTTCGACAAGGCCAACCCAGCAGATTACAGTCATAACACACAATACACTGGCTTGCAAAAAGTGCTAAACGAAGCAATTGACAAGTTACCTAAGGATCAAAAAGCCGTAATTTTATTGAGAGATTACGAAGGGTACGACTACAACGAAATAGCTGAGATTACCAATTTAAGCGAATCTCAGGTGAAGGTTTACATTTTTAGAGGACGTAAATTTTTGAAGAATTATCTAGGAAGTATAGAACAGGTTTTAGGATGAACCAGATTAATGAACATAACTACAAAGCGTTTCTGCTAGATTATCTAGAGGGAAATTTGAATGCCCAACAGGTTTCGGAATTGCTTGTTTATGCCGAGGATCATCCCGAAATTAAGGAAGACATGGAAGCGTTTGGTATCGAAAAGATTCAACCGGTTCAACCTGAATTTGAAGGCAAAAATGACCTTAAGCAGATCGCTTTAGAAAACCTGATGATTGGTGAAATTGAAGAGATCAACTCTTTCGAAGAATCATTAGATTTAAAAGAACTACTTATAACATCTCCTACTCACAAAGCCGATTTCGAACTGTATCAAAAAACGATTTTAGAGCCTAGTGTAGTAGTGTTTGCAGACAAGGATGCTCTCAAAAGGAAGAACACTAAGGTAATCCCAATGTATTGGTGGGCAGGCTCTGCCGCTGCAGTTGCCTTGTTGTTTATATTGCTTAGGGGGTTCGATTCCCCTACGGACTACTTAAATAACCCGACTGTTGCCGAACAGGTAAAAGTGGAAAAAACTTTACCAAGTCAGTTAGAAGAAAACAAACTTGAATTGCTCGAAGAAGACGCTTCTTCAACGACGCTAGCAAAAATTATCGTTCCTGATTTAACAGGAGCATCTACCCAACAAAATAATGTAACTAATCAAATATTAAGCAACGATTCGGCGAAGGTTGAACCTAATGCAATTGAAGAATCTCTATTTGCCAATGCAACAGATAATGAAGTTGAAAAAACCCAAACAAACTCAAATGAATTTGATGAGGAGCAACAAGAAATGGTTGATGAGGCACCGGAATTTATTCACTACAAAGCGTCCTTCTTAGCTTCTTCGAAGCAAGGATCTAATACAGAAGAAAAGGAAATCCTGACCATTGCTGAACACTTTAAAAAATTCCTCAAAATAAAAGGATACGACACCTCAACTAAAAAGGTAGATGAACTAAAAGCAGTTGGCTTACTTGCTAAACTTTTTGGTAACAAAGGCAGCTTAGAAGAGGAAGTAAACGACGATGGAGTAACAACAGCATATGCTTTAAACCTTGCTTGGCTGTCGATTTCGAAGAAAATAAGAAAAAAGAATTCGTAGCCTGTAACTAATCAAAACCGTGAGGCGTCTCATTTACAAACGCACAAAATTGAACGAAATGAAAACAATATTAATCGCATTATTAGCCTGCTTGGCAACAATTAATTTACAAGCTGAAGAAGCATTTTATGAAGTTGATCCATTCTACAGACTTAAAATAAATGGAGCTATAAAAGTGCAATTAGTAAAAGGCGATAGTCCAATGGTTACGATGTCATCGCATGAAAAAAAAGACTTTAGGAAGATCGACATCGAATCTAATGGCAAACAATTAACGATCTCATTAAATGGTACCCTTAAGGGAGAGGTTTTAGTAATTGTTTCCTACCAACAGTTGGAGCGAATTTCGCAACTTGGTGGCTCACTCCTTGAAGCAAAAGGTGTAATTGAGTCTAAACGATTTAAATATAAAGCTGACGATGCAAGTATGGGTGAATTTGATGTAGCTGCATTAGATGTTGACATAAACATCAGGAGAACAAGCAAAGCCAAAATAAAGGTTGAAGCAAAATCTCTTTCAGTTGAAATTAGAGAAGGAAGCGCTAATCTTAATGTAACTGTAGATTCGATTTCGATAAAGCAAAAAGGTGAACATCCCAGTGAAATCACTATTATCGGTACAACCAATTCGTTAAAAGCCAAAATAAATAAATCTGCAGAACTAAATGCTGCAGAACTTAAAGCCAAAAGTGTTGAATTAAATGTATCTAACTATAGCGTGGCTGCAGTTTTCGCGAGCGAATCCATTTCTGGCAACGTTACACCAGATAGCGAATTGAAACTTTATGGAAATCCAACTACCAACAAATTAACCAACGTCAATCTAGAAACTCTTGAGGAAATAGAAATAGGGATGCAAAAAGAAATTGAAAGAGAAAACACTCCCGATGACATCTTAGTTGATATTGAAATTGACTTCGGAAATGATTTTAAAATTGAAATCGCAAATGAAATTGAAAAAGAGATTTTAATAGAAATCCAAAAAGAGGCTAATAATGAAGATCTTCCAGTTGGAGATACCGTTCACCTTAGAGCTGGCCCTTATCATGTAATGGTTGTAAAGCCAAATGAAATCTTTAATGACTCCAAAGAGGAAGAAGAAGAGGAGACTGAAGGGGCGTTCAAACTTAGAAGATTCAAAAACCGTCACAATTATATAGCTAAATCGTGGACTTGGAGCAGTTTGGATATCGGTACAACAGGCCTGGTAAATGAATATCAAGGATTCACGTTGTCGAAAGATTATGCGAATTACGATATACAATCTGCCAATGAATTTATGACCGTAGATTACGCCAAATCATACACAATTGCAGCTAGTCATTACAAAGTACTAATATGCACAAGAGGAAGTCGCCTTACTTTGGTGTCGGGCGTGGGGTTAGAACGAAATAGTATTGATTTAAAGAATAACGTTCAATTGCGTGGTCAATACAATACCCCTGAAGGAATGGAAAACTACACTTGGGGAGAAACGGATACAATTAACGCCTTTACAAGAAACAGATTAAACGTCACTTATTTAAACCTACCGTTGTTGTTTAACCTTAACTTGGGAGGATCTGCAAATGCTCCAGATTTCTACCTTTTGGTAGGAGCCACAGCCGGATTAAGAATTGGAACTAGAATGAAGTATAAGTATGATGACAACGGCGATAAGGTGAAGTACAAGGAGAAAAATGATTTTAATGTGAACCCGTTTAAACTAAACCTTACAGCACGAATTGGGATTAAGGATGTAGAATTATTTGCCAATTATTCTTTAACTTCATTGTTCGAAAAAAATGGTGGTCCGGAGCTGTATTCCTTTAGTGCAGGGTTGTCTATTACAAGCTTCTAATTGGATGCCACTGTATTTTTACTTACCTTAGAGGAAACCAAACAACTATGAATCTAAAAAAAACCATCCTTTTATCTCTTCTTTCCTTAGCTATTTGTACAGCCAGTTTTGCAACTGTAATGACTCCTAATATGATTGGGATAGAAGAAATTGTATTCGAATAACTCAACATTTCTGCTAAGGATGGAGTAATCGAAATCAAAGGAATTAAAAAAGGGAAGGTTCAAATTTTCGACCTACTCGGCAATAAAATTCACACTGTTATTTTAGAAAATACAACTAGTATTTCGGTAAAAACATGTAGTTTATACCTCGTTAAAATTATAGCCGATGGAGAGCAAGTTACACGAAACATTTCTTTAACGGTTAGTTAATATCCCTCTTTCCAATTTTCTTAATAGCCTGAGTACTATTGAAGACAATCATTGCCCACCCGAAACCGAATGAGCAGATCTACCCTTAATTCAAAAAGTACTTCTCGATACAAAATTCTTATCAGAATTTCACACGAAGTGACACTTTTTGATTCTAGCGTTATTAAATCGAAATCAAGTTAATAAGAAACTAAATCCACAACTCCAGTTGATATAAATCATCAACTTCCCAGAAAATCCCTAATTAGATTTATTACTTACTTTTGACGTATCGAATGTCATTTGGCATGCTCGAATAAAGATCTAAACCAATCTAAATCAAATCTTCAGCTTATGAATTTCAAAAAAATCATATTTGTTTCTCTTCTTTCAATATTAAGTTCTTTTTCCTTTGCTCAAGACCAGATTTGGGAAGAGGCAGTTGTCCATATACTTTGTTATGGTCAATCAACAGGCGAGATTGATATTACCAATATAGAACCTGGCAATGGCCCTGCGTACATTTTCAACTGGACAGGTCCTAATGGTTTTTCTTCCTCCGATGAAGATTTAACGGCACTAGAAGCTGGAACTTATAACGTAACCATCTACGACAACCTTATGGTTTCTTCAAGCTACCAGTATACTATACCTGAACCAACGGCACTTGAGCTTTCATGTTCAGGCACTGATCCACTATGCTTCGGAGGTACCGATGGTGTTGTAGCTTCTATAGCATCAGGTGGTACTGCACCTTATAACTATTTATGGAACAATGCAGATGCTGATACCACAGCAGCAATAGATACCATAGGTGCTGGAACTTACGAAGTTATTTTAACAGACGATAATGGTTGCGTTGCGACATGTAGCCAAGAACTTATAGAACCAGTTGAATTAACGGTGAGTATAATTAATCCAATAGGAACGGATTGTAGAACAGAAAACGGCTCGTTAACAGCCGATGCAAGTGGGGGTACAGGCAGCTATACTTATTTATGGGAGCCGTCTGGTGCTACCAGCGCATCGCCTAATATTTTGGCATCGTTCACGCATACAGTTGTGGTAACCGACGAATACGGTTGTACGGATAGCAGTAATGAAACTTTATTGCCTCCTGGTGGGCTATATCCAAATTTTACTAGCATAACTAGCTTAAGTTGTAATGGAAGCAATGATGGGGCAATTACAGTAAGTATTTCTGGAGGCTCAGCTCCATATAGTTATGAATGGTCCACAGGAGATACGGATGCAGGAGTGAACCCAGGAGAAATTTCTATTTCTAATCTTTCGGAAGGTGTAATTGCCATTACTATAACGGATGCCTCCCAATGCGACTTTTCAATTGAGAGCATAATTATGAGTCCTGAATTATTAACCGTTTCTACATCTAGCAGTTCAATTTCTTGTTTCGGAGATGAAACAGGGGAGGTGTCTGCTTTTGTTTCTGGTGGCACAACGCCATATACATATTTGTGGGACGACACATCTGAAAGTACAGGTTCATCTGCAAATAATTTAACAGGAGGCGTATACACAATAACGGTTACAGATGATAACGGTTGCATTGCAACAGCTTCTTCTTTTATTGATCCACTTACACAGATAATTGCGAGCCTTTATCACGATTCAATAACCTGTTATGAAGCTTGTGATGGAGTTTTGTACGCATCTGCTTCTGGGGGTACAGGATCTTATTCATACGGATGGTTTTCCACTAACCCAGATGCAGTAACTACACCAAGCATATATAAAAATATCTGTGGCAACAACGAAAACGATTCTGCCTATTGGGTTGTAGTAGAAGATGAAAATGGCTGTAAAACGGATAGATTATATGAATTTGTAGTACGTCCAGATTCTATTAGAGCACACATAGAAATTGATGGTGACCAAATTGGTTCTTCTCCTTTTAATGTGACATTTATCGATTCAAGTTATGGAGATTATTACACCAATATTTCATGGGAAATTGAAGGAGATGGAGCGAGCTATTACGATGACAGCCTAGAATACACGTTTGAAGCAAACAATGAAGCCTACTTTAATGTTGTGCTCCGTATCTCTAGATATGGATATTGTGAAGATGAAGATCAGGTAACTATTTATCTAAACTCAAATTGTTACGATGGTGGAAATGGAGTAGTTTGTCCAGGGATTGAAGAAAACGCTTTCGAAAACCTCCATGTTTCAACTCTAAATGGTTCAATTGTAATTAACGGGGTAGACAATGGCAACGTAGAGATTTACAGCTTGGTTGGGAACAAAGTATACCAAGGTGTTGTAGCCAATACTACAACCATCAACATAAATAGAAATGGGATGTACTTGGTTAAAATAATTTCTGCTGGCAGTACAATAACCAAAAAAGTTTATTTGGCGGGTAATTAGAATCAACAAGCCATTATTTCTTGAGACTTTCTCGATTGTAGCCACTGAATTTTGTGTTTTGAGGCAAGATGCCTAATGCTAAGTCCCATCGCCATACCGAGTTTTAAATGCCTCATTAAATCAATAATTCCACCTATCCTCAAACCCCACTATTGCCATAAGAACCCTCTTGGACAGAATTTATCATGTTAGCATTGTAGAGACAATATGGTTCAAATAATTGCTACTTACTGTATTGGTTAAGAAGAAAACTAAATAAGTATTTCTTCTCACAACTGTTTTCGATAACTTTCAATAAAATTGTATTTCGTGAAGAATCAACTAGAAATACTCGGGCTTCTTTTAATTATTTTATGCGTTTATTCCTGCGGTACAGAAGTTAAAACACATGTAGAAGACTATGCCGAAATAGCAAGGTTGTATTGTTTGATTAACTGTGCATAATTACTTTTTGATGGATTCGGTAATGTAACAATTTGATATATATCTTGAGTTAGCTTCCCTCCTTGTATCAATTCGGCAACCCGAACATTAATAACCGTTCTAAGCCATTCAACTTCCTTCATCAAAAAATTTAATGGCAACGGAATTGCTACTTCTGGCTTCTTTTTTTTGGCCGCGCTTACCGGCTTTTTAGATTTCGTTTTACTCTTTTTCGCTACTTCCTTCATAGATATTGTTATATCTAACCAATAAATATACGTTTTAAATGAACAATAGCAAGGTTTATTTGCGATTATGCTTTTTTATTTTTGCGATATGTATTCAGATTTTTACCCTACAAACATTCCAGAAGACCTGAAGATATTCAGACTCATTAATAATTGATTATGTGTACTTTACAATATTTATCAGAGCAAGAAAGCTCGAGTAATACCAACATCGATGATTCTCGATAAATAAGTTTTTCAAAACCTCAATTATTCCACTTTACCCCGTTTTTAACCGAATAAAAGAAAATGCCTATTTTTGTTCTAACACCATCCATAACAAGATGAGGCACTGCCTATTTATACCTTTAATTTTACTCAGTTTTTTTACTTCTGTAGGTCAGGAGTTGAAAGAGTTTAAAGAAATCCCAATAGACCTTGCCAGCATTTTTGTAAGCCCAAAAACAATAGCCGAAGAGGTAATTACTACCTTGGATATTGACCTTACCCGGAGCGAAGGCTTTGTGGTAAACAAATTGATAAAAAATGGTTCGTATGCCACTCGATCTTTAAACACAAGCGGCGAGGTAATTTTGAATTGCACTGCCAATGCTTACCTAAATAAACTGAAGGATTTATTGCTCACAAATTATCCTGAAGTAAAAGATTTGATTACCGTATATATAACTAAAGATGCTTCATTAAACGCATTTGCAACGGTAAACAACAACATTTACATCAACATTGGTTTACTGGCAGCAGTAGAAAATGAAGCACAATTGGCCTACGTTATGTGTCACGAAATTATGCATATTGTTAACAGCCACAGCATAAAAACATCGTTAGAAATTACACGAGAATTATCGTCGTTTTCGGCAAAGGATATCCTTGTAAAAAGTGAGGTGATTAAATTGCATCGCCACTCCATTAGCAGAGACCACGAAACAGAATCTGATACGGATGGATTGGCACTTTATTTACAACAAAAATACGATGCCAAGGAAGCTTTAAACGCTTTACTTATGCTTAAAGAATATTCAAGGGTTTCTGACATAAGGGCAAGCAAAGAATTGTTTTTTGCAGATGCAGAACTCTATGCCAAAATGTTACAAAACATCCTGCCGAACGACTCCATTCCAATTGAAAAAGACAGTGCAATAGCTGATGAGTATCTCACGCATCCGCTTATTGACGATAGATTGAAACATATTAAAAGTGAAATTGCTGCTTCGAAAAAACGAAATGGTACAAAGCAATATTTGGTATCGCAAGCCAGCTTTACAAGTATTCATAAGGAAGCACTTACAACAATACCTAGCTTGTTGGTTGACAAGAATAATTTTATCGAATTATTTCTTTCGGCTTCTAAGGCATATCAACTAAAGGATAAATCGGACAACAATGTGAAGCATTTGTGCTATGCGGTTCAAGGACTTTACCTGCAAACAATAAAATCTAAAAGCTTTGGAGTACAAACCGGTTCTTGCAAAGCAGATTCGATATTCTATGATTTTGTATTTAACACTTCCCAAAAAGAAGTATTTAGCTGGGCATACAAAACTCTTAAAACCCTTAGGGACGACAATAAAAACGTTGCTGTAATAGATGAATACCTTGTTGCTTTAAGTACCAACATGCGAAATATGATGAATGAAGAGATTGCTAAAGAAGTATTGAACGAAGCCGATTTTAAAATCTTATCGGCCATTTCCAAAAAACCTCATGGGCTCTCAATGGATTCAATCGATTTTAATGTGTATCCATTTATTAATCTCCCTAAATCTTACCGTAAACAAGGTAATACTCATATGGGTCTCGATCGTGAGTTATATGGTAAAACTGCTATCCTGAATTTATCTAACATAAAAATTCATCTTAAAAAGCTGGGCACAGATGCAGCCGTGCTAACAGCCGCAACAGAAGCATTGAATGCCAAAGCTGAAAAGGCCAGTTTGTTTCTTGAAGAAGATCATCCTTACGATGTTATTTCATTGGTGCCTAACCCAATTAAATACGACACAGAGAAGTACGAAATGTGTGTTGTTTTCAAAAAGTTTTTGCAAAGAAGAATTTACTTTGAAGACTTCGAATACGTTGATATTTATAGAAAGCAAGTTGATGCTGCCATGAAAAAGCAGAACGTTCAATATGCCATGACGTCTACCAATATTGAAATAAAAGCGGTTAACACTTCTCGAATTTTATCGCTTGTATACACCGGTGGCTTATTAATTACTGCTTTCCCTCAGGTAATTGCCAATTTAGTGCTCGATAATTCTAGAAAGTACATGCTAACGATTATCTATGATTTAGAAACTGGTGATTTGATTTTTTGGGACAAACGAACTTCAATGGAGCCATCTACGTCCAGCCAGCTTTATGCGAATTACAACAACATTTTGTCTAATTTTTTAAAGCCTTGAGAGTACTACTAATCATATTGTTAGTTGCTTTTATGCACGATGCGCAGGCGCAAGGCTACAGAGGCAAGCGATTCTCCCTATCTTACCAGCCGGCATATTCCTTTTATGAAGCTTACGATGTTTCGGTAAATCCAATAGGCCACCATAAATTCGATTTTGGAATGGCCTTTAAAAACATAACCCTTAATGTTACTTGGCAACATTCTTTTATGTCGCAGAATAACCATTTTGAACTTGAAGAAGGATATATTGAAGGCGAAAGCCAGGTACCTACTAATCTGGGCGATTTACATGTAAAGGATATTGTTTGGGGAGGACAAATCAACTTTTATAAAAAAGAAAAACGTGCTTTTGCACCATTTGGCAAATACATTGGTTTCGGGATCGAAAAAGGATTCGGTAACTCAATGACGGCGGACACTTTTTATGTTTATGTTGCTGATTTTAGAGGAGATATTGACACTTCCACTCATTACATAAGCGCGTATGACGATAGGGAACGAGTTCCGATAACACTACTATCCTTCTATATTGGGAGAAATTTTGTGTTTAAAGAATCCTTTTTATTTGGTTACGGAATTCAATTTGCCGCAGCAAGACCAAGTGAGTTTAGAAGACCTGGGTACTTCCATATGGCAAAGCCATTTTTTAACTTCGGATTTATATTTTAGCCATGAAGTATGCTTTATTAATCATATTCGCAACGCTTTACACCTTGTCGGCTTCAGGACAAAGTGGCGGCTCTCTAGATGATAAAATGAAGATGAAACATGACGTTAAATCATACTCATGGTTCTACAAAAATATTTTTATTTCGAATAAGTTTTCCGTCTTCACCGAGTATCTAATTTTCCCCAAAATAAACTACACAACCTTAAACGATTTTGAAAACCCATATTCCTTAGAAGAAGAAATACAAGAAGATGGGGGCTATTTAATGTCACCTTTTACTTATACATTAGAACCACGAATAAACATTATAAGTGGTAAAAAAAGTTCGTTGTCGTTAAGAATGCCCATTGGCATTGGTTTATCGTTCATCAATAGAAATAGTAACATCGTTAAAAACGGAGCTTTTCACGTTACGTTACCTGTTCTTTTGGGATATGCTAGAGGTATAAACTCAACTTACGACAACACTGATCGATTCGGTTTTTCTGTTAGTGCTGGGATGCAACTCGTTAAAACATCGCTTCTTGGAGGAGGATTTGAAACCTATTTCATAGAAGATAATTTACTTCCTACTTCGTTCGACATTAGAAATGACTGGATTATGCCACTGCTTCAATTTGAATATTATTACCGTAAAGAAGATAATAAGATCCATGGAGTCTCATTGGCAATAAGTCCTGGAACTGGATATATAAAGCTTTCCAAAGTTTATGAACTAAGCAAAAAATAGTGATGTCTTTTATAAACATAAAAAATACAAGCAAGCTATTTGGGTTAATTCTAATCACCTTAATGTTTGGAATTCAGTCGTGTAAAAAAGAAGAGGTAATTTTGGTAGCCGCTATCACCGGACCAACTTCTGCTATGCCCGAAGAATCGATTACATTTAGTGGAACGGGTTCTGAAAATGCCGTTGAATATTTATGGATTTCAACCGTACCGGGCGGAGAAACTGAAGAATCAACAACTTCAACATTAACCTTTATACCAAAAATTCACGGAATTTATACGGTTACTTTATATGTTAAAAAAGAAGGGTTCTTCGATAAAGCCACACACCTCGTTCAAGTTTCGGGAACGATCTCTTTAGAAGGAACTTTGGCCAACGATAGATCTCTTTTAAATTTAGATGGCGATACAGGTACTGTTTGTGATTATTACATCAGCAGCGACTTAATTATTCCGGATAACGTTACCGTAACAGTGGAAGAATATACTTGCATTTGTGTAGACGACGATGTAGCAATTATTATAGAACAGGGAGGAAAATTTGACTTAGGCGAGAACAGTAAAATTAGAGCTACAAATAATAATTGGAAGGGAATTTACCTGCAGGATGGAGGCGGTTTAACAGTTGCAGGTTCAACGATTGATGGGGGAGGCTCCTCCTCTTTTACCAGCGACCCAAATGATGCAGCCAATATTTACACTGAAAGTTATTTAAATGCGGATGGCACTACTTTAAAAAACAGTGCTGGCCACGGACTGGTTCAAGATACAGGCACTTCTGTTATAATTTATGGTGAAAATTTGGTTTTTGAGAACAACGCTTTAGGTGCAGGCATTTTTCATTACGTAAACTTAGATAACGATTTTTATGAATACAATTTATCGGCCGAAACAAAAGGGACTTACATCAGTTTTAGAGGATACAACCAATACATTCAGCGCGTAACCTTAAAGCATTTGGAAGATTTCGATTATCGATTCCTTCAAAATGTAATATTTTCTGAATTGGAAATAGAGCCAGGGGTAAGGATTGAGGTAGCTGATAACGTAGGCATACAAGTTTATGGTTTAACTTGCAAAGGAACTTTTAATGACCCCATTTATTTTGTTGGCGAAACCGCAGAGCCTGGCAGTTGGAAGGGAATCCGTTTAAATAAAAGCTTTAATAAATCGGTGTTTGATTATACGGTAATTATGCATGCAGGATCTGACAGCTGGGAGGATTACGGAACGTATGATATAAGAGGAGGACTGGTGATTAGTGCCTCCACAAACGACATCACTAATTCAACTTTTACAAACAACGAGGGTTATGGCATTGTTGATATGGATTCTAGATTGGTAACTTTCTCTGGCAACGACCTAAGGGATAATAGCCTACCAGTTATGTGCGATTTACACGCTGCAGATGTTATTGCAAACTCAGATTTTTTATTCGATGGTTACGATGGAGATCAACCAATTATTTCGATTAAAGGAGGAGATTATGGTACGGAATATAACTTGATTAAACTAAGATCAAATGCCGCTGATCTCGACTATCTGTTTCACAATTTTACACAGGTAAACGGCAATGTTACGCTAAATATTAGTCCTGGTGTAAATGTAAATTTTGAGGAAGATGGTGAGCTAAATATTTACAGGTACGGCACGCTAAATGCTATAGGAACTTCTTTGGATGAAATAATTTTTAGCGGGAATAGTACTACAGCGGGATATTGGAAAGGTATTACGGCAGTAAGCCTTTCGGGTATAACCTTGGATTACGTTACCATTAATTACGGTGGAGGTGACGATAACGGATGCCTTAATTTAGGCACTTCGCTTTCAGGGTCTGTTACCAACAGCAACATGCTTAATGGAGGTAGCTATGATGTCTTTCTATTAAATAGCCCTACCGATGAGTTAGACGTACAGAATTCGGCTAATAACAATACTTATTCAACTATCAATTAAAGTCCGTTTAAGCGGACGCTTGGAACAGATGGTTTAAACGAATAAAGTAAGCAAAACCTACTTCTTGTAATATTCTTTTATTTTACTGCATCGCTGCATTGTGATGGAATCCGTACCCAATATTATTAACGTGCAAGGGTATGTACAAACAAAATAACAAGCATAAAAAAGCCCTGAAGTACTAGGTACTCCAGGGCAGTTTTTGTTTAAATGTTAGTTGAATTACCTGATGATTGTAACGGTGCCTTTGTTTCCGAGATACTCTTGTTCATCGCATCCAACGGCATCTATTAAGTAGAAGTAAACGCCATCAGGCACTTCTTCGCCAGACATTGTTCTTCCGTCCCAGCCAGTTTCTACTCCATTCCACTCGTATAGTTTCTCTCCCCATCTGTTGAAGATTCGTCCGTTTAAAGTACAAATGTTGATATAAGTTACCATAAACTTGTCGTTATAATCATCCCCATTTGGCGTAAATACATCTGGAATTGCTAAGAACGAACCTGCCTCAACTAGAATAATTAACGTGTCGTCATCCATACAAGATCCATCTCTGGAAGCTTGTAAAACAACCTCGAAAGAAACTGTTTTGACGGTTTCAAATGTGTGGGATATTGTATCCTCGTCAATGGTAATTATTTCATCATCGATTATCCAATTCCAAGTGTTGTAATAGTTACCGTAACTTGAATCTATCAGCACTACCTCAAAAGGCGAATTTCCTGTTACTGCTCCTTCAATTCTAATGTGGGCGCGAATAGAATCCGGACGGGCAACAAATTCGAACACTGTGTCCGACATACACATGTTGCTGTCTATTGCAATTACCCAATAAGCAGTATCGTTGTTACCCGATATTTCATAAAATGAAGTATCTGGGAAAACGGTGGTATCGCTATTGAACCATTTGAATGAATAATTACCCGCACCACCTACGGCATTTGCATGTAGTACTCCGTCAAAGGCTTCGTAACATGTAACTGTATCGTGCCATAAACTAGCAATAACTGGTGTTAATGAATCGATAGACGCATAACTCGTGTCTATACAATCCTTATCATCTGTAGCTATTACCATGTAATCGCCGCCTCCTGCATTTAATATAGTTTCTGTCAATGATGTTTTAGTACCACTCCAAACGTGCGAATACGGCCCTGTACCACCTTCTGTAACTGTTGTAACAGTTGCTGTAGTGTCGCCAAAGCATAGAATAGTACTTGCAGATGCAGTAGTTACCAATTCTGTTGGCTCAGTTACGGTATCGTCGTTATTGTGATCGCAACTTAGGTTGTCTATTGCAGAAAGAGAAACTATTCCTTCCGACAAGCCTGTTAACATAAATGTACCAGCAGTTGATAAAACATCCGAAGTGGTAGTTCCATCTACAGTTAAGTCGTAGTTGTACGGCTCCTGTCCTCCAGTAATACCTACCACAACCTTCGCATCATCGCCTCCAAAGCACGAAACATGCTTAATTA
>JABSPQ010000141.1 GCA_013214205.1 Flavobacteriales bacterium
ATGGATTGAAAAGACACTCGAAGTCGAAATTGAACAGTTTTATACAGCGGCAAATTCAATCAATTACAATAAAGAAAATATTCTAAATTTCTTTAACAACAGGAATACAAATGCAAATGCAGAATCTTTTAACGCCAAAACAAAACTCTTTAGAGCTAATCTTAGAGGTGTCTCGGATATTAAATTTTTCCTATTCAGATTACATAAACTCTTTGCCTAGTCCCTAAAAAATTCACCTGACCCATAGTTTCTCTCGTCAAGTTTCCGTATTTTAATGTTTTACAAAGCATATAATTCGGCTATGAAAAACATATTAAGCGCTCTAATTACCATCACACTAGTTTCTATTGTAAACTTTTCGGCTGTAGCACAATTCGACTACGATAGTTTAGTTAGTCGAGTACAAGAGGAGATTTTACCTAGCAACATAGGCGACACCACTAAGTTTAACACTTGGATCGCCGAACAGAATGCCGATGGTAGCTGGAGTGAATTCCCTTATGGATCAGTAATACCTCGCGGTACTAACTCCCACCTTAAAAGACTATTAGACCTTGCCAAGTACGCAACCTTACAAGGTCATCCGAAATACGGAGATAGCACTTACCTAAATGCAATAAAATACGGCTTACACTATTGGGAGGGTTCTAACACTACAAGCGACAATTGGTGGGAGCACAGATTGAATTGGCCACAACGAATGGGCATGATCTTAATCTTGATGCGCGAATTTCCCGATTACCTCAATCAAGGTACATTGGCAATATCTGAAGCTGATGTTATCGGTGCCTTTCAACCTACAGCAATAAACGAGATGAGCAATTCGGGCTTTGGAGCCAATATGATGGATATAGCACTTCATTACGTTTATCGTGGAATACTTACTGAGGATTCCACCCTATTGGTACAAACCAGAAACTATTGTGAAGACAATATGTTAACCAACATCAAAGCAGATGGTTCGTTTCATGAACACAGCGCCCAAATGCACGTAGCCAGTTACGCAACCGTGTTTGCCAGTGTTACCATAACCCTATCCTACTATTTGGCAGGTACGCCAGCAAAATTCGACGTTAACAGTGGCAATTACTCAACGTTCCTGTCCATGTTCAAAAACTACATACTTCCAGGTTTGCGTGGCGGCCACTGGGATTTTAGCGGACTCGGTAGAGGCATCACTCGAGCAAATGGTATCAGATCTTGGATGTCGATCCCACAAAAGAAACTCATAGATGGTATAGACACTGCCAGTGCAGATCTATACCAAGCGAGTATCGACAGAACAACTGGAGCCCAATCACCATCGTATGCCGTAGAGCCAAACAACACCCACTTCTGGGAATCTGATTATTCAAGACACATTAGGCCAGAATTTTACTTCTCCATGAGAGGTTTTTCTACAAGAACAGTTCAAACAGAATCTGGAATCAACCAAGAAAACCTAAAAGGACATTACCTGTCTCATGGCGCTACTTGCATTATGGTTGAAGGAGATGAATACCTCAATATTATGCCAGTTTGGGATTGGGGAATGATCCCGGGTGTTACAACCAAATACGTCGACTCTTTACCAGACATGGCAAGTGGTTCCAGCACTTGGGGAAAAGCAGACTTTGTAGGCGGTGTATCATCTAACACCTACGGTGTCTCATTCTACGACAACAGAAAGTCTTGCCGAGCAAATAAAGGATGGTTTATGTTTGATGATGTAATTGTTAATCTAGGATCAAACATCTATAGTCTTACAGACAGCATAAGAACTACCATTAACCAGTGTAATGGCAGAGACAGCGTTTACTATTCTCTAGATGGCATCAATGAGATTGCGGTTGGCGTTGCAGATACAACCATAATATCCGACAGCTTTCATTGGGTACGACACGACCAAGTTGCTTATTTCTTCCCACAAAACGACAGCATCAGCTTCTCGCTAAAAAGTCAGTCGGGAACATGGAATAGCATCAGCTCTACTTCCGGATCAACCAATAACGTAACAAGCGATGTGTTTACCATATGGCAACAACACAAAAATCTATTCGTGGGAACGTCCTACGCCTACTACACCGTTCCAAATATCAATAACATTACCGAAGCGAAAGCTTTCGCTGCAGATAGCATTGAAATTGTGGTGCATGAAGATTCGGTACAATATGTTTACCACCGTGAACTGGATATCCACCAGATAGTTTTTTACAAGGCAGACAGCGTTACGCACAACGGCTTAAGCATCTCGGTAAACGAACCGTGCATCGTAATGATTCAGCAAGACACATTGCTCTCTATCAGTGACCCAACACAGTCACTTAACCAAATACATGTTGAGGTAAACGTCGATGGAATGACCTATATAGACGACCTGTCTTTACCAACAGGAGGTAAAAAAGGCTCAACACTTAACATATTACTTGAAGAGATGCAAATCTTAACCATCGAGGATAAAGTAACTGAAAGACTACAAGTTTATCCAAATCCAGTTATAGATAACTTCACTATTGATCTTGGGAAAATGGAAAAATCGGTAACCATCAAAGCGTATAGTATTTCAGGTAAGCTGCTCTTTCAAAAGACATATTCGAATATCCGTACAACCAATATTTCTGCAGATCGTCTAGTAACTGGCGTTAATCTGCTCCAAGTAATCACCAACGAAGAAAACTATACGGTTAAGCTCATCAAAGAATAAGGGACTGCTAATCAAGAAAAACATCCACTTAGCACAGTTGTTTAATTACGATGTGTTCACTTCATAATAACTCCTTTCCAATCAACCGATAGGTTCACTGGCCTGCAACGAGGATTTAGCTTAGCGTTACTTTCATTCCCCCAACGAGCGAAGAGAAAAGTCAAGTTTATAAAAAGGCTGCTCCCTTCTTCAATACTACCGTGTGCCTGCCCGACCCCAAGGGCGGGTACACATCTTTTTTTATACCTTTTCCTTCACTCCTTTTTGTCTCTTTAGGCCACAATGTTGAATTTATTCTTGTGTGGCCTCTGAATAATTCAGCCATAAAACAAGCCTTGAATTTTGTGCGTTTGGCTTGCCAACCGAAGCTATAGCGTAGGATGGTCCCTAGTAAGCATCCCATAAGTTGAGTTTTTTTTGAAAAGAAAAAGGAACGGCTTGGGATGCGTGAGAGAAACCGAACTTGTGAAGGTTCACGAATTCAATTAAAAATCAATAGAGACATGAGTAAATTCAAGGTGTAGTTTTATCTGAATTATTCAGAAGCCTTGTTTTTTTTGTTTGCTTTTTTTTGCCAAGAAAAAAAAGTAAATGCCCGTCTGGCATGAAGACAATGACAATAAGAGCCACACCGTTTTCTTGCTCAACTATGCATTCGGGTAAGTTTAGCATATCGTAGAGATCCCTGTGTATTTCGTAAGAACGAAATCACTAGGAAGACGGGCATTTGGGGAGGCCGCCCGTACCTAACGCTGCGTTCGAGCGGATTATACTATTTGTGTATATAGTGATTCTTCAATAGTACAGAATATGAATAAATTAGCCCTCCTCTGGGAAATTTATTGCTTAAATTAGATCACTAAATACAAGCCACAATTACCTATTTAGGTGATCTGTTTAATTAAAGAGAATGAAAAGAACGATACTAATTATTTGCAACATCATTTTACCATTTACCATTTGGTCGCAGCAAAATGAAAAGTTTGAACAACTAAAGGAAAACTGGAGCACTCCAAATGAATACCACACAGCATCTGGCGCACCTGGAAGCCTTTATTGGCAGCAACAAGCCGATTATAACATTAAGGTTATTTTAAACGATCAGGATCAAAGCATCACAGGAGAAGCAACAATTACCTACACAAATAATTCTCCGCATTCGTTAGCCTATATATGGATGCAGCTAGATCAAAATCTTAATAACAGAAACGGAGAAAGTTGTCTTTCACAAGAGCGCAACATAACCGATTCAATGACCACCTTTCAGTTTTATAATGTAGTTGGCGACAAAGATTATAAAAGTGGCTATACCATAAAGTCTATTAAAGATCAGCAAGGCCATAAACTTCCCTCTTTTGAGGATCATACAGTAATGCGCATTGACTTACCGAAACCTCTAAAGGCCGGAGAGCAATATCAGTTTTCTATCGAATGGCAATATCAAATCCAAAACAGGTTTAAAATTGGAGGAAGAAGTGGTTTCGAATACTTTCCAAAAGACGACAACCGGCTTTATAACATAGCACAGTTTTTTCCGAGAATGTGTGTATACGATGCCATGACAGGATGGCAAACCAAACAATATTTAGGAAGCGGAGAGTTTGCATTAGAATATGGGGACTATGACGTGTCTATTACAGTCCCTTCCCATTTTGTGATTGCTGCTACAGGATTATTAAACAATCCGCAAGAAGTGCTTACCGAAATGCAACAAAAACGATTTGAAGAGGCCAAGAGCTCAAGCAAAAAAGTCATTATTATAACAGAAGAAGAAGCAATAAAGAATGAAAAATCAAAAAGCAAAACGACTAAAACCTGGCGCTTTAAGGCAAACAAAGTAAGAGATTTTTCTTTTGCCGCTTCCCCTAAATTTATTTGGGAGGTTCAAAAAGTTAGCCTAGCAAATAATCACACCCCTCTTGCCATGAGCTTTTATCCCAAAGAAGGAAATCCTTTATGGGGCGATCATGCATTAAATGCGGTAATACAAGCGTTGCAGGAATATTCTAGAATGACGTTCCCCTACCCTTATCCACAGGCAACAATTGTTAATGCTGCTAATGTGGGAATGGAATATCCCATGTTGGGCTATGCCTTTGGCAGACCTATCCCAAATGAGGATTATACTGATCTCAGAAAGTTCAAAACCATTGCGGTGATTATCCATGAAGTAGGACATAACTTTTTCCCGATGATTGTAAATTCTGATGAACGCCAATGGAAGTGGATGGACGAAGGATTAAATAGTTTTTTGGGATACTTAACAGAGGTGCAATCTTTTGAAGACTTTCCTCACCGTAGAGGGCCTGCTGCTACAATAATTCCATATCTAAAAAGTGAAGGTCACAATCAAATAATTATGACATCTTCAGATGTGGTGGAGTTACACCACAAAGTAAATTACGATAAGGTAACGTTTGCCCTTAATTATTTAAGAAATGAGATCTTGGGCAAAGAGCGTTTTGATTTTGCCTTCCAAACATATTGCAATCGCTGGGAGTTCAAAAGGCCCCAACCAGAAGACTTTTTCAGGAGTATGGAAGATGCTTCGGGCATGGATTTAGATTGGTATTGGAAAGCATGGTTCTACACTACAGATCATGTAGATGTGGCGGTAAAAGAAGTTAAGTCGTTTAGTTTATCGAAAAAAGAGGGCACCGAATTCTTTGAAATAATCGATCCGAAAACAATGGACGACAGTAAGTACAATAAGTCTATAGATTTTTATGATGAGGTAAACCTAGAAGAATTAAAAAAGACTTATATCGATAAACATTTTTGCGAGGTCACTTTTCAAAACAAGGGAGGAATTCCTGTTCCTCTCAATCTAAAGATCCAGTTAAAGAATAATACTTCATTGGATCTTATCCTACCTGCTACCATTTGGAGAAAGCACAACAAAGAAGTATCGCAAGTTTTCGTTTTAGATGCCGAAATCAAAAGCATTGTTTTCGATCCAAAAAATAATACGTCAGACACAGATGTATCGAATAACAGCTGGACTAAATAACAGGTAAAAATATTAACTCATCAAAAAACAAGTGTTTATTCAGGCATTAGGCAACACCAACAAACAATTATACAATGAACAAAACCTCCTTTTTAATAGCTTTTATCCTGCTAGCTCTCATTGCTTGTCAACCTAAAACCGAAGAGCCCACTACAGGTAGTTTGGCAGAACTAGACCTAAAGAAATACCCCAAAACCGAATTAACAGCCGATTTCGACCTATTGGTAAACAGCTTAAAAGAAGGGCATCCTGGGATCTATTGGTATCACACCGAAGCACAATTCGACAGCTTGGTAGCCGTTCAAAAACTATTGATAGCAGATAGTTTAAACGGACTTCAATTTTTCAACATTGTTTCGCCAATAGCTGCCTACACAGAGGAAGGCCATTGCGGCGTCTCGCTTTCTAACAACGTATCTCAATATTTAGAAACCAAAGCAAAGTACATTCCCATTGCAGTTTTAAGTGTCAATAAAAAGATATTCGTACTAAACAATCCTACCAAAGACATAAAAATCGAAGGCTTTGAGCTAAAAAAAATAAACGGACAACCGATAGAACAACTTTATGAAAAGCTTTTTAGAACCTTCGAATCAGATGGCTACATCGAGATGTCCAAATATCGAGATTTAGACTATATGGGGTTGAGCGATTACTATGCGCAAACCATCGGTCAGCCAACAAAATTCGAAATAGAGGTTGTCGATCCAACAACGAAGCAAGTAGCAACCTACAAATTTAGTGCTACCGACGCCAAAGGTTGGTATGAAATTGAAAATGCTGTTCGTATCAATAAAGTTGATATGAAAGCCGTTGAATTGAAAATTCTACCAAACAAAACAGCCATATTAGCGGTTAACACATTCAGTAGTGGCAACTTTGAAGGAGGTTATTCAGGTTACGAAAAAATCATGGCCAAGTCGTTCAGAGCAATAGATAGCTTAGAAATCCAAAACCTTATTATCGACATCAGAAGAAATGAAGGTGGCAGTGGTGATAACGACGCCCACCTCTTCTCCTATATAGCCTCCAAGCCCTACAACATATTCTGGTATGCCGAAATCTCTGCATTCACCTATTCTTTTAATGAGTTTACTACTTATAGTACAGAGGACTTTAAAGAGCTTGAAGATGAGCTTAGAGAAGAATACACCTTAGACGATGATGGCAGATTAACTCAAAGAGACGGAGGATATACTATTGAACCTTTGCGGCACAACTCCTACCAAGGGGAAGTATTTATCCTTACCAGCGGCGCTACTTATTCCATGGGAGCAACTTTTTCTACCTTAATGAGACAGCACACAAATGCTATTTTTATTGGCGAAGAAACTGGCGGAGGATTTTATGGAAATACCAGTGGAACCGTTTTAATTGTTACCTTACCCAATACAGATATTTCGGTTCGTATTCCATTAAAAAAATGGTCTATGAATGTTGACAAAGGCGAATTTGGTCGTGGAATAATTCCAGATTATCCGATCCAACCAACATACGAGGATTACAAAAATGGAAATGATGTTGTATTGGAAAAGGCGAAATCGTTGATAGAGAATAACGCATTGCCTAACAATCTCTAAAACAAATTGGTACATTTAACCATTGTATTTTAAATAATTAAACTATAAGCATGTATAACTTTAAAAACTTAACCACTATAATAATTGCAGTTTGCTTTTTAGCTGGCTGTGCAGGAAGCGAATCCAACGTAACCGAAAATACTGAGCAAACTACCTCGGAAGCTGCTGAAACCACAGATGAGGCGCCTAGCTTTGAAACGGTACTCACTACCCTATCGGCAGGAACAAATGATATTAAGGTAGAATTCGCTGGGCTAACTAGGCGATTGCTTATTACTACCCCTACGTCGTACGACAATCAAAAAGCTTATTCAGTAGTATTTTGCTTTCACGGTGCAGGTGGCAAAGCTGATGGACAAAGTAAGAGATGGAGTAAACATGTAGATGCTCGCGACATTATTGTTATTAGTGGAGAGGCAGTTCAGCCTCAAGCTAAATGGAACTTCAAGGACAATTTTCATGAATTGGAGGTTGATGACGTAGCATACATCACGAAGGTGATTGAAGCTTTAGTTGATGGCAAGGTAGCTGATCCAAATGCTATTTATTCTACTGGCCATTCAAGTGGTGGTTTGTTTAGCTGGCGACTAGCGAAAGATTCTGATTTGTTTGCAGCATTGGCTCCACAAAGCTGTGGCATGACAAAAGACGCGCATGAGCCTGATGAAAACACAAAGCAAGTTTCGGTTATGCAGGTTATTGGCGACCAAGACAAGAGTTTTAATGGCTCGGTTTCAGAACGTGCAACTATGTATTCCGCAGTAGCACGAATTGAAATGTGGAGAGACTTCAACGATTGCGCAGTAGAGCCTGTAATTACAACAGTCGGAGAAAAGATTGAAGTGGCTACCTATGCCAGTGAAGCTGGAATTGAAGTAGTTTATTGCAAAGTATTCGGAGAAGGACACCACGTTCAAAAACCCCTTCGAAACATAGCGGATTCTTTGGTATTGGATTTTTTCCTCCGTCACAAAAAGCAATCGGACAATTTGCTTTAATTAACATGCTTGCAGATTGTGATGATAGAAAGGCTCGACAATAAAGATGATAAAGTAGCCAATAACATTCTGTCGGTATTCAGGGAGTCGTATGCCATAGAGGCAAAGTTGCTTAACGCAACCGACTTCCCCCCTTTAAAAAGACCCCTCGAAAAATACATCCATTGCAACAACCAGTTCTGGGGATTCCTAAAAGCCAACGAACTGGTAGCAATAATAGAAATAGACCACAGCCCAACCACCATCCACATTCAAAGCCTAGTAGTACTCCCCACTTCTTTCCGACAAGGCATAGCCGGAAAACTAGTTGAATTCGCATTAAATAAATTTGATTCAAAATTATTCACCGTAGAAACCGGCGTGAAAAACATACCAGCTACCGATCTCTATAAAAAGTACAATTTCAAAGAGGTTAAGCAATGGGATACGGATCATGGTGTTCGGAAGGTTAGGTTGGAAAGATGATTAATTTGTTTTTTGTAAACGCAAAATCATATACCGCTCTTCAATCAACCAAACCCAGTTGATGCCAGTATTCTTATAACATTTCAATCAATTGTAATTAGCCCCATTTTAAGCAGAAATATACTTGATTGTAAATACTTACATTTGAATACATAATAGATATAAACGACATATGTCGTTTATATTAATGTTAGCGATTATTAAACGATGATAAATAAAATAGTTCTACTTATTGCCCTTCTTATTTCTACGGAAGGAGTCTTTGCCCAATGTGGATGTGATATTGTGGTCGAAGGAAGTGGAAAGAATTCCTAAATTCAAGTAATAAATGCAACTTTTAGATTTGCTACGTTAGGTATAAATTATCGAAACTTGAAGAGAACAATTTCTCTTGCTGTTTCGATGGAATATTAACCATACTGCTGTAGATCGAAAAACCAGAAGTTGCATGGCACATATTACTTTTAATCAACGATATACAATCTCTTGTATGCTCAAGGAAGGCTACAAACAAGTTCAGATAGCCAAAGCTATAGAAAAAAACAAGTCAGTTGTAAGCAGAGAATTGAAACGCAATTCTGATGCAAGGAATAACGTTTACAAGCAAGAATTAGCAACACAGAAGTATGCAAAACGTCAAAAATAAAAGCACAAGCATAAAGGATTCACCGCTCTAATACAGTTTGAAGTAAAGAGATTCCTAAAAGAGGATTATAGCCCTGAACAAATCGTTGGAACATTAATAAAGCAAGGAAAAGAATCTGTTTCTGTAGAACGTATTTATCAACATGTATGGGCAGACAAAAAACCTAAAGGTAATCTTCATACCCACCTGAGAAGGCAGGGAAGGAAATATCGAAAAAGAGGGGCAAAAAAAGATTTCAGAGGGATCATTACAAACAGAGTAAGTATAGACCAAAGGCCTTCTGCAGTTGAGGAAAGATCAAGGTTTGGAGATTTAGAGGTTGATTTAATTCTAGGAAAAAATCACAAACAGGCGATTCTAACAATTAACGACAGAGCTTCTGGAGTGTTGAAAATGAAAAAACTA
>JABSPQ010000142.1 GCA_013214205.1 Flavobacteriales bacterium
CCTATACAACAATAAGTTATTAATCTATCGATTTTTATCACTGTTCGCTATTGACCCAGACAAGCCTATAAATCAAATCAAGATTAATGAAGCCTTACAGTATGGAAAAATAGCTGCATAAAAACTTAACGAACTATTGTTCTCAATTACAGAGATAAATACATTGAAAAAGGATTAAACAAATTTGATCTAATCAAAATGTTTTTTGCACGACGTGTATTAAGAATCTTTCCAATTTATTATCTGCTAATATTTGGTCTTTTCTATATTGATTTCAGAAATACCCGAGAACTATTTCCATGGCTGATAACGTATTCTACGAATATCTATCAAGCATTTGAAGTAGCGCATTTAGACCGTTTTAATCATTTTTGGTCGTTGGCAGTTGAAGAGCAATTCTATCTTTTCTGGCCATTTGTAATAGTTTATATTAAACCATCCTTAACTCTTAAAGTTATTATTTTCTCTATTCTTTTGGGGATTGGAGTAAAGGCATACATGTACTTCTATTTAGAAAATTGGTTGGCAGCTAGCATATTACCAATATGCTGTTTACATTCTTTAGGAATGGGAGCCCTACTGGCTTACTTAACTATATATAGGCCACATATAATTGATAAAATTTATAAACAATGGATTTTTTACGTGGTTTTGGTACTCTTTATTGTGGAACTTTATTTTCAAAAAGTATATGGTCTTAAATGGTTTAAGGTAAATGTAAACAACCTACATTTTTCGATACTTGCTGCATTAATCATACTCAAAGCTTCTAAAAATGGCTATACAGGATTTGTTAAACTTATTTTAGAACATCCTTTTGTGGTTTATGGCGGTAAGATTTCTTACGGCATGTATATTTATCACTTTTTCATGATTATTTTATACAAGCAAATAGCTCCTATGCTTGATTTCTCTACGAAAAACGATTTCGTTTTTGTGGGAATCCTCTTTATTTCAACCTATCTCCTTTCCGATTTATCTTGGAGAATTATTGAGTCACCAATTAATAGTTTAAAAAGCAAAGTGCCATATTTGGCCAAATCGGAAAAGGATTAATCAGTCATTAATCTACCACTTTCAAGCAATTACATTTATCGTTGCCGATATAGATTCTCTTTTTGCCCTGTTTCTCAAAACAATCTTTAAACGGTGCTAAGTCGTACCAATCGTAAACTTCTTTCATTCGGCGAGGTTTTACTTGCCCTTTGGCTCTCTCCCCTTTATTTCTCTTGCTATCTGTTTTAAACTCGGGCAATAAGCCATATGCTAATCGGTCAATAACAGTTTGATGGATCTTGAGTTTCCCCGCATTTCCTCCTCCTGTCATTTCGTAATATACAACAATATCTCTATTTCTGTTTCGAGTAATTAACCACATGCCCATCGAAAAACTTTGCATATTGTGAATGCGCGAGTAAGGATAATTTTCGTGAGGTGTTTTCTTGAAAATGGCCTCTTCTTCGAAATTAGAAAGCATCCAATTAAACGAATTGTAACTGATTTCAGGAAAAGCTCTGTGACTTCCACCAACATCCGAATGACTTCCTGAGAACCAGACTTCATCAACCTCAGCTTCTTTTAACTCAGGCTTTTTATCGCGATGGGCGTTGTTTGTGCGAAACAGTATGGGTGTGTAAATCCGGGCTCTATTGTCGTCGAGCGCCATGGCATGGTAGATTTTACTGATGTTGTAAGTCTGATTAAAATGCCTCTTATTCGGATAGATAAATTCTTCTTTATAATCTGGCACACCCAATGCTTCAACGGTTTCAAACAAGCCCATTGCTTTAATTCTTACAGAACCTGTTACGTCAATTTCGAGAGTATCCTTTCCGCTATGTTTTTGATTCCAATTCGAAATCATTTTTACAGATTTCAACCTCGCTTCTTCAACCGAGTTTCTTTCGTATTTCCGATACAGTTTTCGGGTAATTTTCTTCCGTAATATTTTTGTGCCTCCCTTGCTCATCGTTACTTTACTTAAATCTAAAACCCCGTTGGTATACACCATATCAGATACAATTCGGCATCCATAAGCCCCCCTACTAAAACCAAACATGTAAATAGATTCGTCTCCGTTATAGTTAACAGATAAATATCTGTACACTTTTTTTGCTCGGTTGGCTGTTCCCAAGCCCGACATTAATCCTAAAAATTTATAATTGTTTCCAACCCCTTCAATGTAATAGCTCCGGTGATTTTGATTTCTTAGATTATAAAGTCGGTAGGCATTAGAGTTTTTATTGGGGTTCTTACTCGGTTTATTTCCGGTACCATCCATAAATATGGTTAAAACATCTTGTCGGGTTGTTTTTATCGACACATTATCTTCGTCGTATATTGGTCCTAAAACCTGGCATCCACTAAGCGACGCACAACAAAACGCTAGGAATAAAGCTATTGTAAAAAATATATAAATCGATTTTAACATTTATGTGGTTGCTCAACGGATTAATGTTGGAAGTATTTCCGTCAACAAACTTACTAAACCGAAAACAGAAGAAAAACTAAGGATGGTAATTCCACCAGTTCTACAAACCGAGTGTAATGCTAGCCCAAAAATTAACTGGGGCCCGTTAGTTTTTTTTTGTATTAATTACTCATGTTACGCAGTTATAAATGATAAATTTACATATGGATGTTGAAAACTTATTGCAGATTTATCAAGAGGGCTTAATGGCCAGTTCTTTTCAGGTAACGTGTACAGGGTTATCAGATATTACAGACAATGTAATAAGTCATGATAAATTCACTCGACTCTTATCTAGTGGTTTTGAGAATGAGAAGCATGTGTGCAAACAGGCCAAAGTAATTTGTCAGGAGCTTGTTGAGAATGAAGCTGTTTTCATTGTAGATGGCAGTATTCAGGCAAAGCCCTACACGGATGAAAATGAATTGATTTGCTGGCATTATGATCATGTTTCTGGTAAAACCGCTAAAGGGGTTTGTTTTCTAACAGGTTTGTATTACGGAGATAGAATAAGTGTTCCTGCTGGGATTGAGTTTGTTACCAAGCCCATAAA
>JABSPQ010000143.1 GCA_013214205.1 Flavobacteriales bacterium
AGGCACATTACCTCTTGCTGCTGCCAGTGCTACTGCCTTCTCTTTGAAAGCTGAATCAAATGTTCTTCGTTTTTCCATTTTGTAAAGTTAATAATGGTGACATTCTCTTAACTAACTCTCCACTCAAATGTAGCAAGTCCAGTGGGGGTAAACAAAAAAAAGCAAGAATTAAGAAACCTCTCTTAACTCTTGCTCAGTACTTAAACCTGTATAGGCTCTATACTCAAACCTGTTTTACGCAGCTCTGAGTAACTTTTTTACTTTAGATAATAAATACCTGCTTCCATCAGGTGTTTTGATGATAAAATCTACGTTTCGATACTTCTGATATTCTTCCAACAAGCCACGATTTATTTTGCTCGATATAAATAGAATTTGAGGTCTTGGGTTTTCTCCTTGAAAAAACTCTAGCGCCTTATGACCAGTCATGTTGTTTTTATTGACCGAGTCTAAGTAGTAATCTAAAATGATTACTTGTGGTTCCTTATACATTTGTTCTAAGCAAGACTCTGCGGAAGAAAAAGTTTCAATTTTTACTTCTTCCAGATTTCTTAATTCGTGTTTCATTATTTCTAAATAAACAACATCGTCGTCTACTATGAATACTGTCTTTTTATTAAAGGTTTTCATGATATATAATTTAATAGATTAAAAACATCTCATTATTCCAAAACAATGCCATGGCCTATAAGTACTGTTAATAAAGAGAAAAGCAATAGGGGTGGAGTAATGAAAAGTTTCTAATCGAGAAAATTCTCTTATTGGGGTAGCTCTATTTCACCTCTTTTAATCATTTTATACAATGTGGATTTGCCGATATCGAGTTTCTTAGCAACCTTAGCAACGTCGTTGCTGTTTTTATCTAAATAGTGTCCAATAATTTTAGAGATATATCCCTTTAAAGAACTACCCTCTGTAATAAAATCGGTGAACGTTGAAGTGGAAGTAAAAGTGATATCGTTGGCCTCAATGACTTCTCCATCTGCCAATACCGATGCCAGTTCCACAATCGATTTAAGTTCTCTTACATTACCTGGGTAATGATATTTTGACAGCTTAGTTTTTGCTTCAGGCGAAATTTTCTTTCTTTTTTTCTGTTTATTTTCTCTGGAAAATGCATCAATAAAATATTTAGACATAATTAAAATGTCTTCTTTTCTATCTCTCAAAGGAGGCATTTCTATTGGCAAACCAAGAATTCTAAAATATAAATCTTGTCTAAAATTTCCATTTTTAACTTCTTCAGCAAGGTTTTTATGCGTGGCTACAATAATTCTTAAATCGACATTTACTGGTTTGTTGTTTCCTATTCTGGTTACCTCTCTTTCTTGTAAAACGCGCAACAGTTTTCCTTGCATCGATAAATCCATATCGGCAATTTCATCTAAAAAGATGGTGCCTTTGTGCGACTCTTCAAATTTCCCAATGCGTCGCTCATAAGCACCAGTAAAGGAACCTTTCTCGTGTCCGAACAATTCGCTCTCTACTAATTCCTTTGGAATAGCAGTCATGTTTACAGCAATAAAGGGCTTCTTTTTTCTCAACGAATTGTAATGAATACAACGCGCTACTAATTCCTTTCCGGTTCCAGTTTCACCAGTTACAGATACCGTGATGTTGTTGTCGCAGGCCTTGTTCATAACCTTAAAAACAGACTGAATGGAATCGCTGGTTCCTTTAATTGCCGTATTAAAATCATATTTTCTGCCCAGTTCATCCTTTAAATGTTCTACTTCATCCTCTAGTTTCGAATGTTCTAAGATCCTGCTTACCGATTTCCAAAGTCGATCTTTCGTATCGTCGTCTTTTACAATGTAGTCGTAAACATTGTCTTCTTGAAGCACATCAATAGCGGTTTGAACATCTTTCTGACCAGAGATCATGATGATTGGAATTTGTGGATGCGATTGTTTTATTTTTTTCAACAGAGCTTTTCCGTCCATGTCGGGCATCGAATAATCTAGACAAATAACACTCGGATTTTTGAATAAATTTTCCAGACATTCCTTGGCCGATGGGAAAATTTCAATCACATAATCAGGGTTAAGTGCCAAGTGATATTCTAAAAGTTTAATGTAAAACTCGTCGTCTTCTACTAAGAATATTGTGAAAGAATTGTCGGTTGAGGCCATAGAGGTTTTTGTTTTGTGTGCGCTTGATTGTACTCTCTAAAAGAGAAAAAGGTTCGAAAAGAGAAAAGTATTTTCTTTAAATCAAGTGATTTATGTAGTAATAGCGGCTGTTTTATGTTTGGATGCTAGTTTGAAACAAATGAATCTAAAAAATATAGCGGCATGAAAAAACCTTACTCTTCATCTAAAAAGTTCTTTTTACTTTTTGGAATCAGTCCTATTATCTACATCATTATTTCTCTTTTAATTCTAATTGCTCTCGAGTTGGGTATTTCGGTCGGACCATGCCACTGATTTCGGAGTAACCATGCCACTCCAAAAGATCTGGCAAGGTTAATAAATTAGATTCATTATTCTGTTGTTAAAATTGTTTTTCTGAGAGATTC
>JABSPQ010000144.1 GCA_013214205.1 Flavobacteriales bacterium
AAAGAAACGAGAAATTAACAATGAAAAAAATCAACTAAATTTGAACCATGATAACGGCCAATAATTACAAATCTTCGCCAGTGTTTTTAGGTGGTCAGTTTTAACCGTCCTGAGGTGGTCACTTTGAGCGTCGTATCCAGGGAATACATAAGGCATTAACTTAATAACTACTTCGATCCTTTCTTTATCATCCAGTCGATCCAGTTTATCCTCAATGCTTTCTAACTCTTCGAATACAATATCTTTTAATAAGGTTCTAAGCTCTTTCGTTAACCTATTAGGAGTTCCTTTCTGTAAGGAGTCGGACCAAAGTGCAAAACGTAAACCAGAGACCAAACGCCAATATATTCACTAATCAAATGAATCGCTAACACCAGATTTATATACCTTCTAAACAAGGTCGTTTAGCTTATTACCTTTGCTCCAAATTGTATTTGTATTCACGATTCTGTTCCGCTCTATTTGGCTTTTATTCTCATCTAAAAGCAACTTATTGAGAGGTTTAATCTGAGACTTATTTCTAGAATACACATTGGCAAGACTTGAATAAAACTCTAAGAATTCAACACCTTCCATATATTCGTCGTCAATATCCATATAAACGGAATACGGAAATAACAATCCTTCTTCCATTATCAACGTTAAGTAATCTATTGCTTCAAATCCATTTCTCAAAAATTTCACATTTTTAAATACCCCCATCCTTTGCATCGTCAATTTAGCAACATTCATAATTACCTCATTGTTTTCGATCACCAAAATTGTTTTTGCTTTACTCATAACTTATAATATTTCAAGAACTAGCTGCATGGCTTTAAATACGTTAGTGCTTAAAAAAAGTTTATTTTATTACATATTAATAGAATTAATCTAATCACATTTCACTTTGTGATAGATGAATTGCATCCCGTCTATCTATTTATTGGATGGTCGGAAATACCTCAAAATTAGATCAGAAATAATACGAATTATAAAATTTGACTATTTGCGACCAGAAGAAGAAGAAGAAGAAGAAGAAGAAGAAGAAGAAGAAGAAACATTCATTTGTGTTGAACGTACACGACCTTTTGTATCTTCAAATAATATTTGGGTTAAACAAAACCTAGATATTACGCAAATTAGAGAAATGAATATATATTAAATTTCAAAAAAAATATTTATGAAACCATTCGCAATAGCTGGAATACAAATGAAGGTGTCTGCCGTAGTGCCTAACATTGAAATGATGAAACTAAAGTTAGAGATTGCCTTAAACCTTTATCCGTGGATTGAAATGGTAGTTTTTAGTGAATTGTGTGCTTATGGACCTTTAACAAATGCTGCACAAGAAATCCCTGGAAGTTTCGAAAATGAGATGCAAAATATTGCAGCCAAACATGGAATATGGTTGCTCCCAGGCTCAATATTTGAAAAAAGCGAAGATAAAATATACAATACGGCAATGGTAATAAATCCCCAAGGAGAAGTGGTTGCTCGTTATCGAAAAATGTTTCCGTTTTATCCATATGAAGTAGGAGTTACCCCTGGGCAGGATTTCTGTATATTTGAAGTACCGGGAGTTAGTCGATTTGGGGTTTCTATCTGTTACGATATGTGGTTCCCTGAAACGATTAGAACTATGGCGGTGCAAGGAGCTGAAGTTATTCTTCACCCAACGATGACGGGCACTATAGATCGAGACATCGAACTATCCATCGTAAGAACGATGGCTACTGTAATCAATGTTATTTCTTTGATGTAAACGGACTAGACTCGGGAGGAAGTGGGCATTCTATCGTATGTGGACCAGACGGTAGAATAATACATCAGTCGGGCGAAACAGAAGAAATATTTCCGCTTGAAATAGATATCGAACTAGTGAAACGAAGCAGAGAACTAGGTGTCCTTAGGTTAGGCCAACCTCTAAAGAGTTTTAGAGATCATGCAGGTAATTTCCCTATCTACAAGCCAGGCTATACCAACCCATATTTAGATTCACTAGGCCCACTAATTAAGCCAACACGACTAGATAAATTAACCAAGTTAAAAATAAAAGAAGATACCCTAGAAAACTTAACTGGAATCCTCGGATTTGAGGAGGATAATAGCGGTATCTTATGAGGCAATGAACACTACATGTAACATTTACGCATTACTACGTAGTAACTATAAAAAGAAGAGAATCGTATACGCATCTCTACACTAAAAATGCGGAAACGATGAAAAACAAAAACAATACTACCAAGCAATTAAATAGCATTTCGGATATACGAAGTTTTTTTTACCAAAACGATGTACCAATATATTTTATAGGCTCAACCAGTTTTAATTTACTTGGAGCTGATGAATGGATAAAGGGATTCAAATATATCAGTTTAATCGATTGTTTTGATGGTGCTCATCCAGATGTTTTTTCACCTAAGCAAGAATTACCTCATGATAAATTTGAGAGTATCGAAGAAATAAACAATTATCTTCTAGAGCATCCAGAAGTGAGAGAATATATAAAAAAAAGATCCAAAGGAAACAAAGCTGGCTTGGCCCTTTTCTTAATGTTTGATAGTAAAACAGAAGAACTAGCCAAAGGTTTAGGGTTAGAAATAATGTTTCCAACAGCAGAAATGCGAATGTTTATGGACAACAAAGTAAACACAAATCGTATTGCTGAGAAAGCAGGCGTTCCTTGTGTTCCTAATGTTTTGTCGCCCATCTTTGATTACAATCATCTTAGAACGGTTTCGACAGAATTAGGAGAAGAACTCGTAGTTCAAACCCCATATGGAGACTCTGGCCACACCACTTATTTTATTTCTAATGAATCTGATTTCAACAAATACAAGGAAGAAATAGTTAGGGAAAAAGAAGTTAAGATAATGAAACAAATTAACTGCAAAGGGTCTGCAATAGAAGCTTGTGTTACCCGCCATGGAACAATTGTAGCACCATTAATGACAGAACTGATTGGCTTTAAGAGCCTTACCCCGTATAAAGGAGGTTGGTGCGGCAACGAGATTTTCCCTAATGCATTTACACCTGCTATTCGCAGTAAGGCAAGAAAATATACTGAGTTATTTGGCGAACAACTTCACAAAGAAGGATACAAAGGCTATTTTGAACTAGACTTTTTAATAGATGAGGATAATGGGCGGTTATATCTTGGGGAATTAAATCCTCGAGTTACAGGAGCTAGCTCTATTACCAATCATGCAGTTTTTGCTTTAGCCGATGCGCCCTTGTTTGTATTCCATATCTTAGAATGGATGAACGTTGATTATAAACTCAGTGTAAAGGCACTTAATGAACGTTGGGCAAATCAAGAAAACATTGATGGGTGGAGCCAGTTGATTATTAAACATACAGAAGATACACTTGAATTGATCAAAGATGCACCCCAATCTGGCATTTGGAAAATTTTAGATGATGGGCAATTACAGTTTGACAGAATGGATGCTCATAGGAGAGCGGTTGAAACAGAAAACGAAGCATTCTTTTTAAGAATAGCAGACACTCATGATTATCTCTATGAAGGTGCAGATATGGGTATTTTAATTATGCGAGGCAGGTTGATGACCGACGATTACAAACTGACTAAACGAGCAAAGGATTGGACAAAAGCAATTCGTGTGAAATATAAATCACTGATAATAAATGACAAGCGTGAAATACCGCAAAGTTCAGGAGTTTTTGCAAAATAGTATATTGTTTAAATTTTCTGAATTACGATAATCAAAAAGGTTGGACTTGCTACATTAGACTGGACGGTTAGTTAAGATATTGTTGCTATAAATTAAATTAGCAAAATATCAAGAACTAGAAGGAGTTACACAGCTGTCTATAAACGTAATGCTGTGAAGTTATCAGAAGAAAAGGGTAATGTGTCGAAAGTCTCGAGAGAGTTAGGTATCGGTGCTCAGCTAATCCATCGTTGGAAGAAAGAACAACGAGAGTATAAGGATAATAGTTTTCCAGGCCATGGGAAGCCAAAACTTACAGGTGAGGGTCGTGAAATTGCACGTTTAAAGAAAGAGTTACGCGATGCTAAAACGGAAACTGAGATTTAAAAAAAGGCGATTGGCATCTTCTCCGCGAACGACAGCAAAAATTTGGGTTCATGAAGCAACACAAATTGAAATACCCTGTTGAGATGATGTCAAAAGTATTGGATGTGAGTAAAGGTGGCTACTATAACTGGTTAAATTATGGCCCATCAGATAGATGGTTGGAGAATCGAAAAATCATTGAACTTATTGAGCTTGCTTTTGAAGAAAGTTACCAAAGTTATGGTTCTCCAAGAATGGCTGTAGAACTAGAGAAACGGGGGTGTAAAGTATCTAGACCTCGAATTGCTCGAATGATGAAAGCTATGGGTATCTTCGCTAGAAGAAAACGAAAGTTCAAAACACAACAGACTCTAGTCACAACTATCCAGTATCTCCTAATATCTTGAATCAAATTTTTTCAGTAAAAAGAAGAAATCAAGTTTGAGTGCCCGACATTACTTACATAGGGCTTGCTGAAAAACCCAGAACGCACGTCAACTATATGGTATCGAGGTAGTTATCACTGGTAATTTCCTTTTTTTTAGAGGTTAAATGCAATGTTTTTCGTAACTTGAGGGAAATAAGCTTGCATTATGATAGAATATATTTCCGACTCTCAATTAAGTATTGAAGAATTCAAAACTCCTTTCCAAAATTCATTAGACCCTGA
>JABSPQ010000145.1 GCA_013214205.1 Flavobacteriales bacterium
AATATCAATCATCATATCAAATATGATCGTTTTCTTATCTGAAGTTTCAACCTGTTTCTCTAAGAACGCCTTTTGCTTTTCTAAGAGCTTTACCTTTTGTTCTAGTTCCAATAACTTCTGTTCTGGACTTTTGGGCATATTCGATTGTGTTTGATTTTCCCAATTAAATTTATCCTGTTTTCTTAACCAACCTACAACGGTAGATCTAGCTTGGATTCCATACTTCCTAAGAGCTCCATGGGTTGATAGCTCTCCTCGTTCTATTTCTTGAACTATTTGAAGTTTTAAGGATAACGAATAATCTTTCTGAGTACGCTTTATATAATTGCTGTCTTTCATAGGGTTACTGAATTTGTGTAACGCTATTTCAGGACGGGACATTCTTAAAAAGCAAAAAAGCCTTGCCAGTAATGGTAAGGCTTTTTTTATGCGTTGTAGTGTCTTCTAATTACTAGAAGTAATCTATTTATTATTGATGAGCTTTATGGTATGGCGATAACGCCCTGTGATGATTGTTGCAAAAAGCACTGGGATGTTGTCCTCTATTACTAACTCTTTGGTATAGCTGCCAGCTTTTTGCTCGGTGTCAACTATTCTGTTGTAGATTCTCCCGCCCATTGTATACACCGTTATTTCTACATGATCGTCTTCGGGCACGGTATAAGAAATGGTTGTTGTACCAGTAAAGGGATTAGGGTTGGCCGATATTTTACATAATGTATTATCTATTTCTGGGCGATCTGCAGCGCCAACGGTACTGCTGGTGTATTTGAAAATCCGAATACCTACTGCATAAATGGTACTGTCGTTAACTTTTAAAAATCGGTTGATGTGATCGCTATAAACATTGTCGATCTGAATGCTGTTCCATGTTTCACCACCGTTGTTAGTTTCGAATGTTTGGAGGTCTCCACCAACCCATCCTATTTGTTCATTTAAAAAACCGATGCCATTTGCCTCGTAATCTGTAGATGTATACTCTTTATCCGTCCAAGTTTTACCACCATCGTACGTTTGTATCCAAACATTAGATTCGTAGCCCCACCAGCAAACTCCATAACCGAAAGTTTCGGATGCAAACCCTATTTTCCAATAATGGTGTGCATCGTTGGTAATAATTTCTTCCCAAGTTTCGCCACCGTCTTTAGTAAGCATTAAGGCAGCGTTTCCGTTCAGGTTGGTTCCTGTAATGTACCCTGAATCTGGTGTGAAAAAATGAACATCTACTAATTCTAAGTTGGTAGCCACCATGTCTTTTGATGTCCATGTTGCGCCACCATCAAGGCTACTTACAAAATATGCACCCCCGTCGTACCTGCCAACACCATATATTGTCATGTCGTCAACGGCTTGTATGCCACAGATCCCATTTGGTTTTGGGCAAGCAATATTCGTTACATTATTCCAAGTAATTCCGCCGTCGTTGGTGGCATACAATACCGAAGTATCTTGTGTTGAAGTTACCCAGCTACCAGGACCTAAATTTCCGACCCAACCATTTAAATCGTCGCTAAAAGTAATGGCTCTAAACGAAGATTTAGGTTGGTCTAAAACTTTTGTCCAACTATCGCCGCCATCTTCGGTTTTCCAAATTTCGCCGCTAATGTTGCATACCCAGCCAATATTTTCGTCGTAAAAATGAATGTCGTCATGGTGATAATACGGTGCTACTGGTGAATTCGGCAATACTTGCCATGTACCAGTTTGAGAGAAAACGGACGAATTTGAACTAATTATTAGTGCAACGCAAAGTAAAATTGGTGCTAATACTTTATTGGTAACAGGTTTCATTTGGCTTAGTTTTAAATTGTTGTCGAATTTACGAAGAATAGTGATTATACTTAACTAATTATTTGTCGTAAGATCAATTAGGAATGTGGTAAACTATTTAATTGTTATTGATGAGTTTAATGGTATGTCGGTACCGCCCAGTTATAATGGTTGCGAATAGTATTTTAATGTTGTCTTTAATTACAAGCTCTTTGGTGTAGCTGTCTGCTTTTTGTTCCACATCTACAGTTCTATTATAAATCCTCCCTCCCACTGTAAACACAGTAATTTCAACATGATCATCTTCGGGCACTGTATACGAAATGGTAGTTGTGCCGGTAAATGGATTTGGGTTGGCAGATATCTTACACAGTGTGTTATCAATTTCTGGTCGGTCGGCGATGCCAATAGGTTCGTTTGTATATTTATCCTATTTCTCGAAGCGTAAACAACACTGTCGTTTACTCTAATAAAACGGTTGATGTAGTCTCCATAAACCGCATCAATTTCCTCTTTAACCCATAATGCACCTCTATCTACAGTTACATAAGTTTTTCTACCTCCTCCAACCCATCCAATCTCATCATTAAAAAAACCAATGCCATTTGCTTCATAGCTTCCAAACGAAAACACCTGTTCTGTCCATATATCGCCTCCGTCGTAAGTCTGTATCCAACGATCTATATCGGGGCCATTCCAACAAACGGCATAGTCAAACTGCTTGCCTGTAAAACCCATTTTCCAATAGTGTTTTGTATTGTTGGTCTTTTTCTCCTCCCAAGTTTCACCTCCATCAGTGGTTTTTATCATTACCGCTCTACCAACGTTATTTGTTCCTGTAACATACCCAGTATCTGGAGTAAAGAAATGGAGATCTACTAAGCCAAAGTGTGTTGCATCCATGGCTTTAGATGTCCATGTGGCACCACCATCAAGGCTACTCAAAAAAATGAAGCACCACCAAACCTGCCAACTCCATAAATGGTAGTGTCGTTAACTGCTTGCATTCCGTAAACTCCAGTAGGCTTTGGCCCAACAATGTTTTTTACATTATTCCAAGTAATTCCACCGTCCTCGGTAGCATATAAGATCGTAGTATCTTGGGTCCAAGTTAGCCAGCTTCCGGGGCCTAAGTTACCCACCCAGCCGTGTAACGAATCGGTAAAAGTGATTGTTCTAAAAGAAGTTTCGGGTTGATCTAATAATTGTGTCCAGCTATCTTCGCCGTCTGTTGTTTTCCATATTTCGCCGCTAATGTTACAAATCCAGCCGATTTGCTTATTGTAAAAATGAATGTCGTCGTGATGAAAATATGGTGCTACTGGCGAATTGGGGAGTACTTCCCACTTTCCCGTTTGTGCTAGAGACGATAAGTACAAAGTGGAGATTAATACAACCAGTAATAATTGTTTCATTTAATAGAGTTGTGGCTTAGGTGATAGTTACCCAAATTTAAGAAACTTACCCCGAATAACCGTTTTGAGTTGAGAGTTTTGAGCAAGAGGGGAAATGTTGAAGGACTAATCCTGTTATAGTTGAATACTATCGAATTTGTCAAAATAAAACCTGTTGCTACACCTAAAATTAAGCCTCTAAATTGGCTGTTAGAAAATTTCAAATCCGAAATCGTCGATATACATTTTGCTTTTGGAAGTGTTCCACAGATACAATGCAAATTCGTAATTGTTGCTTTTAACTTGAGGCAATTCAAATATTAAATCGACATGTTCCCATTCGGCTTCTTTCTTCAAAATATTCTTGAAGTTTTTTGTCATGTAATACGCTTTCTTTCCATCTTCTTTTATGGCAATAACCAATTTGATGTCGTTAATGCCCTCTTGGTAAAATTGCCCTTCGAAATAAAGTTTGGTGCTGTCTTTAGTTAAAGCATCCAAATTATTCGATTTGAATGTTATGCCATATTCATATTTAGTTTTCAGAACTCCTGCACTGTCGCCCGAATAATGATAATCGGAAGTGTATTTTACACCTCGCCAAGCCTCATCAGGAATTTCATCATATGTAACAGTAGTTTCGAAACGTGGTTTTGAAAACTCAACAAAATCACCCAACTTCTGATCGTCAAAATCATTATTATCTTCTTCTAAAACACAAACAGAAATCTTACCATTGTCGCCAATCTTTTTAAGTCGCTTTATAATATCAGGATAAAACTCATAGATGTCTGTGAGAAAATAATCGTTTTGAATTACAACATAATCAAAATCCCATTCGAGCGATTTTAACTGATTTTCCTTGCTTGTAACAAGCAATGGGTATCCCTTTCTATTCATTAAAATAAACGGAATGCTAGTAGTGTACGAATCCATTACTAAAATTTTTGCGTCGGCAGCAATATTTAAAGAGTTTAAAAAGGCCTCAGAACCTTCAAAGTTATTTGTAGTGCCCAAAGTTCTGTCGTCCCAATAAGAAGCCCTCCTGTTCTCTTGTTTGTCCATTCCCTTGGAAAGTGTGGGATATATAAAAGCAACAAGCACAGCTACCGAAACATATTTACCCCATTTCTCGGGAGGCGCAGGAATTAGAGAGAGTAAAAATATGAGCAGAATGATTATTGGGAAATAGAATGTATCGAGAAAATAATAATCGTGACTTACGAATTGTTGCATCATCAATATCGAAAATGCCACATTCCCAATAAGCGTAATTGCTAAAACTGCTAGGAGTGTTTGCTTTTCTTTTTCCAGCTTAATCTTTTTCATAAATAAAGCAACCACGGCACCTATTCCAATTAAGAGGTAAAGCACGTAATGGAACTTGCTAAAGTATTCGGGTAGCCACCTTTCGTTTACGGCTTTTATAATCTCAATTGCATGATCGAAGTTAGCCGCTGGCAGTATGCTGCTAAGAAAAACCGATCCGTATGTATTGGTTAAATAACTGTTGTATAAATAATAGGCTGCTATTAATCCGATTGAGCCAGCCATCGGAATTAATTTCCCTTTTAAGTCGTTTTTTTTGGCGATGAAACGCAATACTTCCACCGATAAAATAGCAATTAATGGAATTACGAATGGCGTTCTACTAAGCCCTGCCAATGTTAGGAAGGCCATGCCAATAAAGAAATCTTTGTTGGATTGATTATGCAGGTATTTAGAATAAAAATAGAGCCCGATAATTGCGTTTGCAATACAAGGCACAGTTGGTAGAAAGCCGCTTTGGTAGTAAATGAAAACTGGTGATGTAGCAGCAAAAACGGTTATGAGTATAGCCTTGCTTTCATCTTTTGTCCAAAGAAAAGCCAGCTTAGACAGTACGAATAAACCAAGAAAACTATACAGCAAAATGTATCCCCTAAAAATCCACGGTGATTTGTTCCCGAAGATTTTCATGATTAAACCCGGAATAAAATCGTGGATTGGGAAATCTACTGAAGTAATGCTTTGATCCATTGCGATTTTCCAACCATCAGGATCTGGCGAGTTTTTAAGAAACGAATAAGTTTCGGGCTGAAAAAAGTTTAAATCGTTGTTGCCAAAACCAAGGGCGATGGCATACCTATCTGCTTGCGTCCATGCGTGGATGTAAGTAGGAAATTCGTTGATGTATTTACTGTGAAATGAGTATCCCAGCGCAAGAATAAGAATGATTACAGATATAGAAAATTTGGAAATTTTCATTAATTGAGGATGCCCTTTATCTTACAGTTTGCTTTGTTTGTTGTTTGGAATTTCTGTGAATCGAATTTAATTCAATTATTTCAATTGCTGAATTCAACTCATAAATGCAATTTCTTGGTTAAATAATAATTGATTCATTACAAATGTAGGTGTTTCATATCCAAACCTTTTTCTAGGCCTATTATTTACAGGGCAATCGGGTCTAAATTAGCCCAATTCTAAAGGAAGATTGTTCACGATTAACTGTTTAAAAACCAGTCAAATACACTATCGAAATCTTGTGCAGTCAGTTGATTTTCAATATCTTGAAAGTAGAAACAACTAAAGATCCGTTAGGCTGTTTTTCTGTTTTTAAAGACCCTAGAATTAACCGTACCAAACTTTATAATTTAGAAGCTATTATTTTTCAAACAGTATCAACAATAATTTCAGGATGTGATTCGTGGACAGAAATCGAACTTTTTGGAGAAACAAAAAAAGAATGGTTAGAAGATTATGTCCACATTCCCAATGGCACCCCATCTCATGATACGTTGTCAGATTTATTCAAGCGAATAAATCCTTTAGCTTTTGAAGAATGTTTTAGAAACAGGACAACATTAATAAGTGATATAGCTGATGCTGATTTGATTGTTTTTGATGGAAAAAGAATAAGAGGAGTTATGACAAATACAAGAATAAAGAACCTCGTGGGCTTGCCCCGAGGTTCTTTACTACTTGAATTTAGGATATGCAAATGAAGCAGGTAGTAGTACTGCTATAAATAACATTCGTAAGGCAAGTAGGAATAGAACAAAAATTAATGTTAGGATTGAAAATCGGTTAGTTGATAGTGACGGGAATTATACTGATGAAAGTGGTATGATCGTAGGCCCTAATGGGATACATTTGCCTCATGATAAAGCTGGGAACCTTTTATGGTGGGATGATGCTGAACAAGGGTTTACTGGTATTCCTGAATATAAATGGGGAAGTAGAAAGAGGCTTTATCAAGAGTCCACAATAGTGATATTTCAAGGTAATATGGAATATTATCAGGAACATGGAGATGGTATTTCCACTTATTTCGGTGTTTATGGTTTGTCTATTGGTCAAGAGATGAGTGCTGTTTTGGGTCATGAGACTGGTCATTCTGAGGATGGGGTATTTATTAGAGATAAATACTTGCAACAGGAAGGGAAAATGAATAATGGGCTAGAAGGAGAAGGTAATAGCCAAGATGAAAAAAATATTTAAAGAGATAGAATTAAGTCAGGACTTGAAAAAATGAGATGTCACAGTGAAATGATTCGAAATTATAAGCATGTTTTTGTTATTAAGGTATGTATAAGTACAATTTTATGTATTGTAATTAGTAGTTACTCATGTGATGCAGGAACATGGGGTATCACTTATAATAGAATTGATTCTATTACAAATTTAATTCTAGATAAGGAGGTAAGGTTAGATTTTAAGTCATCTAATTCTGATACTCTATACAGGAAAGGGGCTTTCTTTTTTCCGAAAATAAAAGATACTGTTAGTTTGATTATTGATGGAAAGCGTATTTTTTTATTAAAAAATGGTATCGACATCCCGCGGGTGCATCTTTAAGATACCAAGCTATAGAGGGGGTTGATTTGATTCGACGGAAGCGTATTGTAATAAAAGAAATGTATATAAAGCAGATATCGAATTCGTCTTTAATAATAAGTGTTAAACTATATCGAATAAGTAAGAGGGACAATATTTTAAATTTGAGTCGTAAGACTTTTGAACGTCACGAAATTATTGTGAACAGGGATAATGTAAAAGGGGTAATGTTGAAAAAACTCTAAGTAATACAGGAATTCAGAAAACCACCACCAAAATAAACTTGCACAAAAAGCCTTCAAGTCATGTTAGGCTAATTACCGTAAAAAATCATTTGATATACCTTGCCATTGAAGCAATTGGCAAAATAACTACATTGCACCAACTTTAAAACGAAACCTATAAGGAAAGTAAAATAAAGACATATACGATATTAGCGTAACGACACTCTATTCAGAAAACTGCAACTTTTTAACCACCTAGAATGATCACTTATGTTTCTAGATGTGGGGGACTAAGTGGATTTAGGTGAGCCCAGGAAATTAACCTCGTTTGCTTCTCATCTCCTACTCAAGCAAGTATGTATAAAGGCCGTTTTGTTAAATTAAAATCTTTTAGCTACGAAACGTTTTTCTATACAATCGGACAGCTTACAGGATATAATTGAGCTTAATCGCCTCCAAGTTCTTTAAATTAAGATTGCGTTTTTTGTACCTTTCGTTCGCATTATATCTATAACAACAACAACTAATCAATGCAGGTTACACAAGCGGTTTTGAAAACATATATTACAGGAATTATTTTAGTGGCATTATCTGCCTGCAATCAATTAGAAGGTGAACTCCTCCCCGTTTCTTACGCTCAGTTCGAAATGTTTGTAAATGAAACCGATTACGTTACCGATGCCGAAAAGTATGGTTGGTCTATTGTGCAACAGGATGTATATAATTTTTATACTGCCGATAGCGCCGTATGGACAAAACCTGATGGCGTTAATAAACCTCCATCAAAAGATTTGCCTGTTACCCAAGTTAGTTACAACGATGCCATCGCTTATTGCAAATGGGCTGGCGCTAGACTCCCTACCTACGATGAGTTTTGGGAGTATGTAAAAACGGATGAGAGATTAATTAACGATGATTACAGAAAACCCATTTCGCCTGTAGATGAGGTTAACATTGTTGGCAATGTTTGGGACATTACAGAAGCAAGTCATAAAGATTCGGTTAGACTTGCTGGAGGGTCGCTATTTTGCTCGAAAAACACATGTGATGGAACCATTAAAGCCAGGGTGTTATATGTAGATAAAGAAACCGGAAATATTCATATTGGATTCAGCGTAATTAAAACATTAGAATAATGTCTCTAAAAAACATTGCAAACTTTTTAATCTCGGCAGTTGGTATCGTTACCGTACTCATCTTGGGAAAAAGTCTGTTGATTCCTTTTGTGTTTGCCCTACTCCTTTGGTTTTCGGTAAAACGAGTTAGAGCATTTGTAGATAAATCGAAGGTTATTCGCAATAAATTTCCGTCGTGGTTAAAGAGTGTTACCACCTCCGTTTTAATAATTGGTGTTTTAGGAGCCTGTTCTAAAGTGCTTACAGCAAGCATTAAAACATTGGCGCATTCTTACAAAACATACGAAGACAATGCCGATCATTTGATTACCCAAATCAACGAGTTGTTTGGCATTAATATATTGGAGTATGTGCAAGGCCATACAGGCGACATCGATTTTGGCTCAATCCTTTCTAATGTATTCACTTCTATTTCCGACATCCTTAGCAATACTTTTATGATTCTACTTTATGTAGTTTTCATATTTCTGGAGGAAGCCTACTTCTCTTCCAAATTAAAAATAATTTTTAGTAAAGGTGATCGTTTTGAGAAAATAAGTTTGACCTTATCACGTGTAGACACTTCTATTGCAAAATACCTAGGTATAAAAACGCTGGTTAGCTTAATCACAGGAGTATTAAGTTTCATTATCCTATTATTTATCGGTATCGACTCCCCTATCTTTTGGGCATTCCTAATATTCCTACTCAACTTTATTCCTGTAATTGGCTCATTAATTGGCACGCTATTTCCTGCCATATTTTGCCTCTTGCAATTTGGCGAACTCTCCTCTGGTATTCTTGTATTATCTTTAGTGGGAGGCGTTCAAATATTGGTGGGCAACATTATAGAACCTAAACTAATGGGCAACTCCATGAACGTAAGTCCACTTGTTGTCATTATCTCCTTATCGTTTTGGGGAGCCATATGGGGCATTACAGGCATGATTCTTTGTATTCCGATAACAGTAATCCTAATCATTCTTTTCTCTCAGTTTCCGTCTACCAAATCGGTTGCAATTCTACTTTCCGAAAAAGGAGAAATTAATTAAGCTAAACTCAATTGCAGCGCTCGGAAAACGGAAACAGTATTTCAGTTAAATTAATCGCTCTTATAGCAATTAGCGCATACTTGTGTTTAAGTGATCTTAATTCTGTTGCAAACCCAGGTAGAAATGCTGAAATAGATACTGTAGATATAGTTATTCATGTATTCAATCTTAGCGAAAACATGGGGCGTTTATCTACTAACAATGATGAGATGATCTTGCTAGTGTATCCTTACGATTATGAAATGGAACTAAGGGCACCTTTAATTGCAAAACAATTTGTACTCGACCCAACTAATAACAGAGCAGAAATCGCGTGGAAATTGCCAGAATACAGCAGTAAGAATAAATATGCTTTTGTACTTATAGTGGAAAAAACGGCCAACGTGACCACCCAATTTCGGTGCAAAGTGACCACCTAAAATCACTGGCGAAGATTTGTAATTATTAGCCATTGTCATGGTTTAAATTTAATTGTTTTTTATCATTTAGTTTATTTGTTTTTTCGCATTGATTCTCCTTGCAATTCTATACGATG
>JABSPQ010000146.1 GCA_013214205.1 Flavobacteriales bacterium
GATTGTAAGCTAAAACGCTGAGTGCTGTGTAGCGTTTAAAACTTTCAATACCTCTGTCTGGACATCTACCTAATCCATTATGCATTAACTGATTGATGTTGGATTCTATTGCGCTATGAGCATTTCGCAATTTGATAAATGTGCATTGCTAGCTAAAAATGAAACCGATAACAGCAAAATGAGCGCTAATTTTAAAAAAGAGTTTATTAACATTTAGCATAAATCAAATATATCTAATTTGTTGTTAATCATGCCAAGCGCGTTGCCCATGGGCTTAAACAGAACGTTTATAGAATATTAATCTGAAAATTAAGAATAATTTTCTGTAATTTTAAGAGTATAACCCATGTAGGAACCAACCATCTATCAACCAATTCATGAATCAAAGATACGGGCTAATTACCGCGCTAATACTGGCGTTTTCATTTTCTTTTAATCAAAATATTGCTGCACAATTTAATTGTGAAAACGGCAAAAAGTTTGAAGAATATTCCATCTCCGACCCTTTTGCGGCCAAGCAGTGCGAAAAGGATCGGGCTAAACTCGATGAATTCACCAAAAGGTATGCGCTTCAAAAAATTGCGAACGACACTGTAGTTGTTATCCCTACAGTGTTTCACATATTACATTTATTTGGGAACGAAAACATTAGTAAATCTCAAGTTATAGAAGCGTTAAGAATAATGACAGCGGATTATCGCATGCAAAATGCCGACACTGTTGATGTGGATTCTGCATTTCAATCGATAAGAGCCGATATGCAAATTGAATTTAGGCTGGCGCAAATAGATCCTGATGGTAATTGCACAGATGGAATTATTAGATATAATACACCTTTTGCAAATGATTTTGACGATGCGCTGGGTATGAAATCATGGGTGCAATCTCAAACAAATAACCCGTGGTCAGCGAGTAAATACTTTAATGTTTACGTTACCAAAAATGGAAGCGGTGGTTATTCAACGGGGCCCAGTTCTGATAATAACTGGTCAACAAATTCTGGAGTTGTTGTTAAACACAACGTTGTAGGCAATTCTGGTACTGCATTAAATTCGGGTGGGCGTTATATGACCCATGAATCTGGACACTGGTTTAATTTGATACATACATGGGGACCTACAAACGAGCCGAATGCATCCACCAATTGCAATGTAGATGATCTAGTGGATGATACACCTTTGTGCACTGGTCAGTGGAATTGCCCGTTAGACAAAAACTCCTGTGTCGACTCCCCTATTGATTTAATAGACAACCTTCAGAATTTTATGGACTATTCTGATTGTGTTATTATGTTTACGGCAGGTCAGCGCGACAGAGCACAAGCAGCTTTGGCCAGTTCTACCGGAGGAAGAAACAATTTGGGAACATTGGCAAATTTACAAGCTACAGGCACTAGCGACCCATATATTTATGGTGAAACCGCATGTTCGCCCAAGGTGAGTTTTGGAATTAGATCGGGTACAGCAAGAACTTGCGAAGGCGCTTCTATAACATTTACAAATGCCACTCATAATGCAGACATAGATAGTTTAGTTTGGAGTTTTGAAGGCGGTATACCCTCAACATCTACCGATAGCATGCCAACTATAACCTATGATAACCCTGGGAATTTTGATGTAAGCTTGTCTGTTTATGCCGGTGGCGTTGCTTACGATAGCACAGCTTCGGCAATGATTATTATCGATAGCTTACCAGGACTTCCGCACCCTTTTACAGATAACTTTGACGACGAAGCCATATTTACAAATCAGTGGCAAATCAATAATATAGAAGGAGATTCGGAGGGATGGGAATGGATCAACACAGTATCTTATGCGGGTAGCGGTTGCATTAGAATGAACAATAACAACGCTGGTGCCGAAAAGTTAACGGATGATTTAATCTCGCCAGTATTCGATTTTAGCAATGTAAGTGGTCTTTTAAAATTCAGTTTTAAATTGGCACATGCTCAAAGAGCCACCAAGGAAGATCAGTTGAAAGTTCAGTTTTCTAATAATTGCGGCGATTCGTGGAGTACTCAGTTTGTTAAAAAGGGAGCTGTACTAGCTACTACAGATTATTTGGGTGGACAGTTTATACCAGAATCAATAGACGATTGGCAAGATATTTCGTTTACTGTTAACGATGCTTTTAAGGTGGATAATGTTAGGATTAAATTTCAGTTTATAACAGCAAGAGGTACGCATCTGTATATTGATGAGATCAATTTGGTTGAAGTTGGTATTGAAGAACATGACATTGCAAGTTCTATCAAAATATACCCCAACCCTATTTCTAGCTCATCTACACTATCGTTCATATTGTTTCAAACTCTATATGTAAAAATTGAAATAGTCGACATTCTCGGACAGCAAGTAGTTGCCATAAAAAACGAAAAACTAATTAAAGGCAAACATGCCATTCATTTATCTACAGATCGAATAAAGAAAAGCGGAATCTATTTTGTTAAAATGGAATTTGGTAACGAATCGATTGTTCGAAAGATCATTAAAAAATAAGACTCGCTAATTTCTATGTACAGGATTCCTGTACTCGGACTTGAGTTTAATCAACTCTAAATCATTATAGTTTCGAGTAAGCATCTTTATTAAATCAAACATATCCCTTCTTCCTATTCGAGGTTTCAGAATTGCACTTGGATCAATATTGGTATCGTAAAACTTTAGATTTTCATCTAGACGAAAAGTGTTTTTCGTTAGTTTATCTCTAATCATTTCGAAATTCCATCTGTCTTCAGATGTTCTGTGTAAGTAGAGCTTGCTGAAAAACCTAATATACACATCAACTATTTGATAATTAAGCAATTGTCACTGTAGATTTCCTTTTTTTTAGAGGTTAAATGCAATGTTTTTCGTAACTTGAGGGAAATAAGCTTGCATTATGATAGAATATATTTCCGACTCTCAATTAAGTATTGAAGAATTCAAAACTCCTTTCCAAAATTCATTAGACCCTGA
>JABSPQ010000147.1 GCA_013214205.1 Flavobacteriales bacterium
AGCTTACCCCTTCTGGTGCTTTTTCTGAAATAATAAAATTGTGGCATATTCTAAATCTTGAATTCAAACACACCTTAAACAAATTTCAACCCATTTCGTTGTACAAACAAGCCTGACTTTTTCATCAAGCCCTAAATAGGGAGTTTGAGTTTGAACAAAAAAAAGTTACCATAGATGAAAAGAAGATGAGAGTAAGTTTTGTTAAGAGTGCCGTTAATCGTAAAATTATTATCGACTACGTGCCGGTAAATGCTTTTAATGAAATTCATGATTTAATAATTGTCAATATCGAAAAGATACCATCTGTTAAGTATTCGGATTCACTTAGTGTAGAAGATTTTTTAAGACATAATCAGCTTGAGGGGTATAAAAGAGTAGCCAGTGATGATCCTATTGATTATTATCACAAGTTAAGAGAAGGAAATAGATTTTATTTGGTAAATCTTTCCGGAGATTTTGAAGAACGATTAAAATTGTTTATTGCTTTTCTTCATAGTGTTTTTAAAGAGCATCTAGTACATATAGTAAACGATAACAAGTGGGAAGAAATTCCCTTTGATTGGGGGCCTTACAAATAGTCATCATGTAATAAAGTCACAACCAATAATTAGAACCACCCCACCTCTTTGCTGGTAAAAACGAGGAGTAAATTAGAATTTCAAGAGCCTTTCCATTAAGTGGGTTTGTAACTAACGACCCAAAAGATGATTAGAAAGAAGTTCGAGGTTATTTTTGTTAAATCAAAACAGGAAGGTTTGTTTTCATTTGTTAATGGTTAATTTGTGATTTGGTTGTTGGTATTAATTAAACTAAAGAAACCCCAACGCAGCTAACAGCATACCAAATGTGCAACTTGAAGTATTCACTTTAAGCATTACAATGTAAAAATTCGGGTTTAATAAACTGGGTTTAGTTTAGGGAAGGTGAGAAGGTCACAAGCTTGCTTGTAACATAGGTATTTAAAAAGGTTGTTTTTTATTGCTATCGTATTGATTTTCTTTTATATATTAGTCATCTGTTTCAAAGGAAAACAAGATTTTTTCTAAAAATAAATAGACCGAACTAGACAATAAATACCTTATAATTTATTTAAAACCGGATAGGTTTTTAAACTAGTTGAAAGACATGCTTACTGTTGAAGTAACTGTTTGAATGACACGTTTTAATTTGGGTAAGATTTTGAAAAGTAAAAAGTGGCTTCTGTGTATGACTTCAAACCAAGGTAGGCAAACTGCCTGATCCTAAACAGGAGTAGTATGATTCATACTGCTACTTTTTCTTGTTCATAAATTCTTCTTCTCTCTTTCATTGTTTTGCGTTTTATCTCTGCTCGTTCTTGCAATCGTTGTTCTGCTCTACCAAAATACACATCAGATGGAGTGAGGTTATCTAATGATTCGTGATAACGTTCATTGTTGTAATACTCAACCCAATGACCTATACTTTTCTCCAAGTCCTCAGAGCTATGATAGTTGTTTTGCAACAGCAAAATCTTCATTGACCTGTGGTAGCGCTCAATTTTGCCTTGTGTCTGAGGATGAAAAGGTGCTCCATGAACCTGATCAATACCACGAAGCCTTAAGAACTTCTTAAGTCCTCCAGCGATGTAGCAAGCGCCATTATCACTCAACAACCGTGGCCTTTGTTCTTCTGGGATGTGATAGGTCATTAAAGCATCTGTTACTGTTTCCTGCACATCTTCCTTTGTCATGGTCTTACACAATCTCCAGGAGACAATAAAGCGCGAATAATCATCTAATATAGTTGAGAGGTAATATCAGCCCCAACCAAGTACTTTAAAGTAAGTAAAGTCGGTTTGCCACATCTCATTAACCCGGATTGTCTTTTGTTTAAATTCGTTAGCAGCTGGCTGTACAGTAAATACTGGTGAGGCAATAAGTCCTCGTTTCTTCAATATTCTGTAAACGCTCGACTCGGATATGTGATAATGGTAATTGTCGGTGTAGAACATGGCCACTTCCCTAGATGATTTCTCAGGCATATCGAGAGCCACATCTACTACCTGCTGTTTTATCTTCTCTGGTATCCGATTCCAAAAGCTCTTACGACTGGGCTTTTTGTCTGCTAAGCCATCAAAGCCTTCTTTCAAGTACTTGCCATACCACTTGTAAAAAGTACTCCGATTAATATTAAGCTCTTTAAGAGTACGCTTTGTGCCAATGGGCGAATCCTCTACGATACGGATAATTTCCATCTTTTCTGCTTGACTAATTCTCATATACTTGAAGTATTTTACATGTTGCCATCTAAGCTTTTTTTGAGCAGTCTATTGTCATGAGCATGCTCCGCTACCATTTGTTTGTATTCATCAAGTTGTTGTCGAAGTTGCTTGACCTCTGAAGTGCTAGCCTCACGCTTAAAATTGCCTGATAGTCTACTTTTACCAGCTTCCATAAAATCTTTACTCCATTTGTAGTATTGACTCTCATATATTCCAAACTGCCTACAAATCTCGGATACTTTTCCCTCTCCACGCAACCCCATCATTACGATACGGATCTTTTCTTCTGAAGAAAATCGAGCTCTTGTCTTTCTTTTAACTTCTTTAATAAATGATTCTGTTGGTTGTCGTTCTTTTTCTTTCTTGCTATCTTCCATAATTGATTGATTTAGTTCCTTCAAAGCTAGCTTTGAAGGAAGGATTAATAAATATAATAATCCTCCTAATTAACAATCAAGCAAGTTGTCCACATTTAGTTGAAGGGATACAATGATGTGAAAATAGAGCAGGGCTACAACAACGGGAGCACTTACAAGCAACTCAAGAACTGTATCATTTATCCGCTGAAAGATGCGCAAGGCAAAATCGTAAGTCTTTACGGCAGATCGATAGCATCGACAGGCACACATTATTACACAGCGGGTAGAAAAGGACTTTATCCCAGTTATCCACCTGCAGAAACAAAAATGCTGATCCTCACAGAATCTGTAATTGATGCGACTACCTTATTGAAATATACAGATTATGAGGTGCTAGCCATGTATGGTACAAATGGGCTAACCCCAGAACACACAAAAGCAATTACAGAATTAAAAAAGCTACAAGAAATCATCCTGTTTTTTGACGGAGATGATGCAGGGCTTGGAGCCAATAAAACAGTTAGTGAAAAGCTAAATGAAATACTACCAAACGTAACGATCAGTAAAGTAAATACTCCAGAGGATGAAGACATCAATAGCCTAGTTCAATCTCATGAACCCGAAATACTCAATCATCTAATAGAAAATAGAACTAGTATTTTTTCTTCAACTGAAGAAAAAGAATTGCCTGCGGTGGCTCACCGTCTGAATACAGAAAACCCAGAGTACATCATTTACGAAAACGGAGCAATCCAAGTG
>JABSPQ010000148.1 GCA_013214205.1 Flavobacteriales bacterium
AAATCCATCCATTATCTTCATACTTAGGATGTAATTCAATATCAAAAACTCCAGCCTGCTCGCCAGTAACTACTTCGGGAAGTCCGGCCACCTCGTAAGTAACGCCATCCGAAACGCGCAACAACTGACCTTCTCGTTCAGTAATAAGCATTTCGCCGTTTGGCAACCAAGTCATGCCCCAAGGAATGTCCAAATCAGACACCACTTCCTCTAATTTATAGCTAAGTCGTGCCGATTTATAAATACCCGTGTCTTCTACAACTGGTTCCGCAGCCATTCTTTCCAACTCGGGCAGCATGTAATCCACAATCATGTTAATTTCCTCTTTCGATAAAATATCTTTAAAAGCGGGCATCCCCACAGCGGCGTTTCCAATGTTGATGCGCTCTATAAGGTAATCTCGATTTTCTTCGTTTACTTTAGGTTTTCCAACCAGTTTCTCTAATCCTAAACCATGACAAGCTGCACAACGCATTTGATAAATGGCTTTTCCTGGTGCTTCTTCAGCTTCAATATTATCGAACCCGTAAAACAATGCGACGCTCACAGCAAGGGCTGCGACCAATATAGATACTCTTTTGGTCATTTTGGAATAATTGAATTTATCAACCATTAAATTTAACAATTGTGGTAATTATTACTGGAAAGGTAAAATTTAATTTTGAACATGATTTAGCGCGCTAGAATTCACCTTAATTTATCATCTTTGTTTATCAATCCGATCAAAAATTCAGCCATAGGTTTATGCAGGAACTTCAGAAAAAAATATTGTTAGTTGATGACGAAGCAGATATTTTAGAATTCTTAAGCTACAACCTTAAAAAGGGAGGTTACCGCGTGTACACCGCCAGTAATGGGGACGACGCACTTGTTTTGGCTAAAGAAAAGTTACCAGACTTAATTGTTTTAGACATTATGATGCCAGGCAAAGACGGTGTTGCGGTTTGCAAGGAATTGAGAAATCAGGATTTATTTAACAAAACAATCATTGTTTTTTTAACGGCACGAGACGAAGATGTATCTGAAATTGCAGGTTTTGAGGTAGGCGCCGACGACTTTATTAACAAGCCCATTAGGCCTAAGGTTTTTACAGCAAGAATTAACGCACTACTCAAACGATCTACAAGAAGCACTGCCAGCAAAGAGTTTATTAAGTTGGGCGATATTTCTATAGATCAAGATCGAAGGGTTGTACTTAAGGATGGTGAGGATATAAAATTGCCTAAAAAGGAATTTGATCTATTGGCATTATTGGCATCTAAACCAGGCAAGGTTTATTCTAGAGAAGAGATTTATCTTGAACTGTGGGGCAATCAGGTTTTCGTAGGCGATAGAACGCTTGATGTACACATTAGAAAACTGAGAGAAAAAATTGGAAGCAAGTATATAAAAACCAGTAAAGGAACGGGCTACAGCGCCGAATTTTAATCTGATTTTATAATGAATTCGTATACACCAAAACAAATAGCGATTATCACTTCCTTGCTTATTGCAGGGTTGGTTTTGGTTGTTTTAAACCTTTATCATACTATTCTCGATTCAATTGATGCCACTTTCGTCTGGATAATTTGCGCTGTTATTATCTTCGGAATAAGCTATCTAATCCAATCTTATTTTATCAGAAAGTATATTGAGAGTAAAATCAACAGAATTTACAAATTGATTTACAATCCAACCGCTACCAATCAGCACAGTAATGAACCCGCAAATCTTGAAGAGGCCGAAAAAGACGCAGAAAACTGGGTTAAGCACAAAGAAGAAGAAAGCCAACATTTAAACAGACTGGAGCAATACAGGAAGGAGTTTCTCGCCAACGTTTCCCACGAATTAAGAACTCCTATTTTCAACATTCAAGGATATCTGGAAACCCTTATCGATGGCGGTTTTGACGATGGTGAAATAAGCAGAGAATATGTGTACAAAGCTGCTAAAAACACCGATAGGCTAAGCGCCATTATCGACGACCTTGCAACTATATCGTTAATAGAGAGCGGAATAATGAGTTTAGAATTCTCTAAGTTCAATCTGCATGATCTAATTATTGATGTTATGGAATCGCTTGAAATAAAAGCAACTGCAGCAGAAATAGTCTTAAAATTCGACGAAAAAACCAACCATGGATATATGGTAGAATCGGATTTAGAAAGAATTAGACAGGTGCTTATCAATTTAATTTTCAATTCTATAAAGTATGGTAGAACTGGTGGTAGCTCTACTATTTCCTGTTACGAAGTAGGCAACAAAATCTTAATAGAAATTGCCGATAATGGCATAGGAATAGAACAGGAGCACCTCCCCCGTTTATTCGAACGTTTTTACCGTGCAGATACCAACAGATCGCGCGAGATAGGCGGCACAGGGCTTGGTTTGGCCATTGTTAAACACATTTTAGAAACACACGAACAAACCATTAACGTGCGGAGCACAATTGGCAAAGGCTCCACATTTAGCTTTACACTCAATAAGGCTTAGTTAAATCTATAATCCTTCTACAGTAGATACAATTGTTTCGGAAGTTGTGGTAGACAAGTTTAAGGCAACTGTATGCCCTGCAGTTATCGTCTCCGTCGAATTATGCATTACTGGTGTACCATCCTGATCTAGTGCTGTTGCAACAAATTCCACATTCGTCCCTACAGGAATACTCGTGGTTACCAAACTCGTTGCTTTCGTTAGCGAGTTAATGTCTGAATAACCAACCCAAATATCAATGAATTCACTTCCCCCTAAATCCGTTGTAAACGCAATAGCAGAACTCGCACCTGTTGTAGTATAAGCACGCGAACAACTCACCCAATCCAACCTTGCAATAGATAACAAATAACCAGTACTATCCGTGTAAACTGCCGAAATATTATCAGGACTTATTGAAGCGTCGAGTGTGCTTACATCGTTTGTCCAACTGGTTACATCAACAGAGGTTTCGCCATAGTACACCAACATATCGCTATTATCTGCACTTCCATTGGTTACGTCCAATTCAATTGCGTAGCCTTTTCCAGAACGCAACATGCATTCCTCGCCATCTTTCAGAATCCTCACTTTAATCTGCGCTGCAGTTTCCAATGGTGTTTCGCCATCTAATGCAGGCTGTCCATAGTATAACATGTCGTAAACAGGATACAATTCTATCAACATTATATCATAAGGAACCTTTAACGAATCGCCATTTGCCAATTGAAACAAATTACTATGCAACCAAATTTTAGTTCCTTCTACCCCAACCATTATTGGCCCGCAGCAAGTATCTTCGAAAGTTATTGTTTTAGACTGCTCTGGTTGTTTTTGAGCGGAGTAAACATATAAAGATGTGTAAGATGTTGTCTCTTCCTCTTCTTCGTCCTCATCTTCAAATCGATCTTTTTTACAACCCACAATTATCATCGATGCAAATAACAATGCGGCTACATATCTCCAATACAATCTTTTTTCCATGATTTTCTGGTTTAGTTGTTTATTAAACGATATCGGCTTTTCCAAGTTTTACGATTTCCTGTAGTATTGATAACGCTGGTGCAGTTTATCTTTTTGTCCAAAATACATTATTAAGCCAGCCCTAACGATGTATTCATTCCATTTAATACTGTATCTAGCTTCGGCAAAAGGCCGAAAGGCTCCATTACTAACGGCTAAACCAATGCCGGCTTCATAAGTTAAATTACTAAATTTAGCCTGCTCCGAATCGAATGAAGCATGGTTAAAAAACATTTGATAATAACCAGCAGCCATCGGATAAATCATCCAATTTTGCCAGATCGGAATTGCCGGAACAATTATCTCTCCGCCAATATAAAGCTCGTTGTAGGTATTAAATGCCGGATAATAATCTATTAACGCCACAACGGTTAACCTTCTAAAAACGCTCGCATCTCCTCGTAATCCTATACCAATACCCGAGCTTTGAAAGTTGTAAATACCAGATATTCCCCCACCATAACCTCCTAAAGTATAAGCTTTTATAGGGAAAAACAGCAGTACAAAAACAATGGCAAACCTTATTAACTTCAAGTCCAATATTCTTTTCATTGTTTCAAGTTAGTGCAATTAAGTATTTATTCGCCATTTTTCAAATAACCTTAGTGGATATTAGGCGTAACATATAATGCAGCTTAAAAAATACAACATGTTTGATTTCAACAATTTAATTGACATTTGCTATACTACTAGCAAAAAATCTGAAAAAGAGTCCAAATCTGATAGCACATCAGAGTCTAGTTTTACAAAAAAGAGTATTGCCAGAGCAAAAATCTTGCAAGACAGAAGCAGTTCGGCCTATAGCTACCTTAAGAAAAGCATAGACAAGTACAGCGAAACTGATTTAGATTTTCTGGATTTAGAAATGATGGTTGGCTCTAACCTCGAATAAAAGATTTATACCTTTCTTTCTTCTAATTTAAATATCAACCTCATCGCAACAAATGCGATGGCGCCAAACAGGATGGTGATACCTAGTTCTATCCACATAATACTCGCGGAATAGCCTTCGGCTTTTTCTAATACTATTTCTTTCTGTTGATGGACATGAATTCTGCATCCGTTATTGCCAATAGGCATAGAAACAATAATATCGCTGTAATCGGCGTCTGCATAGTTGGCTAATCCTTCAAAAACTCAGCACTAATGCCTCTAAATGTCTTCTTATTTCCACCAGATATATCAGAAATCGGAACATCTATTAAACTCTCCTCATAACCTGGATCAAAATCAGGATAAGCTATCAGTTTCCCCGATTTGTCTATCGCACATACATAACCATCGTTGGGCAACTCTATGTTGTCGCAAAACGACTGAATGTATTTAAGCATAGCCACTCATCGTTAAATTTATCGCTGTACTTGATATTTCCGAGAATGGCAGTGCCAATTACCTTGTTGTCCTTAATAATTTGATTGGCCACAGAAGTGTAAACGTAATTCTGTGCTACGTTGGTAAAAAAATAAAATGCGACGCCCAGTGTGAGCATCAAGCAAATGGAAAGTGAAAGTTGGATTTTTCCCCTCATGGACGATTTTACGGTAGTAAGGGAATATTCTTGCCTGTACAAGGATAAATATCAAGTGTAATGTTTTAAGTGTGAAGTAAGAATACTTCACACTTAAAACATTACACTTATTCTCTCAAGCCTATCGACTTCAAAGACCTATCGATCCACATTTTGGTTAACTTCTCATGAATAGTGTTTTGCTTCAAACGTTCGTTCAAATGAGGGAAATCGACACTGTCTAAGATTTGATCTTGATTAAAACAGCTGTACACAAAGTGTCTTTCTCCAGTAATCGGATCAACATGCAATTGCAAGCACTGTGCACAAATCTCTTTCATCATACACTGCATTGGCGAGTTGATAGATCCGTAAGCAACATGATCCTCTTTCAAATACTTTTTCAAAATATTGAATCTAGAATTTTTAATAGCTGCCATCATTCTATCAGAACCAATGGTGATCATTCTGTCGCAATCCTCAGTTCTAATTGGTGTTTCGCCCAACTCTCCTTTGGCATAAGCCTCAATTCCCTGAATTATATTTCCGTGGAACGTTTTGTCTTGCGGACGCTCTGGCTCAAATGTACCAGCATCGCAACACCAAATAATAATATCCGATGCTTTTTCTATCTCCTCAATCTTGTACCTGTCCTTCATTTCCTTGTAACCAGCAAAGTACAACACCTGACATCCTGCATCTTTAAAGGCTTTTCCGATAGAGAACAACACTGCGTTACCCAATCCACCACCAATCAACATTACTTTTTCGTTCTTAGTAATTTCGGTAGGTGTACCGGTAGGTCCCATCAACACAACTTGTTCATCTTTCTTAAGATGCGTACACAAGTCGGACGAACCGCCCATTTCCAAGATAATAACAGAAATCAAGCCCTTCTCTTTGTCTTGCCAAGCACCAGTAAGCGCCAAGCCTTCCATAGCCAATGTAGTACCATCTTCTGCTCTTAAAGCCAACGACTCAAAGTTCTGGAGTCTGTAAAACTGTCCAGGCTCAAAATTACGAGCTGCTAATGGCGCGTGAAGCACCACTTCTAAAATTGTTGGAGTCAATCTAATCACCTCATGTACTGTAGCTACAAATTGATCTCTAATTGATGTAATAAAATCAGATGCAGGCAATTCAGATACCGTATTTGCTTTTCCCAACGAACTAGTTACTAAGGGATAGCCTTGCTTGGTCGAGCCTAAAGCTTTAACCACATTCCCTACATAAGTTGGATGTAAATCTCCGAAGAAGCTAACGAATTTATCGTTTTCATTTTTCGACATCAGTACATTAATCTCCTCAGGTTTAGAATTTCCTTTCTCAGGAATCACATCATTTCCATCTAAATCAACCGCTTTAAAATACCAATTGTCCTTATCCATTGGGAAGTTCTTTGCATCCTCTCTACCCAATACTGTATTCGGGTTGGTTCCGGCAGCCATAAATATTGTTCTGGCAGGCAAAGTAGTCTCGTGAAAGTCTATTAAGCCATCTCCCTCTGTGTTAGTAACAGGAAAACGCACTCTAAGACCTTTTACAGCACCATACTTATCAAGCCTAACGCTTTTAGGTGTTACATTCTCGCTAAGCGTAATACCCTCTTCCATTGCTTTTTCTACCTCCTCATGATTCAGTCGGTAACTAGGTGCATCTTGCAGTCTACTTCGGTAAGCCAAAGTAGCACCACCCCATTTCTGCATTAAACCAATAATGTTAGCATCACGGTTTTCCTTTTCGGCATTGGCTCGTTCTTCCTGTATTTCAGCAGCATGACCAAGAAACTCTTCCGCTACAATAGTTTCTTCCTCGTTCCAAGCAGCTCTAACAGCATCTTCTCCCCTTTCCGAAACCAAGATATCGTGTCGCAACTTAAATTTATCTACTTGCACCACATAGTAAGCCAGTGCCTCAGTAGCTGCATCAATTCCGGTAAGTCCGCCACCAATAACCACAACTGGGAGCCTAACCATTAAATTGGCAATAGAATTTTTCTTACCGGCACCAGTAAGTTGTAACGACATTAAAAAGTCGGAAGCTGTTCTTACTCCTCTAGCCAATGCATTTGGCATAGAAACGATGGTAGGTTTACCAGCGCCTAAACACAACGACAAGTGATCGAAGCCCAATTCAAATACCTGATCGTAGGTAATAGTGCTTCCCATTCTTATTCCACCAAACAAGGCAAAATGCTCGCGTCGCTCTAATAGCAATCGAATTACCTTTAAGAAGTTCTTGTTCCAACGTACCGTAATGCCGTACTCTGCAACCCCTCCAAAACCTGCTAACACACGTTCGTCAAGGTCTTCGTAAACTTCTTGCTGAATATTTTTAATTGGTAAAAATGCAGTTTTTGCACCGTTTGAATCAACTCCATTCAATTCCTTTGGTAATGGCTCTATTTTCAATCCGTCTATCCCAACAACTAAATGCCCATCATTTAATAAATGATGCGCTAACGAGAACCCTGCTGGTCCTAAGCCTGCAACCAATACCTTGTAACCACTTTCCTTTTTAGGAATAGGTCTTTTAAGGTTCGATGGATTCCATCTAGTTAGCAAGCTATAAATTTCAAATCCGTAAGGTAAATCAAGCGTATCAGTAAGCGTTCTTGTTTCTATTGCTGGAATGTTTACTGGATCCTGTTTTTGATAAACACAGCTCTTCATACAATCATTACAGATTCTATGTCCTGTTGCAGCACACATAGGATTGTCTACCGTAACAATGGCCAGAGCACCAATAGTAAAACCGTTAGATTTTACTTGGTTCATTTCCGAAATCCTTTCTTCTAATGGGCAACCTGCTTGTTTTACTCTAGTAGGGCTAACTTTAAATGGTGTTTTACCATTTTCGTCTGGCTTTTTTTCTCTCAATCCTGTAGAACAAGAATCTTTCCCCTGATTGTGACAGTAAATACAGTAATTAGCCTGATCTACCGCTTCTGCTAACGAAAAGCCATTGTCGGTTAAACTAAAGCCTTCTCTTTCTCTTAAGGCATGCGATTTCGATAATCTTTTTACACTTACACCATCAACAGACTCCGTTTCAATAGGCACAAGTGCTTCAAAATCTAATTTGTTTGGTTTTTGAAATAGTAAGTCGTTTTTGTGGTAAGCACGGCCTGCCTCGCTTGTTAGTGCCCAACCTGCATACTTAGATACTAATGCAGCCTGCTCTTCAAATCCTTCAATGTCTTTGCTGGTTTCGTAATCAATCCACTTTACAGCGTTATCGGCATATACTTTTTCAGAAAAAGACTCTCCAAAAAGAGATTCTAATTCAGTTCTCAATGCATCGCCATCAATTTCATCAACTTCTAATCCTTTTACACCTTTAGGGCCTCTTCGTTGAACAACGATTCTTTTACATCTAAATATCTCGGCTAAATCGTTGTGTTGTTTTTGTAAATCGGCAACTTCTGCAGAAATTCCGAAAAGCGTGCTCACAAAATCCTCAATATAAGGAGCCAATTCAATTAAAAAGTTGGCCTCATCTTTTACATCAACCTCTACCCCTTCAATAAAATTACTTCTATAGGTAACAAACTGATTGTGTAATTCGACATTCGACTCCTTCAACTCATTTACAAAAGAGGCATCTAGTTTTTCTAGTCCTGCTCTACTATATAAGTCTTCAAACTCTAATTCAAACGCTAATTTTAACTCCGACATTACTTATGTTTTTTGGATATCTACAATGAGAAATTTTGCAAATATATCCAATATTTAGCTTCAATTCCATAGGCTAAGTAACGTTTTAAACAATTTAGAAGTAATATGATAAAAACTGACAAAACACAGGATAATTCAGATTTTACATCTAGAATACCAGCTGTTTTCAGAATAATATAAAGAGATACGCTTTTATTTACAAGTAGCTAGTTTGGGGCAGCGGCTTCGTAAACATCTTTTTCTTCTTTGATCTTGGCTATTTCCTCGTCTATTTTCCCGAGGATCTCTTTGATTTGGTTCAAGAAAGGGTCGGCAGCTAGTGCGTTTTGATACCTCTCTCTATTATCCGCATTAATTTCTCCTCCAAACAACTTTCTAACCTCCATCATCTCGTAGCTCATGTCGTTTTCCACAAATAAACGGTACTTTTTAAATTCACCAATCGACTTATCGAATTGCTTATCGATATGTAATGCCTTGGCATAAAAATAATGAGCGTCTGGTGGCGAAGAATTCTGAAACGACCCCATATCTACTAATGAAGCTCCCATATTAGATAAAACCAAATCGTTGTTATCGCCCAGTTCGTAATAACACAAACCCATCATGTAGCTATAAAAAGTATTGTCGGAATTATTAACCAAGATCGCTCTATACACGTAAATCGCTTTTTCGTACTCGCCTTTAGCAAATAACTTTTGAGCGTTTTTATCAGTAATCTTAAGTTTATTATTTTGAGCAATTGACGCCCCTCCAACAAACAAAGTCAACATGACGATGATACCAATTCTAAATATTTGACCTAACCTTTCTACCATAATTTCATTTTTGCCGTCCTCTCTTCTCTCAAGCTCTCAATAAAGCTGGCAAAGCATAATACAGTTATACGCAAGTTTATGAAATTAGATTCAGAAAACCCAATAAAAACGACAACAAAGCATCTGCAAACTAAGTGTTTACATGTATTTATTATTCGCTAAAATGTATGTATTAGTAGGTAAGCATTCGATCTAAGAAGACCAAATTCGCGGAAATATTAAAGAAAATACTTTTCGTCAAGAATATCGTCAACGATGTCCATCATCCAAGCAGGGTTAGCATCTTGGTTGGTTAAAAACAACACCATATTCTTATTGCCCAAATTCCTTCTCATGTGTGTGTAAAACCCTACCCATCTCCCTTCGGAATAAACTATTGTATTCCCTCTTTTCTTTTTCAGTTGCAACCCAAACCCATATGCAGATGTTTTAACACCGTCATTTAAAACATCTAATGTAAATGCCTTTGCTAGCATAGCCTTGCTTACTAACTTTTCCGAATACATTGCTTGATCCCACTTATATAAATCGGCAACAGTACTATATATGCCACCATCTCCAACTACTCCTATTAAAATATCGTGATCAATATTCTTCTTGTATTCATCATACCCTACAACCCTGTCTGGAATGCTTTTATCAAGATCAGCCGTTGAAGGAATAGTACTGCTCATTTCCAGTGGTTTAAAGATGTTTTCAACTATGAATTCGTTAAAATCCATGCCCGATACAATACCAACAATTTCAGCCAAAATAACGTATCCACTGTCGCTGTATTTGCTTTTAGCTCCTGGCTCAAAATTCAACGCTAGCTTTTCGTCCACCAACATTGCAATAACGTCTTCATTATAAACAATATCCTCTTTACCTGCCATGTAAAAATATTCTGGGTAATCAGGAATTCCTGATGTATGATTAAGCAAGTGCCTAATTTTAACCCCTTTATAATCTAACTCAGGCATATATTTACTGATTTCATCTTCAATGCTTAACTTCTTTTGATCATGAAGCATCAATATTGACATTGCAGTTATTTGAAGTGAAATCCCAACAGTTCTAAAACGAGATTGATTTGTTAAAGTATCCTTTGTTTCAAAATTGGCATAACCAAAACTGTTTGTATAGATAACCTTACCAGCTTCAACAACCAATACAGTACCATTTAAGTCGCCATTTTTATGTTTTGCTTTCAAAACAGAATCTATTACAGCAGCTTTATCAATTACTTCTACTTTAACTTCCGCTTCTTTCTTATCCACTTGTTCGCCGCCGCATGCAGACAAAAACAACATCGCGCTTAGGACAATAATGCTTGAGAAATAATTCATATAAATTATTTTGGTTTGGTTCACCTTTCTAATTAACTGTTACCGAAAGTAATCGAATTTATAATTAGATATTATTATTCTTAAAAAAATAATTAACTATTACACTGTTAACATCTTGCGATTTGTACATTTGACGCAACTAAACATCATTTTTATGTCGATTAAATTATCTCAAATTGCAATTTTAGGAGCAATGGCTTTATATGGCTGCTCGGAACCTGCAAAAGAACAAGAAACAAGTAAAGTAGATTACGATGTAATTGTAATTGGAGCAGGCGCTGCAGGCATGTACGCTGCTAAGCATTTAGACGCAAATGGAATTCAGGTTAAAATATTAGAAGCGGCTTCTATCCATGGCGGTAGAGCTCAAAATAATGAATCGTTTGGCGAGGGCTTTCTTTCTCTAGGACCTGAAGAGGTGTACCATTCACCAGATTTCCCAATTCCGTTAAGAGACCAAGCAATGACTGCTTTTATCGATTGGGCCATTGAGGATGGTAAGGATACCAACAACCGAGTGATAGTTGGCGACAGCGTTTATTTTGCTGATAAATTTATTGGAGTATTGCCTGATAGTGGACATTATCCAATTGATGTTTATAGAGATATATATTTGTGGGATTCAACACTTCTTCACCCTTTTGAAATTGGTGTTGAGTATTACAATCAATTTCACACCGATAATAGAGATCGTTTGCCAGTATGGCCATATCACAACATGAACAATTATGATGATGTGGAGCACATGCAATTGAAGAACATTGTATACATGAAAGATGGTAAAAGAGTAAACGCACAGGATGATCCTACTTACGAAGAAGCATTATTAGCTTGGGATAAAATAGCTGAGTACACAGGCCCTCCTAAGTCTTATTCGGAAATTTTAGAATTGCAAGGAATTAAACAAGGCGATCTTATTTGGACTTTACTTGAAGACATTAGAGGAGCTGGAACTCATGCCACTTCGTTAAACAGGTTGTACAGTCAGGAAAACACGAGTAAAAAGCTGGGGAAAATCACTAAAGGAGGAGATGAAGGATACACTTTCACTCAGTACGGACACAACGTTTATTATATTGACTTACCGTATAAGCAACTCTTAGATTCACTGTATTTTCAGGTGCTTCACGACAAAGATTTGATTCAGTACAACAGTCCTGTAACTAAGGTAGATTATTCTAAAAATCCAATTGTTGTTACCGATGAAAGTGGAAAAACCTACACCACCAACCATGTAGTATCTACAGTTTCTACAGGTGTGTTGCAAAGTGAGATCATTGAGTTTTCGCCCGCCCTACCTGCTAAAAAGGTAGAAGCATACAACAAGTTGAACATGGATGCTGGCATGAGAATGTATTTGATGTTTAAAGAGCCTATTTGGGAAAAAGACGATATATGGGAGATTTATGGAGCTGGATACTCTACTCGTTGCTGGGTACCTGCTATGTTTAGAAGAGAAGGCGTAAACGACCCTAATGTACTTCAGTGTTACATTATGGGAGAAAGAGCAGATTACGTGCTTCAACCAGATGTAGACGTTGAAGAAACAGTTGTTAAAGAACTCGACGCAGTTTTTGGTGGCACCATTGCTTCCGACAATTTTGTAAAGTCGTTTTACATGAACTACAAAGACAATCCATACATAAAAGGAATCTACACATACAGAGCGGAAGGCGTAGAAGCAGGAACTCCTAATGCAAGAGAGACCTTAGCACAACCTGTTGGCGATAAAGTATTTTTCGGTGGCGAAGCGTCTAACAATGGCAACAATTCCACCATATTTGGAGCCATGGAAACCGGCTTAAGATGTGCCCAAGAAATTATTGCTGCAAAGCTGGTACAACGGTAGTATCCGCACATTAAAACTTAATATTAAAGGTGCTTCGTAAGAGGCACCTTTTTTTTTTGGATTAGATTCTCTAACGAATGTAACTTTAAAACAACTTAGTACACCTACAATACGATAACCAACATCCATTTCCATTTATGAGCCTTTCCAGAGTCGTAATATTTCTCTCTTTGTTTTTTGTGGCCACCTCAATATCAGCCCAAAGCACCACTTACTCCGTTCAGGGAAAAGTAAATTCGGAAACAGGCGACCCTATAGAAATGGGCAACGTAATTGCGCTTTCATCAAAAGATTCGTCGCTTTTAAAAGGCAATTTTTTTATGGATGGCTCCTATCTTTTAGAAGGAATTCCAACCCAACAGTTCATATTAAAAATTACTTCCCTCGGATTCTCCGATACTTTTGTGCCAGTTGATGTAGCAACCAACGAAACTGTTAAAACAATATCTCCCCTTACACTCTCTCTCGATAATACTTTGGAAGAATTTGAAATAGTCGCCAAAATAGCCACATTCGAACACAAGCCAGGCAAAACAATTGTTAACGTTGCCAATACAACATTGGTTCAAATGGTAGATTTGGAAGCCATTCTAAATAAATCGCCACGTATGAAAGTAAGCAACGGACAAGTGTCGATGCTTGGAAAAGGAAACGCTTTGATTTACGTAGATGGCAAAAGGGTGAGTTACGAAGAGGCCGATTTAATCCCCACTTCAGAAATAAAATCAATTGAATTAATAACAAGTCCTTCGGCAAAGTACGATGCCAATGGAAGCGTTGTTGTCAACATCATCACCAATAATTTTCACTTAGTTGGTTCATTGTTAATTCTTAGAAACAACTTTATCTACACTACCAAAAATGAACATTTCCGAAACCAGCCGGCCGTAACCTATCACTTTAAGAAGGAAAAATATTCCCTCATGTTTAGCTACAAAGATCGACTAGGAGTTGATAACCACACGCTTTCTTCATCCGATTTAGAAAGCGAATTAGGATTTAGAAATTCGGGAAATACAGAATCTATTTCGAAAACCCTTCACAATTCATCTATAAAACTGGGCAGCGAATTTTATCTCAAAAACAATCAAGAGATTAGTTTTGAGTACTTCTCAACCTTCGCTAAGTCGGAATCGGAAAAGCACATCACATCTTTAAAGGAAAGTCCACTCCTTTCTAATACCAATTTAACAACCGATTTAACTGGAGCAGGCAAATCCAACTGGAACAAATTCACTTTTAATTATTCTCACAACATAGATTCGTTGGGTTCTTATTTATTTGCTGGCGCAGATGCTGCAATTTCGTTGAGAGACGCGAATGGAGTTTATATTCAATCGGAAAACAATTGGTTCGACACCATTAAAAACGTTAGCAATCTCGATTATCGCTACATGAATTATCAGTTGGATTACGCCAAGTATTACAACAAAAACAGATTTATAGAAACTGGTGCGAAACTAGCATTGGCTGCGAGTACAAGTGAAACCGTTTTAAGTTCAACAAACGTAGGTTCGGAGTTAGACAATTCCTCAAACAACATTCAATATCAAGAAAACATTAGCGCACTTTATTTTATTTTCAACGACACCCTAGGCAAGTTTTCGTACAATGTTGGTTTGCGTGCAGAATATGCCGCTGTTAAAAACAATGACGGCCTTAAAATGAACTGGCCTAGTATTTTCCCGTCTGCTATTGTTAGTTATGCCGATTTTGTATATCTGGCTTATTCAACCAGTATTTACCGACCAGATTATGCTGCCTCCAGTTCGGCCTTGCAGTTTTCGGGAGGTGGAATTTATAGTGTGGGTAATCCTAGCTTGGTTCCCTCCTATGGCAATTCGCTCGAATTGGGCTTTCTTGAAGGTGCTATTTCGTTAAGTTATACAGTCGAAAACAATCCTTACTACGAAACATATGGTGCGTCTAACGACGAAGACAACATCTTCTATTCCGGAACTTACAACTTAAAAAAATACGAAGAGTACTTTCTCAGTTTGTACTACCCCATCGAGCTTAAAAAGATAGACTGGGAACATTGGGGCGGACTTTTCTACATCAACGCTGTCGACAAGAATGGTGAATCGCCTTTGAAAACTACGCTGGGATATATGTATTGGTCGGAAATAACATTTAAGATCAGCAAACAGCTTAGAATTGGGACTAGTATAGAATACAGTTCGCGCATGAATGTTGGCTTGGCCTCTTTTGCACCTCAAGTTATTGGCGACGGAGGAATTTACTATAATTCTAAAAACAAAAAACTAAGCGCAGCTCTTTACTTCAGCGATGTTTATTGGGGAGAACGCACCAATGCAAAAGTCCAATTTAACGGTGTTACTGCCATAGAAAAAAACCTCCCCGACTCACGATATGTGCTCTTAAACTGTGTTTACCGATTCGGCCGACTTACCGCACCTAAATACAACTCTAAGGGTTTACTTAATGAGGATAGAGGTGGCGGGAGTATGAAGTAGAACAAGCCGTCTGCCTTCTAAGCAGACGGTCTATCCAGCTTGAGCTCTTTTAAACAAAAAAGTCCAACTCCGTAAGGAATTGGACTTGATTATCGTGAACCCGATAGGACTACTTTCGAACCATGAGTTTATTGAAGATTTGAGGCTATTGTGGAGTTTGAAAGATGAAATAGATAATGAATACAGTTAATTGGTTATTCTTTCAGCAGCAATTCTATTTTATCTATTGTCTTTTCTTAATTCTCATTAGTTAAGCCATGATCTAACGGTAAGCCCAACGTTTTATTAACTCTTTCTTCTAAATTATCTTCACTAATCAAACCTCTTTTTAGCATTTCGTTCTTCTTCTCTTCACTAATATTATTTCTTTCAACCGCTTCTCTGGTCGCTTTGTTGCCTCTTTTAACATTACCTATGTAGGCTATCTTTTTTCTTACTTTTTCTTCGTACGAATCTTCTTCTTTTTCTTTTTTTTTCTTGACAACAGTGTTTTCCTCTAATAAAAAGGAAATATCATTAAGTGAATTCAAATATCTATACATTTCCAACTCACTTTCCCAAAACCTCCCAAATCCTCTTGAACGCTTACCTGATACAAAGAAAGTACCTGTTCTCAAAATACTTTGCAATTGAAAATCAGGTATGTCATTATCTTTCGCAGGGTAATCTTTTAAACTGTTGCAGAACAATATAAGACCGTTGCAAAAGCCTAACAAATGAATTATAGACTTATTTACTCATGTTACGCAGTTATAAATGTTTTAATGGATGAACCTGCCTACCGGCAGGGAGAAGGTTAAAAAGTCCGAACAGCGCGCACATAGATAGGGTTGCCCTTACCGTAGCTGATCTGATTACCTTCGTAGAAATCCAGCGCCCACGCAGAGTATGCAGAGTCCTCCGTTGAACTCCAATACTTGCCATAAGAAAAACCGCCAACATTGCCTGAGGGTAAGGTATTTCCTAGTCCAATCTTTAGGTACATTTGATACAGTTCATCCTTTGAAGGTAAAAACCAGTCGGAGTAACTACCTAGTGTTAAATTTGCACAAAGATCTGCTGCCATATCTAGTGTTGTACATTGATCATCTATTATATATATAGTGTTTTGCGCTCCCGTACCTATTGTAATTCCATCTGCTCCTGTTATTTCGTCAAACGAGCATGCCCATGGTGCCCATTGTATATCTCCTTGATCTGATGGAGCGGCTAGTAACCCAGTTCCATTGCTTGTGTTTAGGTAAAATAGCAAACCTCCTTGGTATGTTTTGCCATACAAACTATCTAACAAGGTGATATCACTATTGTAAATATCAAAAGGGGTTTCTCCATCGTCTAATCTCTGTTGTACTGCTAATTCCACTAGGCTGCCTATATTACTTAAACCAGGTAGCACAATGTAATTGCCAGCGCTAATAAATATGGTATCTCCATTTGTGGCCAATTGTTGGATCTCGTTGGTTATAGAGCCATCTACTTCGGAAGTAATTCCTCCTGCAACATAACCTAGATTTGCTATTCCTGTAGAATCTAGTTTGGTATCAGTATCAACGGTGTGGTTGTTCCAGTTGGTAGTATCTGCCGCAGTAATTCCATTGGCAATAGAAGTCCCAAATATAGGGTCGGTTTCTGTTATGCTTATTCCCCCTACAATGCTATCTGCTGTATTGGCGTGCAATGCGTAGGGTACGCTCAATAATTGGCTAATACCTGTTATGGTATAATCATTATTACCTGCTGGGTCGGTTTCTGTTTTAATAAAGTAGGGACCACTGCTCCAATCTATGTCCCCAAACTTGTCGGAAGAAGCACCTGTGCCAATTTCTATACTTACCAAACCATTAATGTTGGTTGTAGGTGTTTGCGTTTCTACATAAACAACAGTTCCTGGTGCTTCGCCCTGGAGTATGCTTATTTGCATACTTATTACTTGGCTTGTTACCAGTTTACTGTCTGTATCTCTTATTACAGCTTGGTAGCTCATTTTGTTAGGGCTTTGTGCCCAAACGGATGTGCTTATTAGTAAGCTTAAAAGAAGTAAAAGTGATTTTATGTTTTTCATGACAGTTAAAAAAAAGTATTATTTAAGCGCGTAAAGTTGGCAGACTTAAAGCGCTAAAAGTTGAATTAAACGACTAATAGCATATTGAGGCGTATCGATGACTGTTTTACAGAGGCAGATAATCTTTCCTTGTCGATGAATGACCTTTTTTATCGGTGAATGACAGATTGTAAAGTTGGAGGGGCGAGAGGGAAGATGAAGGCTATTGTTGGGTTACGGTTACTTTACATGGAAATTAAAGCCATCCGCTGGCTGGCAGATGGCTTTTGAATTAGACTATTTGGCGCGAACTCAGGTTATTGGGTAATTGGGAGAAATCTATCTGTTTATAAACGAATTATAAATTGAACTGCCCTATAGGAATATTGTACATTAATGAATGTGCACCTTGTGTGGAAAAAACGGCCAAAGTGACCACCCTATTTCGGTGCAAAGTGACCACCTAAAATCACTGGCGAAGATTTGTAATTATTAGCCATTGTCATGGTTTAAATTTAATTGTTTTTTATCATTTAGTTTATTTGTTTTTTCGCATTGATTCTCCTTGCAATTCTATACGATG
>JABSPQ010000015.1 GCA_013214205.1 Flavobacteriales bacterium
AAGGATTGACTTTTAGCCAAATGACAAAAAAGCATTGAAATAAGGTGTGACCAACTATTAAAGCCTTTTTCATGTTTATCTGTTTTGTGATACTTTACTAAATTATTGAAAATTGAGCGATCTAATTTCTGAACTATTTGACCAAATAATGTTATGTTTGACATAGAGAGGGCGTTTTTTGTTGTGCAACTCAAAGATAATTTGAGATACTTAAAATTAACTCTCTATTTTTTTAATCTCTTTTTCGTTTAGGACGGGATTGGATAAATTCATGTAATTACCTTCAATACACACGGTAATTGCTTGAAGTTGTATATTTTTGCACTCAGAAACTAATCATGCAAAGAACAAGTCCTTTTGTTTTCCTTTCGTTTTTAATCGTGCTTTTTACTTTTTCAAGTAAAGATGCTGATTGTCAGTATATTAAAAAACCGAGCGAAGATTATAATAAAGTTAAATACGAGCAAAAAAACTACACCAAGTATTTATACTATCCCGAAGTTCTTGCCATGCACATCGAAAAGGCAAGGGTATTTTATTTTGAAGGAGATTATCAGTCTGCTATAAATAAATACGAGATAATTCTTAATACCGACACTACAAACCCATTCATTTATCACGAGTTAGGATTGTGCTATTTCAATCAAAGTTTTGTGAGCAAAAAAGTGGCATTAAAATATTTCGAAACGTCGCTTGCAAAATCTATCCCCAACGATACCATATTAGAAACGTTTTTCTACCTGGGTAAAACCTATCACATGCTTGGCGAGAACGAGAAAGCAAAAAAATGGATAGAATACTTTAGAAGTAAAATTAAGGAAAGTTACGAAGGCTACATTCTGTCGGGCGATATGCATCGCGAAGTCGAAACAATTACCAATGCCATTTATTACGTTAAAAATAAGTCTATTCCTCATTTAGTCTCAAACATCGGAAGCACTGTTAATAAAGGTACAGCACAGTATAATGCAATAATTGATTCGGAAATGCGTCGGATGATATTGGTGGAGAAAAACAATAAATTTCCTAAAAGTGCTAGAGATAACGATTCGGAAATTATGCGCATCTCAACTTTTAAATCGAGTGGAAAGTGGAGTAAGCCAGAAGATTTAAATGAAAGTAACAAATTAGAATTTTTGAATTTGGAGAAGGATGCTGAGGTAATTGGCTTTTCGGGCGACGACAATACAATTTATGTGCGCCAAGATAACTTAATTTTTATGGGAGAGATTAAAAAGGGCGAGCAAATTAACTTAGTTCCATCCAATTTAAACTTCGCTAAAAAGGACGCTTACGAGCCTCATTTTTTCTTTACTAAAGATAGTACAACGTGTTTTTTTAGTAGTGATAGGCAAGGAGGATTTGGTGGATTAGACATATGGAAGGCTACATACGATGGTTACGAATGGTCGGAGGCAGTTAATTTAGGACGAATTATAAATTCGGCGTTTGATGAAATAACGCCTTATATGATAAAGGACAATAGTAGGTTGTACTACGCTTCCAAAGGGCACAGTAGTATGGGTGGGTTCGATATTTTCTATTCTGATCACATTGATGAGGAATGGAGTTTGCCTAAAAATATGAGGCCTCCAATCAACTCTACCATGGACGATTTTGGTTTTATGATGGGGCCTAATGGTAAAACGGGGCTAATTTCTTCTGCCCGTGAAGGTGGCTTTGGCGACATGGACATCTATGAGTTTGCGATAGAGTGCGGGTTTATCAGTTCGGTTAGGTTAAGGGGTGTGGTTATGACCAAGGACGAAGAACTGAAAGAATCTAAAATTACATTCGTAAACAAGTATACAGGTAAAATGGTAGTTACTTATGCTGCCGCTTCCGATCGAGGTTCGTTTGTGGTAGAGCTAAAAGCGAATACCGATTACATCATGCTTTTTGAGCGAGGTGGTTACCTTACACAAACTCAAGAAGTACATACACCTAAACAATGTGAGGCTTACGAGTTGTTTCAAGTTATTAGTGTAAACCAAGAAAAGGTTTCAGAAACGAAGATAGAGCAGCACATTGTTTTCCGAAATGCTTTCTTCGATATCCAAAAGCATATATTGGTAAAGCACAGAGATGTATTTGATGCTGGTTTAATAGATGCTTCTATTGATTATGTTATGTACATGGATCCTGATGAAACAAGTTTGAACTTGTTTATCAATGAAAAAAGAATTGAGATAGAAACTGGTACACTTAAAGCCTCAGATATAATAAGAGATACACTTACTGCCGATGAAACAGAGCATATAGTTGCAGCTCCAAAGGTTATTGTTAAAAGGCACATCGAAAGACTTAACAATGCGGAATACATTGTTCATGTTGCTATTAAGCAAAATGATTTAACGGGATCGGTAAATTTATACGAACGTATTCCTGCAGGATTTCAAGCTGTTTTGGTCGATTCTAGTGGGGCTAGTTATACTGCCGAAGGACAAGATTTAACATTTAGCTGGGACGAATTACCAAAGGAGAACATAGTTGATGTGAGCTATAAAATAGTAGCCAACGAAAACTTCTCCGAATTTAGTAGTGTTAAGGGTAAGCTGGAATATTTCGCAAACGAGGAAAAAATCGTAAGTGCCATTGAAGAAGTGAGGGTTTCGGACGGGAAAGTATTGGCATTTGAACCAATATTGGATAAATCGGATTTAGAAAATCTTTCTTTAGGAGAAGAGGTTGTAGAACGCTTTCAGAGTAAAGAAGACGTACCTACAGCTTTAGAGAAGAAAGTGAGTAAAGGGAAATTCGTTTTCGAACATGTTTACTTTGCCATCAATAGTTCGTTTCTTACAGAAACCAGCGAGAAATCATTGGATAAGGTGGTGGAGCATTTAAAGGGAAGGCAAAAAATGAGACTTGAAATTGGTGGTTTTTGCGATAGTACGGGTACCAAGTCGTACAACAAGAAATTATCTAAAAGAAGAGCCAATTCCATTTCCGATTACTTTGTTGTACACGGTATTAAAAGAAGAAGATTTAAAGTGATTGGCTATGGAGAGCGCTTCCATAAATATGCTTCACTTGGGAAGAACAGACGAGTTGAAATGTTTGAAATCCCTATGGACGACCCATATTTTGATGAAAAAGCAGGTAAGCAGGAAGACGATGAAGTTGCCAATTATGATAATGAGCCGGAGGAAGATACATATGAAGAAGAAAATCAGGAACCAGGCGAACCTGTGGTAGCAGCCGATGGTGAAATTGGCTCTTTAGGATATTATACCGTTCAAGTTGGTGCATATACGCATACAAAGGATTTAGATTACTTTCAAGACTTAGATGAAGTGTTTGAAATAGAAGGCGATGACGGGATTTACCGTTACATTACTGGTAAGTTCGATTCGTTTAGTGCAGCGCTCGATTTACTTTCAACCGTTCAAGGAGCTGGTTATTCCGACTCTTTTGTTCAACAATAAGACTTAGGGGTTAAGGTTAAATATAACCCGAAAGAGTCTTTTAGCTTTGTGAATTGAACAACCATCAGAGTTATTCAACTACAACAAAACATCAAACTTTATGGAGCCAGAAGAATTAGCAAGTCAACTAAGGAGACCAACAGGAGAGGGCGGAATAGAAATTGGTAACGTTATGAATGAGTTGAACGGCTGCATGAGTAGCTTTGTTTATAACCATATGAACGTTAGCGAAAACGACCAAATTTTAGAAATTGAATTTGGTAACGGCAAGTTGATTCCAGAGATTCTTAACAAGGCAACCAATGTTTCCTATACAGATATAGATTTGTCGGACGACATGGTTCGCGAAGCCACTGTATTTATCAGGTGCTTATAGATAATGGTAGCGTTGAGATTAGGCTTGCTGGTACTGCTTCAATCCTATATCCCGATAATTATTTCGATAAAATGTGTACAGTAAACACACTTTATTTCTGGGAGCATTCGCTTAATGAAATGAAAGAGGTTTGTAGAGCGCTAAAAAAGGCGGCAAATTGTGTGTTGGTATAAGGCCAAAAGAAAACATTGAAGGCATGGAATTTATCAAATACGGGTTTACGCTCTATTCCAACGAAGAAGCTACCGAATTACTAATGGCTGCCGGGTTCGAAAACGTAGAAGTATTTGAACAAACCGAACCCGAGATAGAATTCAATGGGAAAGTTCAAATCTTTAAATCCATCTGCTTAAAAGCCACTAAATAATATTTCGAAATTAGGCGAGAGCATAACAATTAAACATTGCTGTTTTAGGAATAAAATCTAGGCTATCCAACTCTTAATATCACGTTCATAAATCTCCTGTAGAGTCGTTGTTAAATATACATTATGTTCATACTTTTGGATATACCTAAATTGAGTTGTAATCATCAAAGAATCAAACAAGAATAAAGTTGCTTAAATATTTAGAGGATGATGTTCTCCGAATTGGCATGATAACACTGTGATACTGAGCTGTAAATGATTTGCAAAACAGCATAATTTGCTTCCAAATTACTTTGAATAAAACAATTTTAAGCGTAATGCAAGAGCAACAGGATAATTAATAAATAACTGAAAACAGTAATGAAAATCATTTACAAAATCATCATACTAATTGCGCTCTTGGCATCTTCGTCAAATTGTTTTTCTGCCGATAGCGATGTTTGGGACTCACATGGTTTAATAAAAGACGGTTATACAGCATTGTTGGATGGTGATACTACCAAAGCATTCGAACTTTTTAATCTGATTAACCCTAATGATAGTAATTACAGTATTTCCATAGAGCTTCAGGCATCCATACTCAACTATCAAAAAAAATACAACGAAATAATAGATGTTGTAAACTTAGGTTTGGCATGTGATAATGAAGAGGAATACAACTTCTTAATATTAAAAGGGAACGCATACGTACAGTTAGAAGAGTATAAAAAGGCATTGGCTATTTATCAAGAGGGAGTTATTAAATTTCCGTTCAATCATATTTTTAGTTACAACATTGCTGTTGCTTATAAAGGCATGGAGAACTATGATAAATCCATAGAATATTTAAAAAAAGCGTTGGCTATTTACCCCTTTTATCCTGCTGCACATAGAGAACTTGGATACATAGCTATGATGGAGGGTAAAACGTCGCAGGCACTTATGGCATACGTAATGTCTATAATACTAGACCCCGCAGCCGATAAGTCAAATGAAGTATTGGCAACAATGGATGCCTATGTTACCCAAAAAACAGATATGAAATCTGTGGGTTATGATTTTCCAGATGATCGAGATGATTTTTCTGAAATAGATCAGGTTATTAAAAGCTATGCGGCTCTTCAAAAAGGTTATAAGGTTAAATCTAAAGCCGACCTCAATGTAATCCGTCAAATTCAGGTAATGTTAGAAACATTAGAATATGATAAGTCCGACAAAGGCTATTGGATGCAATTCTATGTGCAATTCTATAAAAAATTATGGAAAGCCGATATGTTCGAATCTTTCTCGTATTTTATTTTAAAAGCGAGTAAAAGCGAAACCCATAAAAAACTGGTATCGAAAAAAATAAAGCTTACCGACGAATTTTCCACTTGGGCGGGTAACGCTATTACATCGTACTTTAATTCGTTACCAATAGAAGTACAGGGAAAATCGATAATTACCAATCATTTTTATCAAAGTGATGAAACAGACTGCTTATCGTCGTTGGGTGTAGAAAAAAATGGAGTTAAAGTTGGATGTTGGTACGAAATTTATGCGAATGGTAAAATAAGCTCTACAGGGTGTTTTGACGACCAGGGTAATGCGATTGGAGAGTTTGTATACTACGACAAAAAAGGTGAGGAAACGAAATCGTTTACACTTGTTGATGGAAAAATTAATGGCGAGTACAAATTAAAATATTCGTCAGGTTCTGTGTTTAAAACACTCACTTTTAAAGATGATGATATTGAAGGATCCTCTGTTGAATATCACAAAGCTGGTGGAGTTTTTATAGAACGAAATTATAGTGGCAACGAAATTCAAGGAGAAGCTAAGCGCTATTACTCCAATGGAAACATCCAGTATGCAATAGATTATAAAGATGGTGAATTGCATGGGGTGCTTAAGGAGTTTTATCTGGATGGAAAAATAAAAGAAGAGTCTAACTATGTAAATGGAACAATTGAAGGAGAGTCTAAAGAATATTACATAAACGGACAGCTCGCCAGTATAGCAACCTATAAGGACGGCGAGTTGGACGGCGAAGCGACCAGTTATTTTATAAACGGGCAACTTAAAATAAAAGGGGTGTATGAAGCCGGTGTTTTAATTGGTACTAAAATAAATTATCATTCTAATGGAAACTTGAAAGGGAAAGTACTTTTTGATGAAAATGGTAAAAAGAGTGGTGTAATAGAAGATTTTGATTTCGATGGTGTAAAATACAGTGAGCTAGATTATACCAATGGAAATGTTGTTGGTTATAGAATGTATAACAAGGCTGGCGACATTATATCTGAGGGGGCTAAACAAGGAGGCGATTTTCAATTTAAAGGAATTTCACCAGATGGGGTACTTAAAACAGAAGGCTTATACAATTCGAAAGGTGGTAAAGAAGGGGTATGGAAATATTACGACAATAATGGTAATTTAAATGAAGAGAGCGAATTCGAAAAAGGCGAACAAATAGGAGTTCAAAAGACCTACCATGTTTCTGGAGATATAAAACGTTTATCTCATTTTGAAGATGGCAGTTTTAATGGGAAATATCTTGAGTTTTATCACAACGACGTACCAAAGTATAAAGGGGTTTGTGTCGATAACGATCTTAATGGTGCATACATCGAGTATGCTGATGACGGTACGATAATAAAAACGTTGTACTACCAAAATGGTCAAATACACGGCAAACAGCTTTACTATGCTGTAAATGGAAAGGTTAGCCATTCGGTGTTATACGATTATGGCGATTTTATAGAGGAGGTGCATTACGATACGCTTGAAATGCCTTATGATACGGTTCATTTTATAAACCTAACTGGCGAATTAAGAACGAAATACCCGGATGGAAAAGCTAATCATGTGGCCGATTATAAAAATGGTGTTTCGAACGGGAAAGCTGCATGGTACTATGGAACTGGTCAAGTGAGCTTAAAGGGAAATTATTTAAATGACGAGAGAATAGGGGAATGGTTGAGCTATTATTCCAACGGACAATTGGCTAAAAGAACAAACTATAAACTAGGAACTATTCATGGTGAAGTAATTAAGTATCACCTAAATGGTAAAGTAGACGAAACTTATAATTACGAATACGGAACGTTGGTTGGAACCAGAAAAGACTTTCACGACAACGGTCAGTTAATGGTATTAATAAAGTACGAATTGGGCGAAAGACATGGAAAAGGAACCTATTATAGTCGCAATGGAAGCATTGAACATTTTAGATTTTATAATTATGGCAAAATTATTGGTTACTCGCACTTAGGACCAGACGGAAAAGAATTACCAATGATAAAAATTGAAAACGAAACGGTTGAAGTAAAAAGCTATTTTAAAAATGGTCAATTAAGTAGATCGTATCAAATTAAAAATGGCGATTTTACTGGGGATTACCTTAAATTTTACGAATCGGGCAAGCCGTACGAAAAACTGTATTACCTGCACGACGAAGCACATAAGGCGCGAATTAGATATTATGAAAACGGCAAAGTATGGAAAACTAGTCCTTTTGTTAATGGCGAACTTAATGGCACAGTAAAAACTTACTACAACAACGGCGTGTTAAAATCAGAAACCCCGTATGTGCAAAGCGAAACACATGGTGTTGCAAAAAAATACAGCAGAGATGGGAAATTGCTGCTCGAAGAGTATTTTTACGATGGAGGCTTATTCTCTTCAAAAAGATATTAATATAAACTGAATGAAAGGCTTTTTCTTTACCATATCCTTACTACTTACAATTTCAATTCTGTACGCCCAAGAATCTAAACGGTTTTTGCGTTACAACGAAAAATACAAAGGGCACGAGGTGGTTAATACTGTTAGTGAAAACAGATTGAAAATTAGCTATGGCGAAAACGACTCGCTTACAATTAGAGCCACAACGGTAGAGCAAAAAATGTATTTGCGGGCCGATGCTGCTAAATATGCCAAAGGAGTTATATACACTTCCTCTAATCGTACTTTAGAAAACATCGAAGCCTACACCTTGGTTTACAATGGCAAAAAGACGAAGAAAAAAGAAATTGAAGAGTTTGTCTCAAAAAAAGAATTCAGTTCATCAGTCTTTCATGATGGGTCATCTTCTGTAAATTTCTTCTATCCATCCCTAGGTAAAGGTGTAGAGTCGGTGCTCGACTATACCATAGACTTTAAGGTATCGCAATTATTAGGACCGTTTTACCTTAAAGATTTTCACCCAACCGAATTAAGAATAATAGAGGTTGAAGTAGAGCATGGCATTGATGTAGAATTTATATATCGCAATATTTCGGAGGAGGAATTTAAACCAACAATAACCGACGGAAAGAAAAGTAAAATTTATCGATGGGAACTAAAAGATCTATCTGTTATAGAATACAGTTCAGGTTCTCCATCAATTACCTACTACACACCGCATATCATTCCTCGAATTACATCATATGATTTAAATGGCACAAAGGTTAAGCACCTTGGCAATGTAAAAGATTTATATAGCTGGTATTACTCCTTGTTAGAAAAGGTTGATAAAACTCCTTCCGACGAAATAAAGAACCTTGTGGACTCATTAACCGCAGGTTTGGATGATGATTTGGATAAAGTGAGAGAGATCTATTACTGGCTTCAAAAAAACGTAAAATACGTTGCCTTCGAAAAAGGTATGCAAGGGTTTATTCCCGACAATGCCAGCAACGTTTGCGAAAAAAGGTTTGGCGATTGTAAAGGTGTTTCTTCTTTGCTGTATACCATGCTTACTTATGCCGAGGTAAAAGCATTTTTTACTTGGGTTGGCACCAGAAAATTACCTTATACATACGATCAGGTTCCTACACCATTGGTAGATAATCACATGATATTGGCATACAAATACAAAGACGAAATAAGGTTTTTGGATGGCACGTCTAACACCAGTACAGTTGATGTGCCAACCTCTTTTATACAAGGTAAAGAAGCATTGGTTGCCATTGATAAAGATGAGTATAAAATTATTGAAGTACCTGTTCAGCCATCTGATTATTCGACCTTTGTAGATTCTATACATCTTAGAATAGATGCCACTGGAAAAATTAAGGGAAAAGGGAAAATATATTATACAGGCTTTGTTGATGCCAATATTAGAAGTACAGTAAAATGGTTTACAGGAAAGCGGCTCCAAGATTTTATGGACAAATACTTAGAGCATGGTAGCAACAAGTTTCACTTGGGTACTTTCTATTTATCCGACCTTAGTAATAACGATGAGGCGTTAGAAATTAACTTCGAATTTACCTTACCAGATTATGCAGGTTTTAATGAAGATGAAATGTATGTTAACCTTGGTTTAAGACCTATATATGCTAGAAAGGATTTGAATAAAGATCGTAAATTACCGCTTGAGGTAGACTACAAATCGAGAAATAGTATAGTTGTTGATTTTGAAATTCCTGATAATTATGAAGTTCAGTTTCTTCCTGAAAAAAATGAGTTTAAGCACGATCTGTTTGGGTTTACATTCGAAGTTAATCAGTCGGGAAATAAGGTAATTCAAAAATTTGATCACTATGATAACTTTTTGATGCTCGAAAACGAATCGTTTGAAGATTGGAATAAAATGATTCGTGAAATAAAAAATGTGTTCAACGAATCAATCGTATTCACCAAAAAAAAATAATTAGTAATGACAAGACTTTTATCGCTCTGTACAGCCGGAATCTTATTTATATTGCTTGGTCTAACTGCTCAATCTCAAGAAATAAAGCACAAAGATTATAAATGGGAAGATGCACCTAGATATACTGTGCCCGAACTAAAAGAGGATCCGAGTGAAGTTATTATCAAGGATAAGCTATCCTTAGAGTTTATTTTTCTAGACAATATTTTTTACGAATTCGAATTAAGTCACACCATCACTTACATAGCTAACGAAACAGGTGTAGAGTCTAATAATAAAATTTACATTAATGGCGGACAAAGCGACCAGACTGAGTTTTACAGAGCTAGAGTAATTAAACCAAATGGAGATATAACCGTTCTTGATGAAAACGACATTAAGGAAGGAGTGGATGAGCAAAGCAAAAGGAAATATCAATACTTTGCGTTAGAAGGGTTAGGCGTTGGATGTTTTGTTGAGCTAGTGTCGCTTATTAGACGACCAGGATTAGACTCTGGAAGTAGACTTTCATTTCAAAGCTCTATAAAAAGGAAGAATTTAGATTTTGAATTAATTGCTTCGCCACATCTTATTTTCGATTTTCTATCGGTTAATGGATTGCCCGAAATGGAAAGGGATACAACGATGGCAGATAAAAATCGTTGGAGCTTTTCTGTAGACGAAATGCCGATTTTTAAAGCCGAAGAGTTAAGCCATTTGGGTGCAAGCGTACAGTATTTAATATATAAGCTTAAATCGAATACCGTTTCTGGTAATTTCGATTTATACTCGTATGGCGAAGCGGCCAAGTATTACTACTCTTATATATACGAAAATGTGGACAAGGCCGACCTAAAGGCTATTAGTGGCCTGATAAAAGCATCGGGAATTAGCAAAACCATGACAGACAGGGAGAAAATTGCCACCTTCGAAAACTACATGAAAACAAATTATGTAATTGTTCCTTATGCACCACAGGAATACAAAAAAATATCGTTTATAAAAGAAAAAAAGATAAGTGATAAAGCTTCATATGTTAGGCTTTATGCCAACGTTTTACAAAAGCTAGAAATCGAGCATCAAGTGTTTTTAACTTGCGATAGAACGCTTAATAAATTTGAGAAAAAGTTTGAATCCTATAACTTTTTGGTAAGCACATTTATTTATTTGGTAGATGAGGATACATACCTTGCTCCAGGCAATCCCGAATTTAGATTAGGTTTTATTCCTTGGGAAAACACCGAAAACTATGGCCTGTTTATTAAGCCACTAAATATTGGTAAAATCACTACAGGCTTAGGGAAAATTAAATGGATTAAAGGAACCACTAGCGAGCAAAGTCAGCACAACCATAAAATTAGAATCGACATGACCAAAGATGCTCTTGAACCAACTATTTTCTTTGAGATAGAGTTAGCTGGGCATAGTGGAGGCAGTATTCAAATAGACTACAAGTTTTTATCTGATGAAGATAGAAAACGAGTTGACGACAACTTTATTAAAATGATTACCGAAGAAAGAAATGCCGAAAGTATTGTGGTAGAAAATGGGGTTCCCGAATTGTTTGGTATAAAACCTTTGGTAATAAAAACCTCTATAACAACATCGAGTTATACTGAAAAAGCCGGACCAAAAATTATTCTTAAAATTGGAGATATGATTGGGCCACAAATAGAGATGTATGAAGAAAACGAGCGTGAGCAAAAAATCGAAAATGGTTTTAACAGATCGTACATCAGAAGCTTTGAAATTGAATTGCCTGCAGAGTACGAAGTATCTAACCTCGAATCAATAAACTTTGATGTAACTACCGAAGATAAAAGCGCATTCTTTAAATCGGCATACACTTTAGAAGGCGGTAAACTTTACATTACAGTAGAGGAGAGATACGATAGGATTGTATATGAAGTTAGCGAGTTTGAGCAAATTAGAGATGTAATGAACGCAGCTGCAAACTTTAATAAGGTAAAGCTATACTTCAACAAAAAAGGATAGTAAAAATCTTATAGATCCAAGTCAGTTTAAAAGTGAAGTAGTTTTAAATACTAAGTACATCAACTGTATCATGAAAGGTAGTTCGCCCCAGTGGTCTATCCCCCTATTAATCGGACTTTTTATTTTTAGCTTTCGCTAACTTACAAAATCCTGTTCTACCTTTGCTTTTCGAGGAACAAACGAAGGTGATTTTTATGCCGATGTTTGTAAAATGTGCCAGCGCTGGTCATTTTAAGTTAAAATAATATTTTGTTCATCCGCCAAAATAGGCGGAATCATAAAATCTTGCGAGGAACTGCACTTCAGGCT
>JABSPQ010000149.1 GCA_013214205.1 Flavobacteriales bacterium
TATCAGCTGATCTGTGGTAAAATCATTCAGTTTGCCCGTTTCTAAAGCGGATTGGAAGGCACTATGCATTCCGTAAAATTTCATTTGTCTCATCTTTTCTAATGTTTCTATATTCATAATTGATTGTTTTTAGTTTTAATTGTAATAATGCTTCCCTCTAATATTATCATGACTTGGAAGCTGAGTCTGAATGGATTGTTCTTCTATTTGATCTAATCCCTTTTCAAAAATCTTTTGTACCATTTTATAGTTGCAGATACCGTATTCTAATGCTCTGTTACATGCATCACTCAACCGTTTGTCTCCTGCTTTCTTGGCCAAGCTAAGCACGCCCATACAACTACGGTATGCTTGTTCTGAATATGGTTTCTTTTCCATTATATCCTTGATCACCAGTTCTACCGCTGGGCTAATATTGGCTGCCCAATTAATAAAGTAATCGGGATTCCATTGGGTAACAAACTTATGTTTAGAACACAAGTGCTGCTCGTCTGTGGTGTAACGGTAAGGGCTTTTTAGTCGCTCATGAGTGGCAATACATCTATAATTGTAATAAGCTGTTACCTGCTTAGATGACCATATTAGCTTTACTTTCTTGACAATAAAGTTGTATGGTACACTGTAATAATGTTTGTCTTTCTGCAAACATACATGCCCATTCTTCATCACTGTTACCCAACAAACTTCCTTGATCTCGTACTTCTCTAGTGGCAAGGGATTAAGCAGTTTCTCTTCTAGCTCCACAAATAGTTCACGTCTGCTATATGGTCTGTGACTAAACTTACGGTCGTTAAGGGCTTCATGTTGTTCCCTAATGGCCATGTTCAGCTCTTCTAAACTAAAGAACTGCTGGTTCCTGATTGCAGCATAGATACGCGAATAAACAATTTTTACTGCTCCTTCAACAAGTGCTTTGTCTTTCGGTCTGTATACTCTGGCAGGAAGCACTGTAGTGCCATAATGTTCAGCAAAGTCTGCAAAGGTTTGATTCAGCGTTGGTTCATAGCGATGACTCTTGGTTACTGCACTTTTAAGATTGTCAGGTACAATAGCCATAGGCACCCCTCCATAAAAGTGTAGTGCGTTTTATATGGAGGTAACAAAGTCTTGTTTCTGTTGGCTAATTGTGGCTTCAGCATAAATTAATTGACTCGCACCTAGGATAGAAACAAAGACTTCTACTTGCTTTATTTCACCCGTTTGAGGATCTATTACTTGGAGCTTTTTACCAGTATAATCCACATAGAGTTTGTCTCCTGCTTTATGATTGATGCGCATAGAAGGACTCGTTCGGTTGCGCCACAGGTTGTAATGCTCGTTAAATTGAGTCTTACCATAGCCATCACTATGTTTTAGAATGTACTATTCCCAAAGTATCGTTCTGTTTACGCCTGGCCGTCTAAGCTCTTTTTGCATGTATGGAAAAAAGGCTTAGACGATTTTAAACGATCAGGTACTTCTCTCTGGAAATCTAATTCAAAACATTGGTAAAGCTCTAAGTCGCTTATATCCTTAATATTATCATAAGTTAGATCTATACGCTGAAATTGTTGAACGTACTTATGAACGGTATTGCGTGAAAAACCCAGATACCTACTTATAAACGATTTATTCTTGCCTTCGTTATGGAGGCGTATTATGCTGCGTAATTTATTCATAGCTATTGATTTGTTTGCCATTTTGATCACTATTTAATTTAGTAATCAAAGGTGGCGCAATAGCCAAAAAAAATCTTTAAATAAGGGTGCTCACTTTCA